>CAIJTR010000153.1 GCA_903823665.1 uncultured Rhodospirillales bacterium
GCGGCAGCCGCGACCGGGATCATCTGGCGGTTGCTCAGAACCAGGCCATTCTCGGTCGGTCGCTCGGCCATGCCACCCTCGACATCGGTGCCTGGCGCATTGTTCTGTGGCGCGCCGACAGCCGTATTCGGCGTATGGCAAGCGATGGTTTCCATGGTTTCGTTCTGGCCGAAGCGGATCTGCTGCGGCTTGCCGGCATTGTCCGTGCTGCCGATCGTCCGCTCGCGTCCTCAGCGGCGGCGCGCGGCCCCATCGGGGCATCGGCGGTGTTTGTGCGTGCCCGCCATTTTGCCACAGTGGTTCGGCTCAGACCGTAGCGTTTGGCCAGGGCACCGCTCGTCTCTTTCGACGCTTGCAGCTCGGCTCGAACTCCGGGCGTCGTTCGGGCACCGCCATGAAGAATGCTTGCCACAACAGGTCCTCCCCAACTCGGGTCAGATTAGCATCATGACTCTCCGGGACTGACAATCTGGCGTTTTGATGATGTCATTGCCAGCGACCGCCTGCGTTCTGATGCAAGTATTCGGCTTCTCGAAACTGGTCTTTCTTTACTTTCGCCGGTGCAACCGCCCATCAAGCGCCAGCAGTGCTAGATTGACCACGGCGGCAAACCCCACCAGCACGAGTGTCAGCGCCATGATCAGGTTGACCTGGTTGAGCCCGATGGCATTCATCAGCATGAACCCCAGACCGTTCTTGGAGCCGAACATCTCGCTCAACAACACGCCCAGCATTGTGCCCGCGAAACCCAGGCGTAACCCGGTGAACACCTCTGGAATCGTTGCAGGCAGGGCGATCCGCCAGATCACCTGGCCCGCGCGCATCCGCATCACCCGCGCCGTCTTGAGAAATGCCGGGCGGATGTTGCGAACCGCCGTCATGGTGAACAGCAGCACTGGCAAAATGCCGTGCATGACCGCGAACACCACCACCGAGAGAGTACCAATGCCGCAGAACATCAGCACGATTGGGTAGAACACGATCTTGGGGATTGAATACAGCGTCATAATCAGCGGCTCGGCCACTTCGCCCGCCAGCCGGTTCAGCCCAAGCAGCGTTCCAATCAGCAGCCCGAAGACCAGCTCGATTGCCAGTGCTATGCCGAGTGCGCGAAAGCTGGATGCGACATTGGGCCAGAAATCCGCCGAGCGCAGTAGGGCATAGGCGTTGCCCATGGTCTCCAAAGGGGGCGTGATGGCAACCTCTCCCACCACCAGATACAGCGCCTGCCAGACGGCGATCACGGCCACCAGGAACATCAGGCTGTCACCCATACCCGGCCAGGTGCCGCGAGAGGTATCTGCGCTCATCGCTCCCGTCGCCGCAACAGGCGGTGTTCCCATGCAAAGAACAGGCTGTTGACGCTGGCAACCACGAGAACGACAAACAGGATGAGGGCGTACATCGTCTTGTTGTCGAAATTGTTGAAGGCAAGCGCGATCTGATAGCCGAGCCCATTGCCGGACAGGATGAACTCGGCCCCGAGCACACCGACAAACGCATAAGCAATCGCCAGCTTCACGCCGCCGAACACATAGGGTGCCGCACAGGGCAGCACGATCTTCAGCGTCCGCCGCACCCGGCTTAGACGCAGCACGCGCGCCGTCTTGATCAGCACCGGCGGCACGCGGTCGAGGCCGTTGAGCGTGCTTGTCATCATGCCCACCACGGCGAACATGAAGCCGATGAACACGATGGGCGTGCGGTTCATGCCGAACAGGACAAGGAACATCGGGTAGAGCACATAGATTGGGATTGCGTAGTAGGTGGCCAGTACCGGGTCGAGGCAGCGTCGCAACCTGGGCATTGCATGCAGACCGGCACCGAGCCCGAAGCCCACCAGGATCGCAGCCCCGGCGGCGGTTGCGACGCCCAGCAATGTGGTGGTGATCTCGCCATCAAGCTCGCCCTGCGCCAGCAAACGCACCAACCCGGTTACCATGAGGCTCGGCGGGATCATGGTGAAGCGGCCAATCAACCCCGTGCGGCAGGCCAGCTCCGCTGCCACCGCCAGCAATGCCAGCAGGGCCACGCGGATCAGCGTGGCCTTCCTCATGCGGCCACCGCCTGGGAGCGCATGGCCTTCATCGACTCGCCGCGCAGCAGGCCCCACAAATGGCTTGAGATTTCGCCGAACCGTGCCCCGGTGGCGAGACGGGAATCCCGTTCGCGGGGCCATCCGGTCTCGACGATTTCAAGGAACCTGCCGGGCCGGGCCGACATCACACCGACCCGGTCCGACAGCAAGGCCGCCTCGTCCAGCGAATGGGTGATCAGCATCACCGTGGCCCCGGTGGCGCGCCATAGCGTGAGAACCTCATCGCCCATCAGGAGCCTTGTCTGCTGGTCAAGCGCGCCGAACGGTTCATCGAGCAGGATGAGCCGCGGCTGCAGCACCAAGGTGCGGGCGATGCAGACGCGCTGGCGCATGCCGCCGGAGAGCTGCACGGGGTAGGCCTCGGCGAAGTCCCAGAGGCCTACCAGCCTGAGCGCGTCATCCACCCGCCTGCGAATTTCGGCGCTGCGCACGCCCTGCTGTTGCAGCCCGAAACCGATATTCTCGCGCACCGACAGCCACGGGAAACTGGCATCCTCCTGGAACACCACGCCCACGCCCTCGGGCACGTCACTGCCGACCGGGCGTCCTTCGAACAGCGCGCTGCCGGTGCTGGCGGGGCTGAGGCCTGAGATAATCTCCAGCAAGGTCGATTTGCCGCAACCGGAGGGGCCTACCACCGAGAAGAACTCGCCCGCCTGCAGATCGAAGCTGATCGGCCCTAGCGCGTGCAGCACGCTGCCTTTTTCTGTCGCAAAAGAGCGCGTCACCTCACGCAGCGATGCGTGCGCGCCGCTCAAAACCGTGTTCCGCACAAGGGCTGTCGATACACGATTACAACGGAGCCTGCCGGCATGAGGTGTTCCTCTCCCGCCTGGGGCTTCATCACCCCTTGATATTCTTGCGAGCTTAGGCGAAGCTACTAATAGCTGTCAAAGGCGATACAAATTGGCAGTTGCAGAGTAACTGCCCAAAAAATAAAAGTGTTCAGGGGAAGAGCCTTACATGGCCGCACTGCCACGCAGCCTATTTTCCAAGATCTGGGACAGTCATGTCATCCGGGAACTGGGCGCTGATCGCACACTTATTCAAATCGACCGGCATCTTTTGCATGAAGCGACAAGTCGTGATGCCTTCGATGGTTTGCGTCGGCGCGGCCTTGCACCAAAATCTGTTGCGGCCACCTTCGGTGTGGTTGATCACGACCCCTCCACCCAGCCCGGCCGGACCTGGATGACGTATCTACCGGCGCGCGAGCGGATTAGCGCCATGCAGCAAAATTGCCGCGAGTTCGGCATCGAACTGCTCGACGTGAACGACTCGCGCCAGGGCATCGTGCATGTGATCGCACCCGAACTCGGCATCACCCTGCCGGGAGCAACAATTGTTTGTGGTGACAGCCACACCGCCACCAGCGGCGGCCTCGGGGCCTGGGCCTGGGGCATTGGCACCACTGAGATTGAGCGGGTGCTGGCAACCCAGGCGATGATTCTGCGCCGCCCGAAGACAATGCGGGTGAACTTCCATGGCAGTCTCCCCGCCGGTGTGTATGCCAAGGATCTCATCCTCGCCTTCATTGGTCGCCATGGCATCGCGGTGGGCAGCGGCTTTGCGGTGGAATATGCCGGTGAGACCATTCGCGGGCTCGGCATTGAGGCGCGTTTGACGGTGTGCAACATGTCCATCGAATTTGGTGCCCGCTCGGGCCTGATCGCACCGGATGATGCCACCATCAACTACATTGCCGGCAGGCCTTTCGCGCCCAGTGGCAAGCTGTGGGACCAGGCGGTGGCGGATTGGCATCATTTGCCAAGTGACGACGGTGCCGCCTTTGACCGTGAGATCGCTCTCGACTGCAGCAATCTGCACCCGCAGATCACCTGGGGCACCAGCCCGCAGGATGTGATTGCGATTGACGAGGCGATCCCCGACCCGTCCACCGCTCCGGTGGAGCGACGTTCGGCCATGGTCAACGCACTGGACTATATGGGGCTTTCGCCGGGGATGCGGATGGAAGGGTTGCCAATTGATGTCGCTTTCATCGGCTCCTGCACCAATGCCCGCCTGTCCGACCTTGAGATCGCGGCCCGCATGGTTCGCGGCCGCAAAGTGCCTGAGCACGTCACAGCCTTCGTCGTGCCGGGGTCGACCGCCGTCAAGCACGTGGCTGAGGCTGCGGGGCTCGATGTCGTGTTCCGTGAGGCAGGGTTCGGCTGGCGGGAATCAGGATGCTCGATGTGTCAGACATTGGGTGGCGATTCAGTGCCGCCGGGGCAGCGTTCGATCTCGACCACCAATCGCAACTTCGAGGGCCGCCAGGGGCCGCAAGCACGCACCCATCTGGCAAGCCCCGCCATGGTCGCGGCGGCGGCAGTTGCTGGGCGGATTGTGGACACGCGCAAGCAGCCGGTCCTTTTCTGAAGATAAAGAGGATCGTTTTTACTCGATCACGTTTGGACACATCGATGCAAAGCTTCACCACGCTCACCGGCGTCGCCGCCCCGCTGCTAAGACCTAACATTGACACCGGCACCATCATCGCCAGCCGCTTCATGCGCTCGCGATCGATCGATCTGGGCGAGAAGCTTTTCTCCGACTGGCGTTATGCCGCAGATGGCAGCGAGAACGCGGATTTCGTGCTCAATCAGGAGCCCTATCGCCATGCAAAAATCCTGCTTGGCGGCATCAATTTCGGCTGCGGCTCCTCGCGTGAGGCGGCGGTATATGCACTGATGAAGTTCGGCATCAGCTGTGTGATTGCCCCCAGCTTCGGCGAGATTTTCTTCGACAATGCCTGCCAGAACGGCCTGCTGCCCATCGAGTTGCCAGAGGATGTCGTCGTCTCTCTGGCCGATGCCATCAAGCGTGCCAATTCCGCCGAACTGACGGTGGACCTGCTGACTCGCCGCATCACCACGCCGCAGGGCGACACGGTTGGCTTCACGATCGCTGAGGATCGGCGCACTTCCTTGCTTGAGGGTCTCGACGAGACCGCACTGGTGCTGCGCCACAGTGACGAGATCGACGCCTTTCGCGATGCCGACCGGCGCACACGCCCTTGGCTTTATGAAAGGTCCGCTTTGTGAGCCAATACCGCAGCAGACCATGGATGCATCGCCTGCCTCAAATCGATCAACGCGCTGGACAGCAATGTGCCGTGGCGCTCGCTGGTCGATCAGAGCTTCCTGCCGCCCGACCTGCAATGCCCACACTGAGGAGCCATCACATGACACGCAGCCTCTGCCTCGCGCTCTGCCTTATGATGGGCCTCTGGGCTCCGGCCTGTGCGGAGGAGATCGCGATCGCGCAATATGGCAGCTCGACTTCGGCCATGCCGTGGGCGGTGGCGCTGGAGCAGGGCTACTTCAAAGATGCCGGCGTGGACATCACCGCAATCCGCGCCTCGGCAGGCGGCAGTGCTGATATCCGCAACATGATCGCGGGTGGACTGCCATACGCTGAATCGGCCATCGCCAGCGTGATGACCGCCTCGGCCAATGGTGCCGACATTCACATCGTCAGCGAGAACGTCCATACGGTGGCAAACTTCGTCTGGGCGACGCTGCCTGACTCTAAGGTGACATCACTGGCTGACCTCAAGGGCCGCAAGCTCACCTTTACCACGCCGCAGAGCACGTCCGAGGTGATGGACCATCTGCTGGTCGCCAAAGCGGGTCTGCGCAATACGGACGTGACCTATCTTTCGACCGGGCCATACGGTGCAGCACTGACCGCGCTGCAGACCGGTGGTGCTGATGTGGCGCTGCTGGCTGAGCCGATCTTCACGCTCAACACAGGTAAATATCGCGCTCTTGCTTGGGCGCGTGATGTGCTGCCGCCGCTGGTCAGCACCGTGGGCGTGGTGCCGACCGAAGTGGCGCGGAAACGACCCGAAGTGGTGCGTGGGATTCTGCTGGCGCATCGTCGCGCGGTGGAATTCATGGCCACCAATCGCCATGAGGCGTCCGCCATCATTGCCCGTGTCTACAAGCTGCCGCCGGAGGTGGTGGAGACAGTGTTGGGCACGCTGACTGATCAGACGTCTGGCGGCGTTCCGTATTTCGGCCTGGGTGACTTCAACCCGTCGGGTGTGGATGCGCAGGTGGCGGGGCTGAAGCTGGTGCATGCGCTGGACAGCGAGACGCCGTGGCGGACGCTGGTGGATCAAAGTTATCTTCCGCCTGATCTACAGAAGAAATTTTGAAGGCAAACTTGCCGGGCGCTCAATGTCGCCAACGCCGTGGTGTTTCATGCCTCAGACAAGGCATGGCAGCTCAACGGGTCGCATCTGGTGGTGGATGAGGTGCTGCTGGCCCCGTAGCGCGGCGCAACTCCGGCTTGAGCACCTTGCCGGCACCGCTACGCGGAAGGACGTCGAGGCGCGTGATGTGCTTAGGCAACTTATATCGGGCGAGCCGCTCGGACAGGAACGCCAGGAGCGCTGTGTCATCGATCTCTGACCCTGGTCGCGGGACGATGAACAGATGCCCAACCTCGCCCCAACGCGCGTTCGGCACGCCGACGACGGCTGCCTCAATCACGCTGGGATGTCCGCTCAGCGCCGCCTCGATCTCGGTGGGATAAACGTTTTCGCCACCGGAGATGAACATGTCCTTCTTGCGGTCGAGCAGCCAGAGAAAGCGATCCGCGTCAATGCGCGCGATGTCGCCCGTGCGAAACCAGCCATCGGCGGTGAAGGCGGTGGCCGTCTGATCCGGCCTGTGCCAATAGCCGGATGTCACGGTCGCTCCACGCAACAGCAACTCACCCGGCCCTTCGCCACAATCTTCGCCCTTGGCATCGACCACGCGATATTCAATGCCGGGCGGGATAAGCCCGCAAGCGCCAGCTTTGGCCCTGATCAGATCACGATCGAGCGGCATGCAACTCACTGTGCCGGTCTCGCTCATGCCAAAGCCATTGGCCATTGTAATGCCGTCATCGAGCCAGCGTCGGATCGCCTCGGCCGAATGTGGCGCTCCCCCCGAGAAGATCGCCGTCAGACCGCGCAGTGGCGCGGGGTCGAAGCCTGGCTCAGAGTGGAGCAGAGCCGCCATTTGTGGCACACAAAAATAATGCGTCACCCGGAGTGCTGGGTCGCTGAGGCGTGTGAGAGTGCGAGACGGCAGGAAGCCATCCGAGATCATCAACGTCGCCCCCAGCATCAACCCCGGGCGGATGTTGGTGATGAGCCCGATGATGTGAAACATTGGTGCATCACACAGCACCACACTGTCTGATCGCACCTCGCCAAGCTGCGCGAAATTCAGTGCGCTCTGGCGGATATTATGTTCTGATAGCAAAACACCTTTTGGTGGGCCGGACGTGCCCGACGTGTAAAGGACCAGCGACGGCGCGTTGTGATCAGGAACCGGTAGCTCGATTGGTTCCAGCATCTCAGCATCAGTCGCAAATGCGTCGATGTCCGCACCCTCCAGCCCCGCATGAGTGAGGTGGCCATCGCCAAGCAGCAGCGCTGGCTCGGCGTCACGCAACAGTGCGCGCAGTTCGGCTTCTGCCAGACGCCAATTCAGCGGAACATACATTGTCCCAAGTCGCGCGCATGCGAAATGGAGCATGATCAGCTCCAATCGGTTCTTCGCCAGCGCCGCCACCCGGTCGCCCGGCACAATGCCCCTCGCCCGCAGGGCTGCAACGAACTGTCCAATCGCGCGATCCAGTTCCGCGTAACGCCACTCTCGCCCCGACGCGAGGTCCCGCGCCGCCAGTTTCGACGGCAGCCGGCGTGCTTGCATCATCACGTCATCGGCGTGCTGCATCTCGCTTATGGGGCCTTTTGCCTTGATAGATCGTAACTCCCCAGACCGGGCTTGAAGCTTTTATCGTCTATGAATTGCCGGATACCTTCCTTGCGGCCCTCATTGTCGTAGCTGTTGGCGGCCTCCTGGGCGCGGACGAGATAGTCCTCAGCATTGTCGTAGGTCATCTCACAGACACGGCGGATTGCGTCCTTGGTGGCTTTCAGCGCCACTGGGTTTTTCTTCAGAAGAATATGCGCCACCTCCGCGACCCGGTCGCGCAGCTTTTCCAGCGGCACCGCCTCGTTCACCAGCTTCCACTCCGCGGCTTTCTTACCGTCAATCGGCTCACCAGTCATGGCGTGATACATCGCGTCGCGGAGACTCATCAGCTCGACCGCAACCTTGGTGGCACCGCCGCCGGGCAAGATGCCCCAGTTGATTTCCGACAGGCCGAACTTCGCTTCTTCCGCTGCAAATGCGAGATCACAGCCGAACAGCGGCCCGTATCCGCCGCCGAAGCACCAGCCGTTGACCATAGCGATGGTGGGCTTCTGATACCAACGCAGCCGCCGCCACCAGCCATAGCTTTCGCGCTGTGCCATGCGCACGCCTGCAAGGCCACGCGCCTCGGCTTCGCGGAAATAATCCTTAAGGTCCATGCCCGCCGTCCAAGCGCTGCCCGCACCGGTCAGCACCACCACGCCGACCTCAGCACTGAACTCAAGCTCGTCGAGTACCTCCATCATGCGGCGATTGAGGGCGGGGCTCATGGCGTTGCGCTTGTCCGGGCGATTGAAGCTCACCCACGCGATCCGGTGCTCAACCGTGACGGCAACGATGTCGGATTGTGGCAGCTCGTCGCTCATGGCAGTGTTCCCCTCCCTCGGGAGTTATGCTATATCAGATAACGATTCAAATCGTTGTGAGCAATAGTATTCATGGCCGATTGCCCGCCGGACCTTGCCTTGGAGTCAGACGACCTGGATCACTTATTAGGCTATCAACTGCGGCGGTTGTCGGTCGCTGTGATGGCTGATCTGACCTCGGTGCTGGCACCGATTGATCTGCGTCCCGTCGAAGCGGCGATGCTGTTCCTCATCGGAGCGTCCTCCGGGATCACGCAAAGCGATTTGGGGCGACGTCTGGCTATTCAACGGCCAAATATGGCACCCTTGGTGGGCCAGTTGGACCGGCGAGGCTTGATTGAGCGGGCACGGATCGACGGGCGGTCACACGGCCTGTTGTTGTCGGCGGACGGTGAAGCACTGCGGCGCAAGGCGTGGGAGATTGTCCTGGATCATGAGGACCGAATGTTCAGCGGTCTGTCCGTGCCTCAGCGGCGCAAATTAGGCCAGCAAGTGCTGATGCTGCGCAAAACGCTTGAGCATATGGAACGTCCCACGTGAAATCAAAGCCGGACTTTTTGAAAACGAAGTCAGGAGGCAGGACCGTCAACTACACGGATAAGTTGACGATTTCTTGGGGCATAAATGTTGCTATTCAGAGATGTGCCTTGGCAAGCATCATATGAACGCCCTTATTGCCATCCACGGTCTGCGTCACTCGCAAGTCTCCGATCAGTGAACAAAGCATATAGGCCTGATTGCGAGAAAGGTTGGTACGCAGGCAGACGTGCTTCACCATCTCGCGCACGGCCTGCGCCGCCGCGTCGTCAAGATCCTCGTTCAAGCCAATGGACATCAGATGCGTCGCCGTCTCGGCGAACGGGAAATCAACCTTCATATCCTTGCGCACCGTGAGCCTGAACGTACCCGCAAGACCCGTCTCAAGCGCTGTGATGCAAACCTCGCCGTCACCCTGCACGCCGTGGCCGTCACCCGCCATGAACAACGCACCCTCGTTGAACACCGGCAAATACAGCGTTGTGCCGGGCTTCAACTCCTTGTTGTCCATGTTGCCGCCGAATGCGCGTGGAACAGGCGAGCCGCATCGGCCCCACGCCTTGGGAGGCGCCACGCCGATAATGCCGAAAAACGGATCAAGCGGTAACTCGGTGCCCCACGGCAGCACGCACACGTTTCGCGCCCGGTCGATGGCGGGATGAATCGTCTCGTAGTCGGTGAACTCATCCGGAAGTGTCCCGAGCAGTGGCAGAATGGCGACGAAGCCCCAATCCATCGTGGGCCTAGCATCAAGGATATCGACCTGCAGTGCGTCACCGGGCAATGCGCCAGCCACATGGATCGGCCCGGTGATGAAATGCGGGCCTGGGCCAGACGGAAGTGCCTTGAGTGCGGCGAGGTAGTCAGCCGGAACCCGCGACAGCTCGGGAAGGCTTTCCATCCCCCCCGCCGGAAACGATGACAGCGTCACGGTATCGCCAGATTGAACATGCAAAACTGGCGGCGTTGTGGCGTCAAGATAGCCCAACACCATGTTCTCTGGTGTGGCTGGAATGGTATGGTGCTGGGACATGTTCGCCTCCAATACGATCAGAACTGCACACCGCGGGTCAGCGCGCCATCCACGACCATGTTGGTGCCAGTGACGAAGCTTGCGGCCGGGCTGGCGAGGAACACCACCGCACGGGCCATCTCCTCCGGCTTGCCCATACGCCCGGTTGGATTGAGCGCCAGCGCCTCTGCGAACAGGGCGGGATTGCCATGCTCGATCTTCTCCCAGACGCCGCCTGGAAAATACGTGTTGCCCGGCGAGAGCGCATTGACCCGGATGCCCTTGGCAGCAAGCTGGTACGACAGCCCCTTGGCGTAATGAATAAGCGCAGCCTTGAACACGCCGTAAGGGCCTGCGGCAAAATCCACCTCACGGCCAGAAACCGAGGCAATGATCACAATCGCCGCTGCCTTGGACGCCTCCAGAAACGGCATGGCCGCTTGGACGGCACGCACCGTGCCCATCATGTCCGTCTCGAACTCCGCCTTCCACGACGCCTCGTCCTGCCCGATGGACAAGGCGGAGACGTTGGCAACAACGATGTCAATCCCGCCCAGCTCTGCCGCCACATCCACAATCCATTGCGTCAAAGCTTGACCATCCGATACGTCAACCGCCCTTCCGGTGGCGTTCACCCCTTTTGTCTTGAGCGCGGCCACGGTCTCGCCAACCTCTGTCGCATTGCGGGCGCAAATCGCGACATGGGTGCCTTCGGCTGCGAAATGCTCGGCCACGGACCGGCCAATGCCCTTGGTCCCGCCCGTGACAACCGCCTTCAGTCCCGCCAAACCAAGATCCATCGTCAAACTCCTAGAAAGTGGTCCAGTCGCCGGACTGCTCGAAGGCATAGGCAGCGCGATAGATCGTGGCCTCGTCCCAATGCTTGCCGATCAGCATCATGGACAGTGGCAGGCCGTCCGACATGCCGCATGGAATCGCCATGGCCGGATGGTGGGTGATGTCAAACGGTGCGGTGTTGCTGATCATGTTCAGCGAACGCTCAACGACCAACTCACGCGTACAGTCGGCCGGTGGGATCTCGCTGGCCTTGATCGGGGTGGTCGGCATCAGCAGCAGATCATACTTTGCAAGTGCGGCGTCGTAGGCCGCCGTCAGCAGGCGCGTGATGTTGGTGGCCTTGCCGAAATACCGGCTGCCATGATGCTTGCGGATATAGGTGCCGAGCAGCGTGAACAGCTTCGTCGTTTCACTCATCTCGTTGGCACGCGTGCGCCACTGGCGATGGAAGTCCATCAAGCTGGTGACATACAGATCAGGCCGGCTGACACCATAGCCGTCGCCATGCATCATCGTCTGCGTCAGACCCTCAACTCCAATCGGCGTCCACAGAGCACCCCCCAGCATATGCATGGGAATGGAGACTTCCTCGACGACGGCACCCAGTTTGGCGAGGCGGTCTGCCGCGGCGCGCACCGAGGCGTTCACGTCGGCCTCGGCGTTGGCCTGCTGGAATCCCTCGCTGACCACGCAGATGCGCATCCCGGCCACTCCGCCTTGCAGCATCTGCGAATAGGGCTGGGTTTTGACGTTGTATTGGCGTGGATCGTAGCCATCTGGACCAGCTAGCACTTCCAGCAGAAGCGCGTTGTCGGCCACGGTGCGGGTCATCGGCCCCACGTGATCAACCGTGATCTCAATCGGCATGATGCCGGTATAGGGCACCAGACCATGCGTCGCCTTCATGCCGTAGATGCCGCAGAAGCTAGCCGGCATGCGGATGGAACCGCCCTGATCACCGCCCAGCGCCATATCGGCTTCGCCCAATGCCACAAGCACAGCACTGCCGGAGGACGAGCCGCCGGCGGAATATCCCATCCGGTGTGGGTTGTGCACCGGCCCGGTGGCGTTGGTGAAGCTGGAGCCGGCCAGACAGAATGATTCACAATGTGCCTTGCCAATGATTGTGCCACCGGCATCGAGAATGCGTTCCACCACGGTAGCGTCGATATCCGGCATATAGCCTTCAAGCGTGGCGGCCCCGTTCATCATCGGCACACCGGCCAGCATGATGTTGTCCTTGAGGACAACCGTGCGGCCCTTGAGCTTACCCTCGGCAGCACCTGGCACGGTGGTTTTGACATACCAGGCATTGCGCAGATTCTCAGATATTGGCGGGCGATGGCCGGGCGTGCGGGGATATCGCACCTGCGGCAGATTATCCGGCATCGCATCAATCAGATTATAGGCGGCGATCGATGGCCCAAACAGACCAATGAACGACGTAACATCGGCCTCGCTGAGGTCGAGCCCGATCTCCTCGGCAACCGAGCGCATCTCGGCAGGGGTGGGGGTTTGAACGGCCATGATCAATCCTTCCGCAATGGTATCGTCAGGGGGCGAGGTAGCGCAGCAGTGCAGGGTCATCACGAACCTGATCGGCCGGCCCTTGTAGTGCTATTGTGCCGCGGTCGATCACGTAGGCGGTGTCGGCGACGCGCAGCGCGAGTTCGACATGCTGTTCAACCAGGATCACGCACATGCGCTTGGCAAGTTCAGCTAGCCTGTCTGCGATCTCTTCAATCACTCCGATCCAGACACCTTCCGTCGGCTCATCCAGCATGATCACCTTTGGTCGGCCCAGCAGAGCCCGGCTGATGGCCAGCATCTTCCGCTCGCCACCCGACAAGGTGGCGGCCGTCTGGCCCAGGCGCGCGCCGAGCTTGGGGAAGAAGGCGAGCATCTCATCAATCGCCTGCTTGTCAGGTGCCCCGCCGCCGCCCAGCAGTAGGTTCTCCCGCACCGTCATCTTGGCAAAGATCGCGTGCTCCTGGGGCACGTGGCCGATCCCAGCACGGGCGCGTTGTTCTGGCGCGTCGGCGGTGATATCGCGGCCACCAAACGCGATCCGGCCCGACATCGGGCGAATTTCACCGGCAATGGTTTTGAGCAACGTCGTTTTGCCGGCTCCGTTGCGGCCCAAAATTGCCACACCGCCGGTGACCGGGACACGAAACGACATATCGAACAGCACCTGACTGCGGCCGTAACCGGCGCAGAGGTTGGAGACATCGATCAGGGGGGCTGCGATGACATCAGACACGGCTGGTATAAATCTCCTGAACTCTGGCATCGCGTCCAATCTCGGCCACCGTGCCGTCACCCAGCACCCGGCCCTGGTCGAGCACGGTCAGGCGGTCGCAAATGTTCTTGATGAAATCGAGATCGTGCTCAACGATGATTAGCGAGCATTCACTCTTGATTGGAGCCAGCAACTCTCCTGTGACACGACGCTCCTCCGGGCTCATGCCCCCGGTGGGCTCATCGAGCAGCAGCAGCTTGGGTCGCGGGGCCAGCGCCATGGCAATTTCCAGCCATTGCTGTTCGCCATGGCTCAACTCGCCCGCCAGATCATCGGCACGATCGGCCAGACGAAACCGCTCCAGCGCATGCATCACCTCTGCGTCCAATCGCTGGCGGGAGCGGCTGCGCAGCAAAGCCCAGTTGCTCTCCATCGACTGCAACGCCAGCAAAACGTTGTCGTAGACCGAAAGGTCGTTGAGCACGGCGGTGATTTGAAACTTGAAGCTCAAACCAGCACGGCTGCGCTGATAGGGCGGTGCAGTGGTGATGTCCTGGCCATCGAAACGGACCGTGCCGGTGGTGGCGTAATGGGCGCCGGCGATAGATTTCAAAAGTGTGCTTTTGCCGGAGCCGTTTGGGCCGATCAGGCCATGAAACGAGCCCGCCTCTACCTTCAGATCAACACCATCGAGCGCGCGCAGCAGGCCGTACACCTTGGTCACGCCCGAGACTTCAAGCAATGCCATCAGCCAGCCCTCCGCCGGGCACCAAATGAGCCGATCCGCTCACGCGCAGACACCACCAGGCCAAGCAGGCCGGTCGGCTGAAACATCACCACAACCAGCAGCACCACGCCCAGGATCACCGGCCAGAACTGACGGATCGCATCCGTATCGGCTAGCACATAGCTCAGCAGTTCGATCGCGATGGTGCCGATCACCGGCCCAATCAGCGTGCCGCTGCCACCGAACAGGCAATAGATCACGGCGGTGGTCGACAGCCCCGGCCCCAGATTGGTCGGACCGGTAAAACCCTGATGGTAACTGTAAAGTGCGCCGGACAGACCTGCGATGGCACCCGAAAAGGTGAAGATCAGCGCTTTGAACACCTGCACCCGGTAGCCGAAAAACGCGAGCCGCTCCTCATTCTGCCGCATGCCGGCAAGCACAAGGCCAAGCTGTGATCGCGCGATCATCCGGCTCAGCAAATAGAAGATCACCAAGGCTGCCAACGCCACCGAATAGAACTCGAACCCCTCGACGAATTCGTAGCTGCCGAGGGCCATCAACTTGATGGAGGAAAGCCCGTTGCCGGCCCCCACATACTGCCAGCCAGCCACCAATCGCTCGGCCGCGTAGGCACCGGTCAGTGTGCCAAACGCAACGAAGATCGACGTGGGAGTCTTGCGCCCCAACAGCAAAAACGCAGCAAGCGCTGCCGCAAGCAATGCACCGATAAGCATTGCAAGCGGCAGCGTTCCCCACATTTGGCTAAAATCCAGATCGCGCCCGACCAACGCCACCACATAGCCGGCGACCCCGAAGAACAGGGCCTGGCCATAGGACATGATCCCCGAAAATCCCCAGCACAAATCAAAGCTCAAGGCGAGCAGCGACAAAATGAGGACGTTGGTCATCAGCGTGATCAGCTCCGGCCTTGAGGCCAGAACAAAGGGTGTCGCGACCAAAGCTGCGAGCATCACAAGTTCGATGAAAGGCAGCAGCGGCAACGGCTTGGAACGCACGCCCGTTTGGCGCATCGCCGTTGTGCCGGTCGCGACACTCATCGCCTCAGCACTCCCGTGGATCGACCATCGACGCCTTGTCGATGATGTCATACTTGGTTTTCCCGCCTTCGTTCTTACAGACGGCGATGTACATGTTCATTTTCGCGTGGTAATGACCGGGTACCATTTCCGCACCGCCGCCTGGACCCTCGGTCAGCACCGCCTTGTCCATCGCCGCCGCAACCTCCTCGCGGCCGAGTTTGCCGCCGGTGGCCTTCACTGCCGCCTCGTAGAACTTCACGCCGCGATACATGCCAGTGGCGGCGGAGCCTGCGGTGAAAAGGTATTTGGTGTTCGGAAATTTCTTGGCATAGCCTTCTTGCAGCTTTTTGCTGAAGGGGTCATCCACCGCCTGGAAGTAATCAAGGCAGCTCACCAGACCCTCCATCTCCTCGGCCGGGTGATAGTTGAGCAGGTTCTCATCGTAGTACACGCAGGTCAGCACGCCGCCATTCTTCTGGAAGCCAGCCTCATACAGCTGCTTCACGAATGGCTGCAGACCGGGCGGGATGATGGTCATGAACACGCAATCAACCTTGCCATCCTTGATCTTACCGATGGTGGCGGAGTATTCGGCCTGATCGAGCGGATAGTATTCTTCGAACACCACCTCACCACCGTTGGCCTCAATCACCTTGCGGGCATATTTGTTCAGCAGCTGCGGCCAGACATAGTTGGCCGACGGCATGGCAAACCGCTTCTTGCCCAGGGTCTTAATGAGGTAAGGGATCAAACGGTCGCATTGCTGCGCCGGCGACGGCCCTGTGTTATACAAGAACTTCGTGCATTCCTGGCCCTCATACAGCTGCGGATAGATGTAAAGCGTACGGCCACGATTCACGATCGGGTCCTTGATCGCCTGACGCATGGCGGACGTAATACCGCCCAGCACCACATCGACCTTACGCTCCTGGATCAGCTTGCGAACGTTGCCGACTGCGACCTTTGGATCAGATGCTGTGTCCTCAAGGTAGAGTTCGATTGGCTGGCCCAGAACACCGCCAGCTTTATTGATTTCTTCGACGGCGAACTGTGCAACCTGCCAATTGGCGTTGCCAGAGGGCGCGATGGCGCCTGTAATGTCAGTAGCGATGCCCATTTTGATCGGGCCTGCCGCATGCGCCCAGCTTGGACGCAACACGAGGCCGCCGGCCACGCCGCCCACCCATCCCGCCGCCGACAGGGCAGCGGCACTGCTGAGAAAACCACGCCGGCCCAGATTTGTATCACTCATGACTGTTCTCCTCCTTGTTGGATCAAAGACGACCGACCGTGATGAAGCCCTGTGGCCGTAGACGGACGATTGCGAGTGCGATGACGAAAACCAGCGGATCGGCCAAAACCGGGATCACCACCCAGGGCAGACCCGCCGCCATGCCGCCCACCGCGGCGGCACCGAGCACAGGGCCTTCAAACGTTCCGACACCTCCGAGCATGACGGACAGGAAGGCCTGCACGAGAAACCGAATGCCGATATCGGCAGACAACGCGTAAAGCGGAACGATCAAGGCACCGGCCAATCCTGCCAGCGCCGCACCAAAGGCGAATGTCAGCGCATAGAGCCGGCCGGTGGAGATTCCGCAGGCGCGCGCCAGCATTGGATTTTCCAAAGCGCCCCGCACCCGCAGCCCAATCGACGTGCGTGACAGCAGCAGATAGCAGCCAGCGATGACGGCCAGCGTGGTGGCGATGATGAAGCTGCGCCAAATCGAGAATTCCATCCCACCAATGGCGAACGCGCCAGAGATGGGCTCGGGAATGGCCTTGTAATGGCCGCCCAAAAGCCCGCGCACGATCTCGCGGATGATCAGGCCGATGGCATATGTGCCGAGCATGGCGATGATGGGGGTGGCGTAAAAGCGCCTGATGATTGTTCGCTCAAGCACGAACCCCACAGCGCCCACCACGAACGGTGCCAGAATCACGCCGGTCCACGCGCCCATGCCGTGCTCGTCACACAAATAGACCGTGTAGGCACCGAGCAGCACAAGCTCGCCATGGGCGAAGTTGAAGATACCCATCATGCTGGCGATCACGCCAAGGCCCAGCACGATCAACACCATCACGGACGTGAAGGCCGCGATGTCAAAGACGAACTTGATCGCGAAATCCATCATTTGGCCTCGATCAGGCGCGGTGCCCGCCGATAGTGCGTGGCCTGCTCGTAGTCATAGGCATAGGCCAGCAGATCCACTTCGCTCCATTGCCGGCCGACGAAAATGAGGCAAAACGGTGCGCCGCCGTCATGCGCGCCTGCCGGCACAACCACACCGGGCAAGCCTGCGATGTTGATTTCGCACACTGTGGTTTCATGGATGGGCTCACCGCCATGCAAAGGCGGCAGCGGGTCGCGCATCTGGGGGAAGACCAGGGCGTCCAGCCCATGCGTGTCCATGACATCAGTAAAGATTGTCAAATAGGCTTCGCGCGCGGCTTGGAACTCAGACATGTCGGGCGGCTGGCTTGGATCAGCCAGACACGCCTTCAGCGCAGGGAGTTCGGCCAAATAGCGCAGCGCACCTGTCGGCCCGAACGCAGCCTCGGCCTTGGTGGCCTCAGCAAATTCGGCAAATGTTTTGAGCGTGGCATGAGGCCCAAGCCGCTGCAGATATTGCTGCAGGTCATATGGCACAGACTCCATGCCGCGCGGATCAAAGTGACCAGGCCCGGGCATCGCACGGCCAATGGCCGCAAAGTCGGTGCCGGCGAATGGGTCGGCGATCAACGTGGCACCGCGCGCGGCAATTTCACTTTGAGCGCGGCCATAAAGTGCAGTCGTGCCTACCGAGAGTGGCTGATCGCGCCATCCAGGGCCGTACAGTCCCAGCCGCTTGCCCGCGAGCGCCGTTGTGCTGAGCCGCGACGTATAGCCACCCTTGGGCAGCTTGCCGACCGCAGCGGTGGTCTTGGGGTCGGCCATCGTGAAACCGGCCAGCACGTCCAGACATAAGGCGGCGTCGCGTACGCAGCGGGCGATGGGCCCCACCACATCCCGCTGACTGGAGAGTGGCACCACACCCGCATTCGGCACCAACGCGAAGGTGGGCTTGATCCCCACCAGGCCCTGCGCCGAAGCGGGGTTCTGAATTGAGCCGCCGGTCTCCTCGGCGAGGCCCAGCACCGCCATGGACAATGCCACCGCGGTGGCAGTGCCAGACGAGCTGGCACCGGGCACGCAGTCCGGTGCTGCGGCATTGATGGTGGGGCCGGCCCAGCTATCATTGGCATGGGTGCCGCTGGCGCTGAGCACCGGGACATTCGTTTTGCCAAGCATGATGGTGCCAGCCGCGCGCATGCGGGCCACCACCGGGCTGTCCACCGCCGGGATCAGATCGACGCCACCTTTGCCGCTGTAGAGGAGCGACCAGCCGGCGGTGGTAGGGATGCCTGCCATGTCCATCGGGTCTTTGATGACGACCGGCACACCCGCCAAGGGAGGCAACGCCTCTCCGGCGGCGCGCCTGCGATCGATGGCGCGGGCATCTGCCAACGCATCTGGGTTCAGAAAGATCAGCGCGTTGTAGCGCTGGTTGAGCACGGCGATCCGGTCCAGATAGGCCTGCGTCAGTGCCTCGCACGTGAACGTGCCGGCAGCGAATCCCGCTTGCACCTGCGCCACAGTCAGCTCGACAAGATCGATTTGGGTCGCTTGCGTGGTGTGCGTGTCCATTGTGTCAGGCCCGTTGCTTTTGGTCGGTTGAGGTGTGAACGGCGTCGGGTGCGGCGATCAGCTGTCCGGCGTAGTCCTCGATGCTGATGCGTCTGCGCATGCTCTCGCGCCGGAGCACGTCATAGGCTTCATCATCGCCGATGCCGGTGGTCTGCATGAGCTGCACCACCGCCTTCACCAAAGCGCGACGGCCACGCTTGCGGGATTCGTGTTCAGCCAGCGCGCACTCCAGACCGCGCACGCGGTTGTAGCCATTCACCGCCAGGAACAAGGCGGCGTAAACCGCCGATGCATGCACGGGTTTGCGCAGGAATGCGGTGACGCCGAGATCCATCAGCGCCTTCAGCCGGCTGGGTGCTTCGACACCAACGAGGCCAATGGCCGGTGCCCGCCGAAGAAGCCCGCAAGCAGGCCCAGCATCGAGCGGAGCATCTCCGTCCAGCAGCAAAATATCGCGCTGCGCATCCAGGGCCGCCGGGTCTACGTCCCCCAATCGCACCAGCGTCATGCCCAGCCGGGTTAGGCACGCCTGCAGCGTCTCGACCGCCATGCCGGGACCAGCCAGCAACACGCCGCGCTGGCCTCTGAAATTCTGGACAAGGCGCGTATTCGTCATACCGCCACCCGCAGCGCGGGCGGGGAGCCTGCTGTCCAGAAACGCGGAGAGTTCCAGATTAGATAAGGATCGGGCCTGACCGGCATCGGGGCTTCGGCCAGGATGTCAAATCGCATGTCTTTGCGCGAACGGCCGATCCGCGGGGTCAGCGCCGCGTGAAGCGTGTCGGGATCTACCCTCACCAACCCCTGCGGTGCATGCAGGCGGACCTGTGTGACGGCGCGCTTGATGGCATCCACATCCGTGCGCCCATTTGCCTCGACCAATGACAAAGCAAGAAGCCGCACGGCGATGTAGGCAGCCTCCGCATCCGCGCAGACCACCGGGCCGCTTGGATACTGAGCCGCATAGGCTGCGACGAAACGATCATTTTCCGGTGCGGCAACCGTCGAGAAATAGACGCTCGCGGTGATATGCCCGTCTGCCGCCACTTCACCGATCGCCTCCAGCTCGGGTTCGGACAATGTGCAGCTAGCGACCGGAATGACGCGTGGCTGATCGATGTCGCGCGCCGTGCAGGTAGCCCTCAGATCACGAAGAAAGCAGTAGGATGAGACACCGATCAGTGTGTTGAACACGAAGGCGGGCCGCGCCTTGAGGATGGCCTCGATCACCTGCGCGAAATCACTCTCGCCTATTGGAAAATAGCGCTCAGCCACGACGCGCCCATGCGACATGGCCAGCCGCTCGCGAAGGATGCGATTATTCTCCCACGCCCAGATGTAGTTGGAGCCGACGCAGAAGGCCGTGCGGCCGTGATGTTCCAGCATGTGGTCGGCAAGCGGAAGCAGATGCTGATTGGCGACCGCACCCGTGTAGATGACGTTTGCCGAACACTCAAAACCCTCATAGTGCGTCGGATACCACAGCAAAGCATCCGCTTTCTCGAACTGTGGAATGATCTCCTTGCGGCTCGACGACGTGTAGCACCCGACAACGTGCTGCAGGCCTTGCGCCAGCATGTCGCGGCACAGCGCGTTGTATTGTGACAGATCGCCTGCCGGATTGCCGATCACTGGCGCGAGCTTGATCGCCGGATGGTCGCTGTCGTTCCACTCCGATACGGCCAAGAGCGCGCCGTTTAGCATGCTGCGAGAGACGTCCCCATAAGGACCGTCGACAGAGAACAACACACCAAACGGAACTGTCTCTTGCGCCATTGTCGAACTCGATTTCAACAGCGGCCCGGGAGCGCCAGAGGCGCAGGCGACAATGCCAGGGGCACAGAGTTACCTTAGCGTGCAAGAGTTTGGCATCATTGCCACCTGCACAATCGTATCGGTCAGCCGAGAGAAAACGCGTCCACGCTGAGGAGCAAGCCGCATGCCACGATAGCAACATGCGAAATCCAGATGCAATATAATCATTGTAAAAACCGTCTGATGTAATTCTGTGCAAACGCCCGCATTTCCGTCACTCCATGACCCGCCGCCACGTGCCTGATCACATCAGTACGATTGTCGCGTCAGAGAGGCGTGCGTGTCTTGTCGCGGATAGCCGACCCGAAGGAGGTAAAGCGTCCCAATCAAAAAGTGTCGGCTGTTGCCCGACGGTCCCGCCCAGTGACCACAATTCAGGCGGCAGCAACCGATCAGGTAGCTCAGAAAAAAGGGCCATAGCGATGTGCCCGCAGTTGTGCCGTCCGTCACATACAACGCATTTCCGGTGCCGTAGGTGGCGCTGAAAATGAAATGCCCTCCGAAGACGGCTCCATTTGCCAAATTTGAAGAGCTCGTCGGGCCAAAATTTGAGGCGACGGACGGGAACGCATCGCCACTTCCCGGGTTGAGATCGACCAGCATGGAGGTGTCGGCGGACAGCCCGTCAGTCACCCAAAGCTCGAAGCCATGTGTACTGTCCTTGGCGCTGAACACCACGCGGTTTCCAAGCTGCACATGGCCCTGCGCTAATCGGATTGGGATGCTTGGCGTGCTGTCAGCGAGCAGGGAGCAGCGAGCAGCGAGCAGCGATGTTCCGGATGTGCGTTGATGGGCTCGCAACGAACACCACAACCTCAAACCTGGTGACGAGCCTTTCCGCGCCGGCAGATCCGGCACTTGCTTTGGCAGAGGCGGCACGCGCGCTGATTGACCGCAAGCTCTGGGATTTTGCCCGCAAGGCCGTTGATCTCGCGTTGTCAGTCGATCCGCTCCAGCCCAACGCCCACACACTGAAGGCGTATCTGTTCGAGCGTGACGGTGAGCACGCCCGCGCGCTTGCGCATTGGCGATTGGCCGCTTCCATCGCGCCCGAATTGCCGGCGAACCGGTTCAACCTGGCGTTGGCGCTCATGGGGGCGGGTGCGTTGGCCGAAGGTTTCGCCCTACAGGAAGCCCGGCTGGAAAAGGCTGATTGGAGCAGCTTTGCCGCACTTGGCAGCTTCGCGCCTCTCCGTAATCGCGTGCCCAGACCGGGCCAAAACCTGGCATCCGCCCGCGTGTTGGCCTTCACCGAGCAGGGGCTGGGCGACATGATCTGGGCTGCACGCTTTCTGCCGACGTTGATGGTGCGCTGCGGGCAGCTTGACCTTGCCTGCCCCCCGACACTGCAGCCGTTGCTGGCAAGCTTCATGGAAGGCAACGGCTCGGGCATCTTGTTGGGGGCGCCGCCAGACCGGCCGGACGCCAAGCTCAACCTCGCTTTGCTGGCCGAGACTTGTGATGCCTTCGTGCCCCTCATGCGCCTGCCGCATATGCTGGGGCACCACGGTGCCAATGCGGTTTGGATCACGCCTGCCGCTGACCGCGTGGCCACCTATCGCACGCAGTTTGCCGCCGCACATCTGGCAAAAGGCCCCATTTTGGGCGTTGTGTGGGCCGCCAACCCAGCCAGTCAGTCAGCCACCGCGCGAACCTTTCCACCGGACATTTTGCGCGGGCTGGATGGTATTGGCGGCGTTGATGCGCGCATCATCAACCTGCAGGGCGGAGATCCGACCACACGCGCTGCCCTTGCCGAAGTCTTCCCGGATTGCGCCAATCCGATCGCCGATGGCGAGCCGCCGCTTGACGACTACGCCGCCATGATCGCTGCAACCGATCTGTTGATCACAGCCGACACGATGGCCGCCCATCTCGCCGGCTGCATGGGCCACCCGGCGTTCGTTGCAATTCCTGCATTGGCCAATTTCTATTGGGGCCCCGCCGGTGCCATGACGCCCTGGTATCCGTCGCTGCGCCTGTTCCGCCAGGAGCCTCACGCCGATTGGTCTGGCGTGGGCCACGCGCTGATGGCGGCTGTGCGACATTCGCACTGGAAGGCTCGCTGAGTGGCACAACTCGCAAGACCAACCAGTTTCTCGAAGGCCACACGCCGCCGATCGATCCTGAGCCGGTATCAGGCCCCCTGCAGCACCTCGCCAAATAACTCCCAACCGGTACCGTTCCATTTCTGCAGCTGCATCTGCCGGATCGGGTGGAAGTTGGTGGCAGACGTGGCCACCTTCACCCCCGGCAGCAGTGTCGGCACCACGAGGTCGTTCAGGCTGGCGGCCTGTTTCATGATGTTCTCGCGCGAAAAATCCTGGCCGCACTGCTTCAACACCTGAAGTGTGGTTGTGGCCACTCCGTAGGCGAAGACGTGGTTGTTGTCGGTCACATCAGCACCCGGCATGTATTTGCCCATGAACGCGAACCATTGTTTCATGCCGGCATCGTCATGCCAGCGCGCGTCGGTCCAATCCTTCTGGTAGCCGGCGGAGATCATGCCGCGGGCCTTCTCAGCGCCGGCCGGGGTGATGACCGAGCCGACCGAGATCGAGACGTTGGTCATGAAATGGGTTGGATGCCAGCCGATGTCGAAGATTTTGCGGATCATCTGGGCGGCGAATTTCGGCGTGGCAGCAGTGATCAGCACGTTGGCACCGCTGCCCTGCAAGGTGATGGCCTGGCTGTCGATGGTCGGATCAGCCACCTCATACGAGACGGATTTCACCACCTTGGTGTCGAAATCGGCACCCAGCACGTCCTTCAGCCCGGCCAAATAGTCTTTGCCAAAGTCATCGTTCTGGAACAGCACGGCGATCTTGGCATCCTTGACTGTGGCGAGGATGTATTTCGCATAAATCTGCGCTTCGGTGCGGTAGCTGGGCTGCCAGCCCATCGTCCAGGGGAAATGTGCGGGGTCGCCGAACTTGTCAGCCCCGGTGGACACAAACAACTGCGGCACCTTGCGTTGGTTCATGTAGCGCTGGATGGCCGAGTTTGACGGCGTGCCAAGCGGGTTGAGTAGGAAAGCCACCTGCTCCTCTTCCACCAGCCGGCGGGCCTGCTCCACGGCACGGGCTGGCACGTAGCCGTCATCCAGCGTGATGAAGTTGATTTTGCGGCCACCGATACCGCCCATTTCGTTGACCATCGTGAAATACGCAGCAACGCCTCGGCCGATGGCACCATAGGCGGAGGCTGGGCCGCTATACGGCATCAGGTTGCCGATCTTGATCTCGCTGGCGGTGACACCGACCGTGTCGGCAAAAGCGGCGCGTGACAGGACGAGAGCAGCGGGGGCGAGCAGAAGCGAGCGGCGAAGCATGGCGATCTCCCTCAGGTTTCTTGTTGTTGAATTCTGGTTTGCTGTCGTTGGGTTCTGGCACGAAACCAAGCGGCCACACGGCCCGGCACGGACGCGGCCCCGCCGGGGAGCAGAAACATCACGGCGATCAAGATCACGCCGTAGACAGCACCAGGTGCGGCCTTGGAGACATGCTCGGCGAGGTTGGGCACGAACTCGATGAACACGGCACCCACAACCGCGCCACGGATCGAGGCGCTGCCGCCGATCAGCAGACCGACGAACAGCGTAATCGACAGAAAAAAGGAAAAACTATCGGGTGAGACGAAGGCCACGGCCACCGCGCCCAGCGAGCCAGCCAAGCCGGTCAGCACGGCACCCGCGGCAAAGCTACGGGTTTTCACCATGGCAACGTTGACGCCCATCGCCTCGGCGGCCGTCGGATTGTCGCGAATGGCGCGCATGGCACGACCGATGCGGCCTCGCACCAAGTTGGACGCCGCCATGAACAACGGCACCGCCACCAACAACGTGAAGCAATACAGATAAAGGTCGGGCGAGATTGGCAGGCCAAACGGCGCATCGGGCTTGTCGAGCACAATGCCTTGCACGCCCCCGGTGACGCCCTCGAACAGGCGGTATTTCAGCAATTGCGGCGTCGCAATCGCCAGCGCAAAGGTGGTGAGTGCCAAATATGGTCCCCCCAGCCGCAACGCCGGGAAGCCCACCAGAAATCCCGCAGCGCCACAGATGACCGCCGAGACTGGCAACGTAAGCCAATAGGGGCAGCCGAACTGGTCCATCAGAATGGCTGTGGTGTAGGCACCCAGCGCATAGAAGGCACCGTGGCCGAGTGAGATCTGGCCGTTGAATCCGGTGACGAGCGTGAGCCCAAGAATCGCCACGGCATAGACGACCACCATGGTGAGCTGGAACAGCTGGTAGCCGGTGGCAAAACTGGCCGGCAGGATGATGGCAGCCAGCAGGAACACGACGCGCATCATACCCGGCTCACCACAATGCGGCCGAACAGCCCCGACGGCCGCAGCACCAGCACGGCCACGATGATCACCAGCGCCATCGGTAATTTGAGCTCGGTGCCCACCAGATAGGCACCACCCAGATTCTCAATGACGCCCACTGCAAATCCGCCGACCACGGCACCCAGCGGATTGGTGATTCCACCAAGCAGCGCGCCGGCAAAGGCGTAGAGCAGCACGCCAGACATCATGTTCGGATCGAGGAACACGACCGGGGCCACCATCGCGCCTGCGACGGCACCGATGGCAGCGGCCAACCCCCAGCCCAGCGCCAGCATCCGCCCCACGCGCACGCCCACCAGCCTGCTCGAAACCGGATTATAGGCGGCGGCGCGCATGGCAAGGCCCAGGCTGGTAAAACGGAAGAACACGTAGACCATCAGCAGCACGGCAAGTGTTACCGCCGTGGCACCAAGCTCGTGACGCGACACAAGCCCGCCCAGCAGCGGTGCGCCGGCACCAAACGGGCTCGGGAACGGTTGCAGCGTGTAGCTGAAGATCAACCCGGCGAGGCTGTTGAACACTAGCAGCAAGCCAATGAACACACCGACCGATGCCAAGACCGGTGCCATTGCCATCGGTCGCATCAGCACGCGCTCGATTGCCATGCCAGCCAGGAACGAAACAACCACGGTGATCAGCAGCGCCGGCCAGTACGGCAGTCCCGCCTGGATCAGGGTCAGCGCGATATAGGTGGAGAACATCGCCATCTCGCCTTGGGCGAAGTTCACCAGATGCGTGGCCTGGTAGATCATCACCAAAGCCAGCGCCATGCTGGCATAGATGCCACCGGTGGCGATGCCTGAGATGAGCTGGTGGAGAAAGCCGTCCACCTCAGTATCCCAAATAGGCGCGACGCAATGCGTCGTTGCTGCGAATATCGGAGGAGGCCCCCTGCATGGCGATGCGCCCGGTTTCCAGCACATAGGCAGTGTCGGCCAGATCGAGTGCCAGATTGGCGTTCTGCTCCACCAGCAGCAGGCTTACACCACGTTCGCTTCGGATGCGCGCCATGATCGCGAAAATCTCGCGCACGATGAGCGGTGCAAGGCCGAATGACGGTTCGTCGAGCAACAGCAGCTTGGGGCGCAGCAGCATGGCCCGCGCGATCGCCAGCATCTGCTGCTCGCCGCCAGACAGCGTGCCGGCTTGCTGGTTGAGGCGCTGCTTCAGCCGCGGGAACAGGGTGAGGAGATCCTGTGTGTCGCTCGCAACCGACCGGTCGCGCCTTGTGTAGGCACCCAGGCGCAGATTCTCGGCCACTGTCAGCTCAGAGAAGGTCCCGCGCCCGTCAGGCACATGGGCGATGCCGCGGCGTGCGATTGCCTCCGTGGCGAGGCCATCGATGCGCTCGCCGGCAAACCGGATTTCGCCGGATATATGGCACATGCCGCAGATCGCCCGCATGGTCGTGGTCTTGCCCGCTCCGTTGGCCCCAAGCAGCGACACGGCACCGCCTTCGGGCACCGCGAAATCAAGTCCGTGCAGCACCCGTGTCTCCCCGTAGCCGGCGTGCAGCCCACTGACTTCAAGCAGCATGGGTCGTCTCAGTGTCACCGAGATAGGCGCGGATGACCTCAGGTTCACTGCGCACCTGCTCTGGCGTGCCGGATGCGATGCGGCGGCCGAATTCCAGCGCCACCACCTGCTCGGATACCCGCATGACCAACGCCATGTGATGTTCCACCAGCAAAATGGCCAGTTTGTATCGGTCGCGCAGGCTAATGATCAGTTCGCCCAGCGCATCGACCTCGCCATGCGTGAGGCCGGCAGCAGGCTCGTCGAGCAGCAGGAGCTTCGGCCTGCCGATCAGCGCGCGGGCAAGCTCCACGCGCTTTCGGGTGCCGAATGGCAGCCCGCCCACAACATGATCAGCCTCGGAATTGAGGCCAAGATCGGCCAGGATACCGACGAGATCCCCATCGATCTCAGCCTCTTCCCGACTGACCGTCGGCAGGCCCAGCGTGTTGGCGGCATAGCCGGTGCGCAGACGGGCATGGGCACCCACGAGCACGTTCTCACGCACCGTCATGGATGGAAACAGCGCCACGTTCTGGAAGGTTCGGCCGATGCCGAGCCCCGCCCTGGCATGACGTGCGACGCCCAAGAGCGAGTGTCCGGCAAATCGTAAATCGCCGCGGTTCGGCCGGTAAATGCCACTGATACAGTTGAACAAAGTGGTCTTGCCTGACCCGTTCGGGCCGATCAGCCCACAAATCTGGCCTGATCGGACATGGAAGGATACACCGTCAAGCGCCACAATGCCGCCGAAACGTACTGCGACATCCTCGATATCGAGCAAGGCGTCGTCGCCTGCCTGCATCGGTTGTAGCCTCCCCGCGTGCGCCGTTTTATCCGGAATGACCGGGGGCTTCTTTCGCTTGGCGACAATCGTAGCCGTCCGGATTCAACGAATGCAATGATCTTCGTAGACCGGACATTGAGATTATGGCGATTTGCGTGCCGCGGATAATCAGGCGTGCTTGTTGAAGTCGGCTTGGCGTGCGGCGGGCCATGCGCGGTGTCGGCCACGCCTGCCAATATGCCTATTCTACGCTGCAGTTCTCAAACGCCATTCATCTCAATTTAGGTCATATCGTTGAGCCATACCGATGGTATCGCGCCTAGCAGCCTGTCGGATTGGAGCTGAATTAAGAGCATTTATGGTTGCGGCGGTGGCGATCACGCCGCCTGCAGCCTGTGTATCCGACGGCAGTTATGGGCCAGTGCGATCAGCGTCCACTCAGTTGTGACCTTGGTGATACGGCGGAGGCGGAAGTGGATGACGCCCATTGCGCTCATCAGAATATTCGGGGTTCGAACTCAGCCCAACCAATTTGCCGAAAATGCTGAGTCGATTCAATGAGTTGATGCTGGGGGCCGAAATGACCATAGGCCCAAGCTATGGAGAGAAATCAGTGCAGAGAGAGAACAAACGGCGATTTTTTAACTTTCGCAGCCCCGATCATAAACGGCAAACCCACGCGGGAGCTCGGCTTTCTCGGCTGCATGAAATTGACGGAGAGCGTGTTTCAGCATGCGCATGGCGTCCCCGGCGGGATTCGAACCCACGGCCCCCAGATTAGGAATCTGGTGCTCTATCCGGCTGAGCTACGGAGACGCACGACGGCCTTATAGCGGAGTTGGATTGTGTCGTCAGCCATGTTGTCCGGGGGCTTCGCATAACGCGGTGCGAGCGGTGATTTTATCTCGGCCGGCCTGGAAGATGTCTTGCGCGACGTGATAGGTTTCGCACATTGCAGAGAATTTTAGCAAGGGATCTGCGCGATGAGCATTTCAACCACAACGGCACCTTATGGCTCGGTTGTCTTCATCACCGACAGCATTGGCGGCGTTGCCTACACCGCGAGCGGGGTGCTGATTGCGCCGGATGAGGTGCTGACAGCGAGCCATGTGGTGTATCGGGCGGGCGTTGGCACTGCCGTGAACATCCAGATAAGCCCCGGCTATGATCAGGGTTCGACGCCGTTCGGCACCATCAACGGCGCGTCGTTTCAATACAACTCCATCAATGATGCCAATGGGTTGATCACCAATTTTGCCTCACAGCTGGATTTTGCGGTGATCCATCTTGCAAGCCCGGTGGCGGCTGCGGGCGCAATGGGGCTGGAGGCTGGGTTTGGCGGCGGCAGCGTCAACATCACGGGATATCCGGGTGGGTCGTATGGCGTGCAGGCTCAGTCGGCTCAGACGGTGCAGGTGCAGCCCACGCTGAACATTCTCGACAGTGTGTCGTTGGGTGCTGGCTCCAGCGGTGGGCCGCTTTGGGTGACGTCGTCCGGCACTGCGTATGTTGTGGGGGTGGTGTCGTCGCAGGATACCTATGGCTATGGCTACAATGTGCAGCTGACCAGCGCCGATATTGCGGAGATCACGCGGTGGGTGAGTGCTGACAATCCGAACGATGTGATCGCCCAGCTTTCGGCGACGGCCCCGAGCGGCCCGTCCTCGCCGGGGCAGAATGTGCCGGCTGAGGATGCGACAATCAATCAGCTTTATAGCCTTGTGCTCGGTCGCAATGCCGATGTGGGGGCGTTGTCAGGGTGGGAGGCGCAGCTTGCCGGCGGGCTGAGTGCGACGCAGATGCGCGTGGATTTGGCGACCAGCCCTGAGGCAATCGGCGATATTCGTGCCGCGTATCAAAACGAGCTGGGCCGGCCTGCCGATGCTGGTGGGTTGGCGTATTTTGATGGTGCGCTGGGAACCTCGCTGTCGCTGTCGGACATTCGCATCACGTTGTCGCAGAGCCCGGAGGCGCAGGCGACGCTGAACAGGCTGTATCAGGACGTGCTGGGGCGGGTGCCGGATGCAAGCGGGCTTGCCTATTTCACCGGCTCGCTGGCGGGCGGTGGGTCGCTTTCCGGCATTCGTGCGACATTGGCCAACAGTGGCGAGGCGGCGAGCGATATCACCACGCTGTATCAGAATGAGCTGGGGCGGACCGCGGATCGCGGCGGGCTGTCGTATTTCGCCAGCACGCTGGCGGGCGGCGGGTCGCTTACGGGCGTGACGAGCTTTCTGGCGAACAGCAGCGAGGCGCAGGGGGATATTGCCGGGCTGTATCAGAGCGTGCTGGGGCGTGCGCCTTATTCCGATGAGCAGACAGCCGCGACGCAAAGCCTGGCCAATGGCGGATCGCTGGCATCGTGGCGGAGCGGGTTGGCCACCAGCACTGAGGCGCAGTCCGATATTCGATTGGTTGTGGAGAAATACTTCAACGCGCAGCCCTCGGCGAGCGACCTCAATACGGATGAGCAGCTGTTGGCGAACGGCACGTCATTGGCGCAGTTTGGGAGCAATGAGGCGGCGGCGGCGAGCGGCGGCAATGTGGGCGTCATTATGACTGTTGCGAGCTTGGCGTCACTGCCTGTTGCAGCGCAAGGTATTGCAGACGTGGTGCCTCTGCTGCAGACGGACTTTGGAACAACTCCCTCAACCGCTGCCATCAACGCCGCCACGTTGCAGCTGAATTCGGGGCTGAGTTTTGCAGACCTTTCCGCTCAAGAAACCATTCTGGCGCAAAGCCCGGCGGTGCTGACGGGGGCCAATGTCACGCCAGGCAGCGGGCCTGCGGTGATCGACTACAGCCATGACACCGGGTTTGGGCACTACATTGAGGCGTTCAACCCAGGACAGGACATCATTCAGTTCAGCACTGGGCAATTTGCGAACGTGGCGGCGGTGCTGGCGGCGGAACAGGTATTGAGTGGTACGCCGCCGGGCTATCATTTCACCAATTTCCAAGCGGCCGCCGGGCCGTTCACGCTTTACGTGGAAAACGCCACACCGTTCACGCTGACGGCGGCGAATTTCAGGTTCGTTGCAACGCTTTAGGACCATACGTTCAAGGAGAAACATCGCATGGCCACCCCAGCTCAGACCGCTCAAGTGGCTCAGATGTATGTCAATATCCTGGGGCGGCAGGCAGATGCGGATGGATTGGCCTATTGGTCGGGCGCGCTGGCAGATAGTGGCTCGCCCAGTTTGATTGAGGCGGCGCTGGCCAGCAGCAATGAGGGGCAGGCGGCGCTGGCGGAGATTTATCAGGCTGTGCTGGGCCGTGCGCCTTATCAGGCTGAACAGGCCGCCGGTGCCTATCACCTGAGCAACGGTGGGTCGCTTGCGCAGGTGCAAGCCACACTTGCGAGCAGCGACGAGGCGCAGAGCGATATCAGCGCGATTTATCAGTCGGTGCTCAATCGGGGTACGGACATAAGTGGCGCTGCGTATTTTACCCAGGTTTTGGCCAATGGCGGGTCACTGACCGAGGTGCGGGCTGATCTCGCGTACAGCCAGGAAGCGCAGAATAATATCTCTAATATCTTTCAATATAATTATTATGGTCAGGCACAAAGCGTTGATATTTCAAATTCTAGCAGCTTTCTTGCAAAAGGTTATTCATTTAGCGATCTAACTAGTTTGTTGGTAAATTATAATAATATTAATTCTAATGTTAATTCTATTTTCAATATAGAATTAAATAGATATCCAGAAGCAGGAGTTTCTGAATATTTCACAGATAATATCATTTTTAATGGTAGTTCTCTGTCGAATGTTGCATTTTTCATTGCAGCAAGCCCAGAATCGCAAGCCAACATAGTCCAAAGTTATCAAGACATCCTGAATCGTAACCCGAACAGCGCAGAGATAAATGCTTCTGTGCAAATTTTGGCAAGCGGCGGAGCTCTTACGTCCTTTCAAAACTCGCTAGCGTTTGGTTCAGAGGCACAGTCGGACGTTAATTCAATTATACAGACCTATTTTGGCGCTCCACCCTCGGTGGTTGATCTTAATGCTGACCTTAGCCTCCTTGTCAGCGCTTCTTACGGTGGTGTCGGCCCCCGCCTCACACTTGCGCAATTCACCAACAACGTGGCCGCCGCCGCCGCTCAAACATCGGCTGTGACGCAACTTCTCCAGACTGATTTCGGCACTGCCCCTACCACGGCTGCGATTAACGCGGCACTCGTCGAACTCTCCTGCGGTCTGAGCTTTGCGGATCTCACCACGCAAGAAGGTATTCTTTCTCAGAACCCATCGGTGGTGAAGAGCAATGGTGGAGTGATCATCCTTGGGAGTGGGCCGGCGATTATTGATGAGACAACGCACAGTTATGATATTCTCAATTTTGATGCGTCAAAGGATATTATCGCTATTTCGCGTGCGGATATTACCAGTTATACTAGTTTATCTGAGACTATTTATTACGATATTCGTGGTGTAGGATATGGTGCCATTTCGAGTTATAATTCTATCTCGAGTTCATATTTCTCTCTCTCTTTGCAGAGCAACCCTGCGCACCCGCTAACGCCCGCCAATATCCAGCTTGTGTGATCCGTCCGGCTGATCATTCGCGGCCAGTGACGTCCTGCGGGGACGCATGCGCGAAGGTCATGTTTGTGGCCGTGCTCTGCACCCTTGGCGATCCTCCTCCCCGTCGTTGCAAGGCCTGCTTTGCCTGCGATAGCGTTGGGGCGGTGTGAGTGTGCGATTGTCGTGTTGTCGGAATGGATCGCCAGGGAGGGTTTGGTCGATGGTGGATGCTCAGGGCAATGAGATCACGGGTGGCACTGGGGCGTCTGTGGCACGGCTGGATGAGGCGATGCGGGCGCTGACCATCGGGCATGGCGATGCGTTGGGCATGCTGGATGAGATGATTGCGCAGTCACCGGATATGCCGTTGGCGTTGCTCACCAAGGCCTGGTTCCTTGCCATTCCGCTGGACCCGAAGCTGGCGCGGATGGCGCAGGCGCTGGTGGACCGGGCCGCCGAGATGACGATGAATGAGCGGGAGCGCGCGCTGCTGGGTGCTGTGAAGCTGGTGCTGGCGGGGGAGCGGCGGGCGAGCGTGACGGCGCTGGATGCACATCTGCTCGATTATCCGCGTGATCTGCTGGCGCATTATGCAGCGTTGTTCGGGGATATTCTGCTCGGGCGCGGGCATCGGATGCGTGAGCGGGTGTTGCGGGCGATGCCGTTCTGGTCGCCGGACACGCCCGGCTATGCGGTGATGCTGACCATTCTGGGCTTTGGGCTGGAGGAGGGCGGCAGCTACGCCGAGGCGGAGGAGCAGTCGCGGGCGGCCATTGCGCGGGAGCCGTATATTTATCTCGCGCACCACACGATTGCGCATTGCATGGAAATGACAGACCGGCCGGATGCGGGGCTGGCGTTCAGCCGGGAGCGGGCGTCGTTCTGGGCGTCTCCGGAGAGTGGGGCGCAGGGGCATGTGTGGTGGCACACGAGCCTGTTTCACATCGAGCTTGGGCAATATGCCGACGCTTTGGAGCTGTATGACGGCCCGCTGATGCGCACGATCCGTCCGGTTGGGTTCTCGTTGTCTGATCCGGCGGCGACGTTGTGGCGGTTGGACACGCTGGGGTGTGACGTGGGTGGGCGCTGGGCGGATCTGCTGCCGCGCTGGGAGGATCATGCGGATGGCCGCAGCACGGTGTTCACGGACATGCACGCGGCGATGACGGAGTTGCGGTCTGGGCGCGAGGCGCTGGCGGAGGCGCGGCTGGGCCGGATGCGCGAGACGGCGGCGGGCGTGGGGGAGGCGGCGGAGATTTATCGTGAGGTCGGCGTTTCGCTGGTGGAGGCGCTGCTGGCGTTCCATCGCGGAGCCTATGGCGAGACGATTGAGAAGCTGTTTCCGATCCGGCCGGAGGTCTGGCGGATCGGTGGAAGCCATGCGCAGCGCGATATTGTGGACTGGACGTTGACGACGGCGGCGCTGCGGGCGGGGCGTCGTTCGCTGGCGCAGGGGCTGGTGAATGAGCGTATGGGTCATCGCCCGGGGAGTGCTGCGAACCGGCAGTTCTCGCGGATGGCGGATCAGTTGGCGGCTTGATGGGCGGCGTCGGGTGCTCGCAATAGCGACACTCAAATACGTCTGACGCGCTCGGGTCTGGCGTTGGCTTCGATGAGGGCGCAGAGGCCGGTGATGATGGCGGACGGCGAGGGGGGGCAGCCTCGGATGACGAGATCGACGGGGAGGGCTGCGTCGATGCCGCCATCGATGGCGGGGCTGCCTTTGAAGACGCCGCCGTCGATGGCGCAGTCTCCGATGGCGACAACCCATTTCGGATCGGGTGTTGCCTGCCATGTGGAAATGAGGGCCTCGCGCATGTTGCGGGTGACGGGGCCGGTGACGAGCAGGACGTCGGCGTGGCGAGGCGAGGCCACGAAGCGCAGACCGAAGCGTTCGAGGTCGTAGATGATGCTGGCTGTCATGTTTATCTCAAGCTCGCAGCCGTTGCAGCTGCCGCTGTCGATCTGGCGGATGCTGAGGCCGCGGCCGAGCCTGCGCTGGGCGGCGTCACGCAGGCGAGCGGAGAGGGCGTCGATCTCGGACTCGGATGGCTCGGGGAGGGCGACTGTGGAGTGGCCAGCCCGCAGCGCCTGCCAGATCAGGTGCCATGCCATCAGAGGTCCACTCCGGAATAGGAACAGTTGAAGCTCTTGTTGCACAAAGGGAAGTCGGCGACGATGTTGCCTTCGACGGCGGCTTCGAGCAGGGGCCATTGGCGCCAGCTTGGGTCGCAGAGGAAGGCCTGGGTGATGAGGCCGCTTTCGAGGCGCAGCCAGTGCCAGATGTCGCCGCGGAACCCCTCGGCACAGCCGACGCCCTCGCCGCTGGCCATGGGGAGTGGGGCGGTGATCGGGCCTTCCGGCAGTTCCATCAGCAGGATGCGCAGGACGCGAATGCTCTCGGATATTTCGGCGAGGCGGATGCAGACACGGGCATCGACGTCACCGGCATCGATCATCGGGGCGGAGACGTCGAGCCGGTCATAGGGCGGGTAGCACGGGTTGCGGCGGGCATCGCCGGGCTGGCCGCTGGCCCGGCCGATGACGCCGCCGGGGGCGAATTGGGTGGCGAGGGCTGGGGCGAGGGTTCCGGTGCCGGCCATTCGGTCTACGAGGCTGGCGGTGTCGATGTAGACGCGGTTGAGCTGGGGGAGTTCGGCCTGCAATGCGTCGAGGGCTGCGGCGATGGCGTCCGCTCCGGTGTCGTTGAGGTCTTGCGCGACGCCGCCGGGGATGACGGCGTCCATCATCAGGCGGTGGCCGAAGGCGGTGTTGGACACGCGCAGGATGGCTTCGCGTTGCTGGATGAAGCGGGCTTGGAGGAGGGGGAATGCGGCGTCGCCGATGATGGCCCCAACGTCGCCTAGATGGTTGGCCACGCGTTCGAGTTCGGCCATCACGCCGCGCAAAGCGAGGGCTCGGGGCGGCGGTGTGGTGGCGCAGGCGGCCTCGGCGGCTTGGGCGAAGGCGACGCTATGGGCGACGGTGCTGTCCCCGGACAGGCGGGCTGAGAAGCGGGCGGCGGCGCGGGGGGATTTGCCGCGCAGGAGTGCCAACGTGCCTTTGTGCAGGTAGCCGAGGCGGATTTCGAGGCGGACCACCGTCTCGCCGCTGCCGGTGAAGCGGAAATGGCCGGGCTCGATAATGCCGGCGTGGACGGGGCCGACGGCGACATGATGCAGATCCGGGCCTTCGGAAGGGAGGAACTCCATCGGGTCGGGGGCGGCGAGGTTGGGAAGCGGGCGGGCGGCCATGGGGGGCGTTGCCGTCCATTGGCCGTGATCGAGCCAGGGGCGGAGGTCGGTGCCGTCGGCCGCCGTGTGGCCCCAGAGGTCGCGGATCATGCGCTCGAACCAGGCGGCGGCGGGGCGGGCGGGGGAGAGGGCGGTGTAGAGCCCGCTCTCGACGGCGACGGAGGCGAAGAGGAAATCGCCGTGCTCGCGGTCGTGCAGGAAGGCGTGGATGTGGGTGGTGTCGGCCCATAACGCGCGGAGTTCTATTTCGGGGGATTGCGTCAGCGCCTGCGTGAGTGCCGCCCAGGCTTCTGGTTCCAATTCGTGCCGGGGCCAGGGCTGGCAGGGGTGGGCGGTGGCGGCTTGGATCAGTTCGCGTGCGGTCATCATGACACGACCTTTGCGGCGGAGGCGAGCCAGGACGCGAACCAGGTGGGCATGGCGATGCCGAGGACGAACACGATGGCGAGGTGCAGCCACGCGGGGACCATGTCAATCCAGCTGATGGCGGGGCCGACGCTCTCGCCTGCTGGGCCGAGGCAGAGGGTGATGAGGCGGGCGGCGAGTTTCCAAAAGCCGACGAGCATGCCGATGGCCAGCGGGATAAGCAGCCATGGGTGTTGGCGGGCGGCCTCGCCAAGGATGAGCATGTCACTGGCGAACAGGCCGAAGGGCGGCATTCCGGCGACTGCGATGATGGCTACGGCGAGCGTGAGGCCGAGGGCTGGGTCGGAGCTGATGAGGCCGGTGATGGCGGCGAAACTTTGGGCACCGCGACGCTGGGCTGCACGTCCGACGGCTTGGAACAGCCCGGCTTTGGTGAGGGTGTGGACGGTGATGTGCAGCAGGGCTGCGAATATGGCGGCGGCTCCGCCAATGCCGATGGCGAAGGCGGCGAGGCCGGATTGTTCGATGGTGGAGAACGCGAAGAAGCGCTTCACGTCCCGCCTTCCCCACAGGCTGAAGGCGGCGAACAGGATGGAGAGCAGGCCGAGTGCCATGATCGGTGGGCCGGGGTCGATGGCGTGTGCGTTGGCGGCCATGACGAAGCGCAGGCGCAAAATCACCACGAGTGCGACGTTGAGGATGGAGCCGGAGAGGACGGCTGAGACGGGGGTTGGGCCTTCTGCATGGGCGTCTGGCATCCAGCCGTGCAAGGGGGCGAGGCCTGCCTTGGTGCCGTAGCCGATCAGCATGAAGACGAAGGCGAGGTTCAGCAGTTCGCCCCGGCAGTTCGGCGCGGCGCGGGCCAGTTCCGTCCAGCTCATGGCGGCATAGCCGGGGCCGAGGGCGGGGAGGGCTGCGAGGTAGAGGACGACGGTGCCGAACAAGGCGAGCGCGATGCCGACGCCGCAGAGGAGGAAGAATTTCCAGCTGGCTTCGATAGCGTTGGCGGTGTCGCGCAGGCCGACGACCAGCACGGAGCAGATGGTGGCTGCCTCGATGGCGACCCAGGTGACGCCGAGATTGTTCGAAAGCAGGGCCAGCAGCATGAAGCCGAGGAAGCCCATGAAGAGCGCGTGGTATTGCTGGGCGCGGTCCTCTGCGAGCCTGCCGCTTGCCAGTTCGACTGCGATGTAGCGCCTGCTGTAGATGGCGGTGGTGAAGCCTACGAAAGCCGTCAGGATCGTGACGTGGGCGGAGAGGGGGTCAACCAGCAGAAACAGGCCTTCGTGCATCTGCCAGGGGAGTAGGCATGCGGCGGCCAGTGCCAGTCCGGCGGCGAGAATTGCCACCCAGGCGGCAAGCAGGCTTGAGCGGAGCATCGCCAGCAGCAACGCGCCCGCGAGGGGGAATGCTGCGGGCAGGATGGATGGGTCTACCCAATTGGGCATCAGCGGTGCGCTCTCCCGATGCGGTCGAGATGGGAGACGTCGAGGCTGTCAAACCGCGCGCGCATGCGGCGGAAGAACACGCCGAACACGACGAAGGCCACGAGCACGAGGACGGCGACTGAGAGTTCGACGACGAGCGGCATTCCTTCCACGCCGACGGCTGCAAGGATCAGGCCGTTTTCGAGCGACATGAAGCCGATGACCTGGCTGAGTGCGGAACGGCGGCTGATCATCATCAGCAGGCCGAGCAGGACGACGGAGAGGGCGAGGGCGAGATCTTCCCGCGTCAGTGCCTGGGATTGGCTGGTGGTTGGCAGCACCACCATGATTGCCAGTGCGACGAGTGCGACGCCGAGTGCCATGCTGGGAAAGATGCCAAGTGCGGTTTCGATATCGCGCGCCATGTTCAGCCGCGCCACGATGCGGTGCATGGCAAGTGGGATGATGACGCCCTTGGCGGCAAAGGTGATCAGCCCGGTGATGTAGAGATGCGGCGCGTGCTGCACCCAGCCCTGCCAGAATGCGGCACCGGCCAGCATGGCGGCTTGCAGGGCGTAGACGTTGATCAGGGCGGGCAATCGGCGCTGCGACAGCAGAGTGAATGACAGGAGAAGTATCACGCCACCCAGGAGGTGTGCTACATCATAGGGCAATGTGCCGTAGGCGATGCGGTCCATCAGGCGAACCCCTGGCTGACGAACAAGAAGATTGCAGCCAGCAGACCTAACAGCAGCGCCATGCCGAGCATTTCCGGCACGCGGAACACCCGCAGCTTTGCCCTGAGTGTTTCAAACAAGGCGAGGGCCGTGGCCATGAGTGCGGTTTTGGCGGCCCAGGCGGCTATTCCGAGCGCCCAAAGCCATGGCGCCACGCTGCCCGATGGGGTGATGCCGAACGGGGCGAAGATGGCACCGATGAGGGACATCCACAGGAGCAGCCGGAGTGCTCCGGCGAGTTCGACCATGGCGAGGTAGCGGCCGGAATATTCCAGCGCCATGGCCTCATGCACCATCGTCAGTTCGAGATGTGCAGCGGGGTTGTCGGCTGGGATGCGGCCGCATTCGACGAGGGCGATGACCAGGGACGCCACCAGGGCGAGCGCCATTGAGATGCGCAGACCGAGATTGCCGGCGGCGACGAGCGTGGCGATGGCGTCGAGATTGCTGGTGCCGGCGAGCAGCGCCATGGTGAAGACGACGAGGAAGAAGGCGGGTTCGGCGAAGACGGAGAACGTCATCTCCCGGCTGGCACCGATGCCGCCGAACGCGGTGCCGGTGTCCATCGCGGCGAGGGCGAGGGTGGCTCGGCCAACGGCAAGTAGGCCTGCGATGACGAGGAGATCGGATGCGCTCGCCGTTGCCATGCCAAGTGCGAAGCTTGGGATCAGGGCGGCGGCGGCGAGGGTGGTGGTGAGCAAGACGATGGGGGCGGCGCGGAACAGCCAGCTTGTGCCGTCGGCGACCACCGGCTGCTTGCGCAACACTCGTGCGAGATCGCGAAACGGCTGCAGCAAGGGCGGTCCGACGCGACCGGTCATTCGGGCCTTGATCAGCCGGATCAGCCCGATCAGCAATGGTGCGGCCAGCAGCATGAGTGCGAGATGCAGGGCTAAGGCGAGGAGGCCTGCTATCGCCGTCATAGCTGCTCGACCAATGCGACGAAGGCGAGGAACAGCACAAGGGCTGAGGCCATCACCACGAGGATTTGCCGGACGGTGAGGAACTGCATGAGGTCTGCTTGCGTGGAGAGCCACGCGCGGGAGGCGGCCACTGGGCGGAACAGATACGCGACTGCGGGGTCTTCCATGTGGACGGCGTAGATTGCTGCACGGGTGTCACCGGGGGCGGGCATGTCGAGGCTGTCGTGCGCGTCCATCAGCGCCGGGCCGAGGACTCGGCGCAAAGGCTGGGCGAAGCTGCCGCCGCCGTATTGTCCGCGTGGGTCGGCAAAGGCGGCACCGAAGCCGCAATCCCAGGCGGGGCCGGTGCGGTAGCCGGTGGCGGCACGGGCGCGCAGGACGGCGGCAATCGCTGCGCCGGCCAATCCGAGGAGGGCCAACACCGCGACGGGCGGATATCCGGGCTGTTCGGCCACTGGGGTGATCAGCAGGATGCCGGCGCGGTTGCTCATTCCGGCATTGCTCAACAGACCCAGCGCGGGTTCAGCCAGACCGAGCACAGCGCCTGGAAACAGGCCGATCGATACGACGGCCAGTGATGTCAAAAGCAACGCCCAGCGCATCGGTGGTCCGGCCTCCATCGCTTCTGCCGCTCCCGCCGAACGCGGTCTGCCGAGCAGGGCCACGCCGATCAGGCGGATTGCGGCGCATGCTGCTAGGGCCGTGGCCAGCGCGAGCGTTGCTGCCAGCACGCACACCAGAATTTGCAGGCCGAGGCCGCCCAGCCTCACGGAGGCCAGCACGGACTGGAACAGCAGCCATTCGCTGGCGAATCCGGCCGATGGCGGCAATCCGGCGAGGCAGGCGGCACCGAGCAGCATGCAGGCCCCGGTGATCGGCATGCGCTGCATCAATCCGCCCAGTCGCTCCAGGCTGCGTGATCCGGCGTGGTGCAGCACCGATCCGCTGCCGAGGAACATCAACGATTTGAACAGGCCGTGTCCCAGAATGTGCAGCAGGGCGGCTGCCATCGCGAGGCTGGCCAGCGCCGAAATGTCCGCAGCCCTGGCTGCCATCGCCAGGCCCAGAGCGAGCGTGATCAGCCCGATATTCTCGACTGTTGAACAGGCCAGCACGGCCTTGATATCGCCTTCCATGTTGGCGCGAAACGAACCCAGCACGGCGCTGGCGATGCCCATGACGAGCAGCGGCCCGGCCCACCATAGCGGCTGAGCGGGTCCGGCGAGGTCGAACAGCAGGCGGATCAACACGTAGATCGCCACCTTCGTCATGGCTCCGGACATCAGCGCGGAGACCGGGGCGGGGGCTGCCGAATGCGCGGGGGGGAGCCAGACGTGCAGCGGTACGAGGCCTGCCTTGGCTCCAGGACCGATCAGCACCAGTGCCAGCACCACCCAGGCCCGCCACCCCTCCGGCGGATGCGCTCGCATGGCGGCGAAGCTGGTGCCGTGTCCGGCCAGCAGGGCAAGGGCTGCGATGAGGCAAAAGGCGGAGAGGGCCGCCATACCGAGATAGAGCCGTGCGGCTGCCTGAGTGGTCTCGCTGCGGTGGTCGGTCAGCACCAGAATGAACGAGGCGAGTGACATCAGCTCGAAGCCGGCCACCAGGGCGAAAGCGTCGCCTGCCAGCAGGGTGAGTGCCATGGCACCCACGAATACCGGCATTGCGGGAGACGTGGGCCACGCCGCCTCATCAAGCATGGCCGCCGAGGCCGCGGCACCGACCAGCATCAGCAGGAGCATGAACCAGGCGGATACTCCGTCCAGTGCCAGCGCCGAGGGCTGTCCCGCCAGTCCGAACGGCACGCTCAGCGTTTGCGGAGGGGCTCCGGCGAGCAAAAAAATCAAGATTATCAGGCTTCCAAGCCCGCACAGGCCCAGCGTTCCCCATGCGGCCAGGCGTCCGCCGACCGCCCACGCCACCGGCCCAAGCGCCAGCAACAGCGCCGTCACCAAGGCCATCAGGGCCACGCCGCTCACGGCCGGGGATGTTTTGTTTGAGCCACGTCGCAACCTAGCAGCCAGGGGCCTCGTGCCGGAAGAGCGGCTATTGGCTGAAGGTGTCATCAATTCTTCCGCACCACCGGCGCGATGTGCTTGGCTAAAACATCGGTATTTGGTGGGAATCGAAGAAATGACCTGCGTGCTGCTCGTGGTGTTTGACGGATTGCGGCCCGACATGATCCGGCCGGACGTGACGCCCAATCTGATGCGCTTTGCCGCCCTCGGGACCACGATGGCGCGCGCCCGCTCGGTTTTCCCCTCGGAAACGCGCGTCTGCACCGCCTCGGTCGCCACCGGCTGCCATCCACGCCGGCACGGCATTGTGGCCAATCGGATGCTGCATCCTGCTGATCGCACCGCGCTTGTCGAAACCGGTGACGGCGAGTCGCTGCGCCGGATGCAGCAGGAAAGTGGCGAGGCGGCGGTGCTCGCCCCCGGTTTGTCTGATCTGCTGGCCAAGGAAGGCCGGGAATACGCCGTCTTCAGCAGCGGCAGCACCGGCCAGAGCTTCATTCTCGCCCCGCGCGCCGACGAATTGGGCCAGCTTGTGCTGAGCGGCCATGGTGCGCGTGCCAGTTCGCAGCGTGGGCAACGGCTGCTGGAACGGCTCTCGCCGCCGCCAGCCGATCCGACCGCCCGCGCGGTGTGGATCGCGGAGGCGTGGCGCACCACACAGATGGCAGCGCCGCCGGACGCCAGCGTGCTGTGGCTTTGTGAGCCGGACACCTCGGCGCATTACGACGGGCTCGACAGCCACGTGCAGCGCCGGAAGTTGTCCGAGGTGGACGCAGCGTTTGGCCGTATTCTGGATGACTGGCAGGATGGCAAGCTGCGGGACGAGTTGCAGATCATCGTGGCGTCTGATCATGGCCACGTCACGATTGATGGGCATGTGGCATTGCTCACGGCGTTTCGGGCCGCGCCGGTGCTGGCAGGGTGCAGCTTCACTGGCGGCGGTGGCATTGCGGTTCCGGGTGCGGACCCTGGCCGAATTGCGGAGATCACCGAGTGGCTGATGGAACAGCCGATGATCGCCAACGTGTTTGCTGCCGGGGAGGATGCGCTGTCGCCTGGGTGTCTGCCGCTCAGCACGGTTTTGCTCGACCATCCGCGTGCGGCGGACGTGGTTTACACGCTGCGCAACAGTGACGCCCGCAATGCCACCGGGCTGCTCGGCACCTCCCTGTCCACCGACGATTCCCGCCTTCCGCTTGGCGGTGGCACGCATGGCGGGCTCAACCGGGCAGAACTCGCCACGGTGTTGATGTTGGCAGGCTCCGCGATCACCCCTGGCCACACGTCTGACGAGATGGCGGGTCTGCCTGACATTGCCCCTACCATTCTCTCTCTGATCGGTGTGTCCGGCGGGGCCGCCATGGATGGCAGGGTGCTGGGTGATGCCTTGGGCGAGCAGCCTTTCGCCTGTGGGCCCCAGCTTCTGGACATCGGCGAGGCGCAGAACGCGACCTATCATCAGCGGGTGGCGAGGCTGCGGGCTGGTCGTCATATCTGGCTCGATCACGCCGTCCGCGTATAGATCCGGACTTGCATCAGATTGCCGGCACCGCGCGTAATATCGGTATGACCCCTGTATTACGCGCCGCCGCCTTGCTTGTCGGCTCCATCATCTTGCCATCTTGCTCGCCAGTGGACGCGCTGAATGCGACCGTGGCGGCGGACGGCGTGACCGTTCAACGAGACCTCGCCTACGCGCCAGGCGCACGCCACGCGATGGATATATATCGTCCTGCACACGCAACCGGCCCGGCCCCGCTGGTGCTATTCATCTACGGCGGAGCCTGGAGCAGCGGGCAGAAGGGGGACTACAAATTCGTGGCCGTTCCGCTGGCCCGCCGCGGCGTTGTGGTCGCGGTCGCCGATTACCGGCTGGTGCCGGACGTGCGTTTTCCGGCGTTCCTCAACGACGTGGCCCAGGCCACCGCATTCGCCCAATCCCATGCCGCCGAATGGGGTGCCGATCCGAGCCGCATGTTCATCATGGGCCACTCCGCCGGGGGTTATAACGCGCTGATGGTGGGGCTCGACCCGCAATATCTCGCAGCCGCCGGGGTGGACCGGAGCAAGCTGGCGGGGGTGATCGGCCTTGCCACGCCCGCTGATTTCCTGCCGCTGGATGATCCTTCGACCATCGCGGCCTTCGGTCAGGCCACGGACCTGCCCTCTACCCAGCCGGTCAATTTCGCGGATGGCCATAATCCGCCGGTTCTGCTGCTGCATGGACAGTCCGACACCACCGTTTATCTGCGCAACAGCACCGCACTTGCCGCCCGGATTCGCGCCGCGGGCGGGCAGGCGACACTGATCACCTATCCTGGGATCGGCCATATCGGGCTGGTGACCAGCATCGCGCCGCTGTTCGACGGGAGGGCACCGGTGCTGGACGATGTCGTGAATTTCATCCACGCACAGCCGCCCCGTTAGCCCTGCCACTTTAGCCAGACGCGTGAACCGGCTATAGCGCCGTCGCGGCATAAAGGTGGAATGAGTGAGCGAGACGCTGACATTGGTGACCGGCGGCACCGGCTTTGTTGGCTCGGCGGTGGTGCGTGCGCTGCTCGCCCGGGGCCACCGTGTGCGTGCGTTGGTGCGAAAGGGCAGTGATCGCGCCAATTTGGCCGGTCTTGGCATCGAGTTGGCGGAGGGCGATTTGACCGACCCCGCCTCGCTCGCCCGGGCCGTCACCGGATGCCAGCACGTGATGCATGTCGCCGCTGATTACCGGATTTGGGTGCCGGACCCGGAGGCGATGCTGCGGGCCAATGTGGACGGCACCGTGGCGCTGCTGCGCGCTGGGAAGGCCGCAGGCGTTGGCCGCATGGTCTATTGCAGCTCGGTCGCGGCCCTCGGCCTTACCGGCACCGCCGAGCCCGCCACCGAGACGACGCCGGTGAGCGAGGACAAGGTCGTAGGCCACTACAAAAAGTCGAAATTCCGCGCTGAGCAGGCGGTGCTGTCGCTGGTGCGCGATGAGGGGCTTGACGTGGTGATCGTCAATCCCGCCGCCCCCGTGGGGCCGCGCGACATCAAGCCGACGCCAACGGGGCGGATGATCAAGGATGCTGCGTCCGGCAAAATGCCCGCTTACGTGGAAACCGGGCTGAACGTGGTGCATGTCGATGACGTCGCGGCCGGTCACATTCTGGCGCTTGAGCGCGGGCGGGCTGGCGAGCGTTATATACTGGGCTCGGAGAACCTGACGCTGCTCGCTTTGCTGGAATTGGTGGATGACGTGATGGGCCAGCCGCGCCGCCATGTGCGCCTGCCGCGTGAGGCGGTGTGGCCGGTGGCGATGGCTTGCGAGGCGCTGGCACGGTTCGGGATTGAGCCGTTGGTCACGCGCGATCATCTGCGAATGGCCGCCAAGACCATGTTCTTCTCCAACGCCAAGGCGGTGCGCGAACTTGGCTTCTCGCCCCGTCCGGCGCGTGATGCTGTGGCTGACGCGGTTGCCTGGTTCCGAATGCACAAGGCCGGGACCCATGCCGCATGACCACGCTCGCCTTTATCGCTCTGCTGGCATGGATTTATCTCGCAACATTGCATGGCCGGTTCTGGCAAGGTGGGCCATTGCTGCTGAAAGCCACGCCCGCCTCGCTGCCAGAGATCGCCATTGTGGTGCCGGCGCGTGATGAGGCGGACTGCATTGCTGACAGCATCGGCTCGCTGCTGGCACAGAATTATGCGGGGCCGCTCCAGGTTGTTCTCGTTGATGACAACAGCACGGACGGCACGGCAGATGTGGCCCGCAAGCTCCCCGGATCAGAGCGACTGCGGATCATCACCGGGCAGCCGCGCCCCGACGGCTGGGCCGGTAAACTCTGGGCGGTGCATCAAGGTGTTTCGCAAACGGATGCGGAACTCGTGCTGCTGACGGATGCCGATATCGTTCACGACCCCGCCCATCTTTCCAGCATCGTCGCCAAGCTGCTGACCACGCGTGCGGATATGGTCAGCGAGATGGTGCAGCTTCGGTGTGAGGGCCTGTTCGAGCGGATGCTGATCCCAGCCTTCGTCTATTTCTTCCAGCTGCTCTACCCGTTCGCCTGGGTGAACAACACACAGCGGGCGACGGCCGCGGCGGCGGGTGGTTCTGTGCTGATCCGCAGGCGCGCGCTGGACCGGATTGGCGGCATCGCCTCGATGTCATCAGCCTTGATCGACGATGTGACGCTGGCATCGCGCGTCAAACTCGGTGGGCGCATTTGGCTTGGTCATTCCACCCTGGCGCGTTCCATCCGGCGCTATCCGGAGCCGCGTGACATCTGGAATATGATCGCCCGTTCCGCCTACACGCAGCTGAAGCTGTCGCCGGCTTTGCTCGTCCTCTCTACACTCGGCATGGGGTTGCTCTTCGTCGTGCCGCCCGTGGCTGCTGCCAACGGCATCTCGATGGGTGGCTTTGCCTGGACGATCATGGCTGCCACGTTCTGGCCAACATTGCAGCGTATGAAACAAAGCCCGTTTTGGGTGCCATTCCTGCCGACGATTGCGATATTCTACATGGCGGCCACGATTGGGTCGGCTTGGAACCATCATTTCGGTCGCGGTGTGGTGTGGAAAGATCGCGCCTATTCGGAGCCACAGACGTGAGTAGCACCGCAGAAAACGTCGAGGCTTGGTCTGGCAAAGACAAGGGTGATGAGAATTTCCCGGTTGGTGCCATCGTATCCCCCCGGCTGCGCGCGCATGTGCATGCGTTCTACAGCTTTGCCCGCAATGCCGATGACATCGCTGATAGCGACACGCTGGAAGCGGACGACAAAATCGCGCGCCTCAATGTCATGGAGGCCGTGCTGATGGGGGAGCACGATCACGGCTCGCCCAGCGCTCTCGGGCTTCGTGCAAGCCTCGCTGAGACGGGCGTTACGTCGCAGCACGCGCGCGAGCTGCTGATCGCGTTCCGGCAAGACGCGGTGAAAAATCGTTATGCGTGCTGGAACGAGCTTTACGATTACTGCCGTTACTCTGCCATGCCGGTGGGCCGCCACGTGCTCGATTTGCATGGTGAGAGCCATGACAGTTGGGTGCCGTCCGACGCGCTGTGCACCGTGCTGCAGGTTCTGAACCATGTGCAGGACTGCAAGAAGGACCTGCTGGCGCTCAATCGCTGCTATCTGCCGGATGATCTCATGCTGCAATATGGCACTGGCATTGATGACGTGCTCGGCAATGCGGAAACGCCCGGTCTTCGCAAACTGTTCAATGATCTGCTGCAGCGTTGCCAAGCTCTCAACACAGATGCTGGCCCGTTGCCGCGCCATGTGCGGGACCGCAGGCTGAGAGTGGAGACTTCGATCATCTGCAATCTGTCGAACCGGCTGACGGCGCGGCTGCTTGCGAATGATCCAGTGGCAAAGCGGGTGAAGCTCAGCAAACTCGATGCCGGGCTCAGCATCCTCGCCGCGTTGCGGTTTCTGCCATGAGCAATCCGTTGGGGGCGGAGCGCGCCGATCTTGATGCTGTGGAGGCGATTGTCCGCAATGCCGGGACCAGCTTCTATCGCGGCATGCGCATTCTGCCGCCGGACCGGCGGATGGCGATGTATGCGATTTATGCGTTTTGCCGGATCGTGGATGACATTGCCGATGATCCCGCCCCGTTTCACACCGTTCTGCCGCGCCTGAATGAATGGCGGGCGCGTGTGGTGGGGCTTTACGCTGGTCATGCCGGAAGTGCCGTGGAGCGTGTGCTTCTGCGTGCCATCCAAACCTACGACCTGCGCCAGCGGGATTTCGAGGCTGTGATTGACGGCATGCAGATGGATGCTGAGACGGCTATCGTTGCTCCTGATCTGGAAACACTCGATTTGTATTGCGACCGTGTGGCTGCTGCGGTCGGCCGCTTGTCGGTGCGCGCGTTTGGGGATGCCTCGATGGATGCCGATCGCGTCGCATGGTCACTCGGGCGCGCGCTGCAGCTCACCAATATCCTGCGTGATGTGGCGGAGGATGCCGCCCGTCAGCGGCTTTATTTGCCGCGTGAATACCTCGTCGAGGCGGAGATTCCGCTGGAGCCGCAAAAGGCGCTGCTGCACCGGGCGCTGCCCGCCGTCTGCGCCCGGCTGGCGCGTGATGCGCATGCCCATTTTGCCGCCGCCCACATGGCGATGGAAGATTGCATCCCGCAGGCGATGAAACCCGCTCGCGTTATGGCCGCCAGCTACGCCGCCATTCTCGACAAGCTGGAGGCGCGAGGCTGGGACAGGTTGCAGATGCCGGTCAAGGTTCCCAAATGGCGGAGGCTTTGGATCGCCATCCGCCACGGTATGCTTTGAAACACGTCCATATCATTGGGGGCGGGCTCGCTGGGCTGTCGGCTGCCGTCACGCTCACCCAGGCTGGACGGCGCGTCACGCTGTATGAGGCAGGCCCCGCCGCTGGTGGCCGCTGCCGTTCTTATTTCGACCGTGCGGTTGATGCGCGGATCGACAACGGCAATCACCTCGTGCTGTCCGGCAATGACTGCGCGATGGAATTTCTGGAGACCATCGGCGCGCGCCACACGATGACCGGGCCGGAGCGGTCGCGCTTTGCGTTCATGGATTTGGCGAGTGGCGAACGCTGGAATGTGGAGCCGAGCGCGGGCCGCATTCCCTGGTGGATTTTGACGCGCCGCATTCCCGGCACGCGCATCGGCGAATACCTCTCGCTGCTGCGATTGAAAAAGGCACAGCCCGGCGAGACGGTGGCGGAATGCCTGAGCGGTGGTGAGCTTTACCGCAAACTGCTCGAACCGCTCGCGGTGTCTGGCCTCAACACACCAGCCGACAGCGCGCTCGCCTCGTTGCTTTGGGCCGTCGTCGAAGGCTCCTTGATGCGCGGGGGTGCTGCTTGCATTCCACTCGTTCCGCGTGAAGGCTTATCTGAAAGTTTCATAGACCCAGCGTTGGCTTGGCTCGAACAGGGTGGTGCGTCACTGCACTGCTCCACCCGGATTGCCCGTCTCACGATCGAGGTGGACCGCATCACTTCGCTGCACACGCCATCTTTGCCGTTGGCCGTGGGGATGGACGAGGCGGTGATCTGCGCCGTTCCGCCCTGGGTTGCGGCCGATCTGGTGCCCGGCCTGCCCGCGCCCACGACCTTTGAGTCAATCGTCAATGTCCATTTCCGGCTTGATGCGCCGGCGGGCGTGACGGGACTGATCGGCGGTTTGGCGGAATGGGTGTTTGCAAAACCCGGCATCGTCTCTGTCACGATCTCCGCTGCCAATCGTCTGGCAGATATACCGGCCGAGGAGATCATCGCCATGGCATGGCGCGATGTGCAGAAGGTTCTGGGAATCGCGCAACCGATGCCACCCGTGCGGCTGTTGCGGGAGAAGCGCGCAACCTTTGCCGCGACGGCAGAAAATGAGGCGCTGCGCCCGAATTCGCGCACGAATATTGCCAATCTCGCCGTTGCGGGAGATTGGACCGCAACCGGCTTGCCCGCCACGATTGAAGGTGCCATCAAATCCGGCCGAACTGCCGCCATGGCGTTGTTAGCCGCGTGACCGGATTGGATATGAACGCTGTCGATCCCCCTCTCGCCCTGGAATCCGCCATCCGTCGTGCGTCCGGAGCGCTGAAGCGCCGGCAGAACCCTGATGGCCACTGGGTGTTCGAACTTGAGGCGGATGCGACGATTCCGGCTGAGTATGTGCTGCTGACGCATTTCCTCGACCGGCCCGATGTGGCGCTCGAAGCCAAGATCGCCAATTACCTGCGCCAGACGCAAATTCCCGGCAGCGGCTGGCCGTTGTTTCATGATGGCGCGGTTGATCTGTCCTGCAGCGTGAAAGCTTACTTTGCGCTGAAGATGATCGGCGATGATCCGGCTGCGCCGCACATGCGCGCCGCGCGTGACGCGATCCTCGCACTTGGCGGGGCTGAGCGCTCCAATGTGTTCACCCGCGTGCAACTCGCGCTGTTCGGCGAAGTTCCCTGGCAGGGCGTGCCGGTGATGCCGGTGGAAATCATGCTGCTGCCGCGCTGGTTTCCGTTTCATCTCGACAAAGTCAGCTACTGGTCGCGCACCGTCACCACGCCGCTTCTGGTGCTGATGTCGCTGAAGCCGCGGGCGCGCAACCCGCGTTGCGTGCGGGTGCAGGAGTTGTTCCAGACGGAGCCTTCGAAGATCAAGGACTGGATCCGCGGCCCGTTCCGTTCGGCCTGGGGGCATATGTTCAGCACGATTGATCGCGTGCTGTTCAAGCTGGAGAAGCTCACGCCGGATGCCGTGCGTGAAACGGCGGTTGCCCGTGCGGTCGCGTTCGTCACCGAGCGGCTGAACGGTGAGGATGGTCTGGGTGCGATTTACCCGGCCATTGCCAACAGCGTGATGATGTATGACACGCTGGGTTTTCCGCCCGATCACCCGTCCTACGTCACCGCCTGGAGCGCTCTGCAAAAGCTGATGGTGATCGAGGAAGACCGCGCCTATTGCCAGCCCTGCCTGTCGCCGGTGTGGGATTCTTCTCTTGCCGGTCACGCGATGGCGGAGGCTGAGGGCGAAGGCTCGGCGAGTGTGGAGGCGGCGAATGAGTGGCTGCGCTCCAAGCAAATCCTCGACGTGGTGGGGGATTGGGCGCGTCAACGTCCTGGCCTGTCGCCGGGCGGCTGGGCGTTTCAGTATGAGAACCCGCATTACCCCGATGTGGACGACACCGCCGTGGTGGCGATGCTGCTGCACCGGGACAATCCGGTGCTGCATGCCGAGGCCATCAAGCGGGCCGAGACCTGGATTTTGGGTATGCAAAGCCGCGATGGCGGCTGGGGCGCGTTCGATGCCGAGAACAACAAATACTATCTCAATCATATTCCGTTCGCTGACCACGGTGCGTTGCTCGATCCGTCCACGGCAGACGTGACGGCACGCTGTGTTTCGTTCCTGGCGCAGATCGGCCACACGAAGGACGAGCCGTGCATCGCGCGCGCCATTGCGTGGCTACATTCTGAGCAGTGGCCGGATGGCAGCTGGTTCGGTCGCTGGGGCACGAATTACATTTACGGCACGTGGTCTGTGCTGTGCGCTCTGAATGCGGCTGGCGTGCCGCACGATGATCCGGCGATGAAGCGTGCGGCGGGTTTCCTGCTGGAGACACAGCGCGAAGATGGTGGCTGGGGTGAGGACAACGCGAGCTATGCCACTGGCGAGCATGGCGTGTATGACCGCTCCACTCCCTCGCAAACCGCATGGGCGTTGCTTGGGCTGATGGCGGCTGGACAGGGCAATCACCCGGCGGTGGCGCGTGGTGTGGCGTATCTGCAATCGACGCAGAAGGCCGATGGCGAGTGGGACGAAGAGTCCTACACGGCCGTGGGTTTCCCGCGTGTGTTCTACTTGCGCTATCACGGCTACAAACTGTTCTTCCCGCTGATGGCGATGGCTCGCTATCGCAACCTGCGGCAGAGCAACGATCCGCGTGTGGCCTACGGGTTTTGATATGTGCCGTCATCACTGGGCTAGAAGCTGAGGCGAAGATTGCCCGCAGGCTTGGCGTTCCCGTGGCAGTGGGCGGTGGCACGCCTTGGGGGGCGGAGGTGGCGGCGGAGCGGCTGGTGGCGGAGGGGGCGACGAGCCTGCTGAGCTTTGGTCTTGCCGGCGGGCTTTATCCGGATTTTCGCCCTGGTGACATCGTGGTGCCGATTGCGGTGGTGGAGGCGGGGCGCATCAGGCCCACCAATGCGGTGCTGTCGGAAAAGCTCGGCGGATGGTTTGGCGGGATGATCCTGGCGGGCTCGGAGATTGCGGTGACGGCTGCTGATAAGGCGGCATTGGCGCAGAGTTCGCTGTGTGGCGCGATTGATTTGGAATCGGGCGCGGTGGCGCGGGTGGCGGAGCGGCACGGGATTCCATTCGCGGTGCTGCGTGCGATCTGTGACCCGAGTGACCGGGATTTGCCGCCTGCGGCGCTCGCGGCGTTGGATGCCAAGGGCGCGATTGGTTTGGCGCGGGTGGCGGCGTCGATTGCCCGCTATCCTGGGCAAGTGCCGGGGCTGATTGCCTTGGCGCGGGATGCGGCACGGGCACGGCGGGCTTTGGTGCGACGGGTGGGGGAGATTGGCACTCGCCTCACGGTTTCGGGGTCGTCGTAGGGTGTGATGCGTTTGAGTGGCGCGGCTTTGTGACGCGGTTTGTCATCGCGAGCGCTTGGGCGAAGGCCCCCAGGGGCGCGTCTCGTGGTTCTGGATTGCCACGTCGCCAAGCGGCTCCTCGCAATGACGGGTTATTTTTGATCTCGTGCGTTATATGTTCTTGCAAGACCGGGGTGGTTGTGTCATAGAGAGTGACATCAACTTCTGCACAGGAACCCCGCCCCAATGACCGCCTCTCGCTCTCCCGCAACTCCTGATCTGATGGCGCTGATCTGCCTCATCGGCGGAGCTATGCGTGGGGTGGGGCAGTCGGATCTGCTGACCAAGCTGGTGCTGATTGGGACGTTCGTTCGTCCGCTCGGATACGCGATGGATGCCTGGATCATGACCGAGGAGCGTTATGCGGACAGGGAGTTTTATCTTTCGCCGCGCAATGACGAGGACGGGTGGGGCGGGGAGGATGAAATCCGCCCTGGGTGGATTTGCAAGCTCGGGCGCGTGGCACTGTGGCGTCATGTGACGCGATTTGGACTTGCCGTGCTGGTGCCGATTCAGTGGGGCGACATGATCCGCAAGCCTGAGCCTCCGGTCGCCTTGCGCGGCTGGAGCGTTGCTCGGCCGTTAGAGGGCCTTTCTTTTTTCAGAATTTTTGCGCCGGTTTTGGGCGCGTCACCTTCGCTTGCCCTGATCGTTCCGGTATCGTAATATTAATGCGCCCGAGGTCTCCCGCATCGTGCAAAATGCGATGCGGGAGGCATGGAGCGTCAGTCGGCTGAGTCTTCCATCTCCACCACCTTCGGCGCGTGCTTCAGCTTGGACATCGCGTTTTGCACATGCGCGCTGAAGACGTATTCGGCGGGGCGCTGGTTGACGAGGGACAGATCAGGGGCCATCGGACCCTTGGTCTTGATGCCGAACAGCTCAACGGCCAGCATCTTCCACGGCTTCGTCACCGCTTCCGTCACCGCTGTTGCCTCATAGCCGCAATGGACCATGCAATCGGCACATTTTTCATACTTGCCGGTGCCGTACTTGTCCCACTCGGTGGTTTCCATCAGCTCCTTGAAGGTGCCGACATAGCCTTCGCCGAGCAAATAGCACGGCTTCTGCCAGCCGAAATAATTGCGCGTCGGGTTGCCCCAGGGCGTGCATTCATAGGTCTGGTTGCCGGCGAGGAAGTCGAGGAACAGGCTGGACTGGTTGAACTGCCACTTCTTCTTGCCCGGCTTCTTGCGCGAGAAGATGGAGCGGAACAGTTCCTTCGTCGCATTGCGGTTGAGGAAGTGCTGCTGGTCCGGAGCGCGCTCATAGGCATAGCCGGGGGAGACGGAAATGCCGTCCACGCCCATGTCCATCACGTCGTCAAAGAAGCGCGCCTGACGCTCAGGGTCGGCGTTGTTGAACAGGGTGGCATTGATGATCGTGCGGAAACCGCGCTTTTTGGCTTCGGCAATGGCTGACACGCAGCGATCATACACGCCGTCCTGGCAGACCGAGCGATCATGGTCGCCTTTGTCGCCATCGAGATGGACGGACCAGGAGAAGAACTTGTTCGGTTTGAACTGATCCATCTTCTTCTCAAGCAGCAGCGCATTGGTGCAGACGATGACGAACTTCTTGCGGTCGATGATGCCCTGCACCACATCGGCAATTTCCTTGTGTAGCAACGGCTCGCCGCCGGCGATCACCACCACGGGGGCACCGCATTCGTCCACCGCTTCGAGGCACTGGGCGACGGACAGGCGCTGGTTCAGAATTTCGGCCGGGTAGTCGATCTTGCCGCAGCCGGCGCAGGCGAGGTTGCAGCGGAACAACGGCTCCAGCATCAGCACGAGCGGATAGCGCTTGCGGCCGATCAGATGCTGCTTGACCACATAGGCACCGACGCGAAGCGCCTGATGAAGAGGAACGGCCATCCTGGAAATCCTTGCTGCAGCGCGCCATGCGAATACGACGTCGCATTCGCGTATTGGCATTGCGGTCTCGACGTGTCAATCATCCGCGTATGAGTTCGAGCATCACCACACGTCGCAGCCCGGTTCAGGAGCGCAGCCAGGAAACGGTGGCGCGCGCCCTCGCTGCGGCAACTGCTTTGCTGGGACGTGGGGTTTCGGTGGAGGCGCTCACCACAGCCGCCATCGCGCATGAGGCGGGGATGTCCGTCGGCGGGCTGTATCGTTTTTTCCCGGACAAGCAGGCCATCGTCGATGCCATCGCCGTCAAGCACATGGAGATTTTCCAGGAGCGGATGGGTGAGGCGCTGATGGCCGATTTTCCCGCCACCCCGCAGGACTTTCTGGCGGTGGTTGTGGATTCTTTCGTGGCCTATCTGGATGAGAAGCCGGATTTCCGCACCCTGGCCTTCGGTGCCCCGGGCGGCGGACGCTACATCAGCCGCCCGACCCGCGAGGATTACGCCGGCCATGAAGTGTCCGGCATGGTGATGGAGTTCATCGAAGGGGCGTTCGACATCAAGCCCACGCCCGAATTTGCGTTCCGGCTGCGTGTGGCGACAGAAATTGGTGATCGCCTGCTCGCCTTCGCGTTCGAGCAGCCAGACCTCATTGCACGCAAAACAGTGCTGGACGAGGCTAAGTCCTTGCTGGCTGGTTATCTATTTGAGCAGTGCGATTGACAGAAGCTCGGCGGTGGCATTAGGTCGGGTTATGGCATCCAACCTGCACATGACCGGGCGGTATTATACGTCGCTTGCATAGCGGCGGGATGGGTTTGTCATCTTTCAACCGCTGCCTCGCCAGCGGTTGAACCTTCCGGAACGGCGCTGGCCTCGTGGCTTATAAGAGGTCTGGTCGTGTCAGAAAAACGCAGCGCGCTATTCATTGGTATCATTGGCTTTGGCGCGTTTGGGCGTCTGATGGCGACGCATCTGCACCCGTATTTCGAACTCTGCGCGCATGATCCGGCGCTGCCATCCGGCGAGGTGATCCAAGGTGTTGAAATGGTCGGGCTCGCACGCGCCGCCGCCTGCGAAATAGTGGTGCTGGCGGTTCCAGTGAACGGAATGGAGGCGACCGTTACCGCAATTCACCCGTTGCTGCGGCCAGATGCATTGGTGCTTGATGTGGGCTCCGTGAAATGCATCCCCGCCGAGATCATGCGCCGGGGACTGCCGGTCACTGTGGATATCATAGCCACCCACCCATTGTTCGGCCCGCAAAGTGCAAAGCACGGCATTGCCGGTTCGAAGATCGCGCTCTGTCCAGTTCGCGGCAGCCGGACGCCACGTGTCGCCGCATTTCTTTCCAAGATGCTGCGTCTTGAGGTGATCGTGACAACGCCCGAGGAGCATGATCGGGAGGCTGCGATGGTGCAGGGACTGACGCATCTGATCGCCAAGGTGTTGGTGCAAATGGAGCCGCTGCCAACCCGGATGACCACGCGCAGCTTCGATCTCATCATGAAGGCTGTCAGTATGGTTCGGTATGACGCGCCCGAGGTCTTTCAGGCGATCGAACGCGCCAATCCCTATGCGCGAGAGGTCAGGACGTCGTTTTTCCAGCTCGCCGCCGCATTGGACGCAGAGTTAGCGGATAGCTGTTCTAATATTTATGGTTGACCGGCACCACGCTGATAACCGCCCCGGTGGGTGTGCCGAGGACGAACACGCCATCAAGTGACCGCCATTCATAACCCGATGGTGGCGTGCGCAAACCCTGGCCTTCCCAATGGAACGGCGTGGCGCGCCCCCAATCGAGGATGTTCATTTTGTCGCCGACCTGCCAATGCCGGTAAGCGGGATAGTGGGGGCGCTGGCCCGAAAGCTCCGGCGTTGTGCGCTGGATATCCTGCGGTTGCTTGGCAATCTGCGGCTCCTGCGCAGGTTGCTGCGCCTGCGCCGTGAGCGAGCTGGCGGCACAGAACAACAAGACGACAAAAAGGCGGCGTGGGACTGTCATGCCTCGATCTTTACGCAAAACAGCCTCGCGCCGCCAAGCCGCAAACGTCAGCGCGAATGCAGGATGATGTCGGCAATCACGCCGGTGGCGATGGCACCGAGGATGAACCGGCCATCCACTTCACGCCATTCGTAGCCGCGCGGTGGCTGGCGCAGGTGATGTTGACGGTAATCCACCTCGCCGCCGCGCTGCCAATCTTCAGCATGCATGTGATAGCCACGCTGCCATTCGCGGTGCTGATCGTATTGGCGACGCTCATCGCGATGTTCCTCCGGACGGCCGTTGCCCTGAAAGCGGCGATCATCCTGACGGTGTTCATCCTGGTGTGGGTAGGGCTGTGCCACAGCAAACGCGGTGCTGAGGCTCAACATCATCAACGATGCAGTGGCGATGCGAAGCTTGTTCATGGCGGGTCCGATCATGTGCGGCGCTAGCGGCGGTGGCGAAAAGCCAAAGTTGAAACCGTCGCTGCCATCGTCACTATGCCGGCAGGGTGTGGTCAAAATGCAGTCGGAAAAAGGCAAGATCACGACATAGCAGTTGGACGCTGAACGATTGCATCAGTTCATGGGACATGGTCCTCCCATCAACCCTGTTCAATGGCAACGCGGCGGCATCGAGCGCCGCAGCGATCCGATTGGCCTGCTCCTGCTTCAACCCCCCCCACGTGTCGGCCGCGATCAATGGGATCACGGCCGCCGCGCAACCGAAATCGTCACACCTGCTTTCTCCGCTGGCCTTTTGTCCCTAAGCTCTGGACTCAATCAGGGGAGAAAACGCGGCATGGATATTTCAAACTCCGGCCCACACGCCCCCCCGATTGCGTCGGCGCTCGCCGATGCCATTGGCAACACCCCGTTGATCAAGCTGCGCCGCGCCTCTGAGGCCACCGGCTGCACGATTCTCGGCAAGGCGGAGTTCATGAATCCCGGCGGCTCGGTGAAGGACCGCGCGGCGCTGGCCATCATCCAGGACGCCGAACGCAGCGGCGCACTCCGCCCCGGCGGCATAATCGTGGAGGGCACCGCCGGGAATACCGGCATCGGCCTTACGCTTGTTGGAAATTCCCTCGGCTATCGCAGCGTGATCGTGATGCCGGACACGCAGTCGATTGAGAAAATTGAATATCTGCGCATGATCGGTGCCGATCTGCGGTTGGTTCCAGCGAAGCCTTACCGTGACCCTGGTAATTATGTTCACGTCTCGCGGCGGATGGCGGAGGAGATGGTGGGGCAGGGCATCAATGCCGTTTGGGCCAATCAGTTCGACAACACCGCCAACCGCGACGGCCATGCCGCCACCACGGGGCCGGAAATCTGGCAACAGACCAACGGGCAGGTGGACGCCTTCACCTGCGCCTGCGGCTCGGGCGGCACGCTGGCTGGGGTTTCGATGGCGCTGAAGAAGCTGAGGCCCGGTGTGCGCATCGTGCTGGCCGACCCCGAGGGCAGTGCGCTGTTCGGCTGGGTGAAAAGCAATGACATGACAGTGCAAGGCAGTTCGATCACCGAGGGCATCGGCCAAGGGAGGGTGCCCGGCAATCTCGCCGACATCAGCATCGACGACGCCGTGCGCATTCCCGACGCCGAGGCGCTGCATCAGGTTTTCGATCTGCTGTGGTACGAGGGGATTTCCGTTGGTGGCTCAGCCGGGCTGAACGTCGCCGCCGCCGTGCGCGTGGCCAAGGCGATGGGGCCGGGCCACACCATCGTCACCATTCTATGCGACGGCGGTGCCCGCTATCAAAGCAAGCTGTTCAATCCTGAGTTCCTGATGGGCAAGCATCTGCCGGTGCCGCCTTGGCTGGCGGGGTGAGGGGGACTCGCCGCCCTCCCCTCAATGCCCAGCATTCGCCCCTGAGAAATCTGGCGCGGCCAGCCCACTTGCCTGCAACTGCGCAGCAAGAGCCACCTTGAGCCGATCCAGCCCAGCCTCGTCCTTCGCCTCGCACCGCGCTACCAGCACCGCCTGCGTGTTCGAAGCCCGCAATAGCCACCAGCCGTCTTCGGTCAGCACACGCACGCCGTCAGTGAGCGAGACGTTCGCCCCCTCTGCTGCCAGCCTCGCTGCCACTTCCTTGATCACGCCGAATTTGCGGTGATCGTCGCAGTCAAACCGCAGTTCCGGTGTGTTCAACACATGAGGCAGTGCCGCGCGGACCTCGCCCAGCGTGCCCGTCATGCGTGCGGTGATGCCGAGCAGGCGTATGCCCGCGTAAAGCGCATCGTCAAACCCGTACCACTTGTCAGCAAAGAACACGTGGCCGGACATTTCGCCGGCCAGCGGGCTGCCGGTCTCAGCCATCTTCGCCTTGATCAGCGAGTGCCCGGTTTTCCACATCAGTGCTACGCCACCGGCCTTGGCCACTTCGTCGAACAGCACCTGGCTCGCCTTCACGTCGGCGATGATGGTCGCCCCCGGACGGTTTTTCAGAACATCGCGTGCCAGCACGATCAGCAGCTGATCACCGTAGAGAATTTCGCCGGTGTTATCGACAGCGCCGATCCGGTCGGCATCGCCATCAAACGCGATGCCGAGATCAGCCTTGCGCGCGGCAACCTCGGCAATCAGCGCCTCCAGGTTCTTCGGCACCGTCGGGTCCGGGTGATGGTTGGGAAAGCGGCCATCAATCTGGGGATACAGAATAGTGTGTGTGCCCGGTAGGCGCTTGACGAGACGCACCAGCACATCCCCGGCCGCCCCGTTTCCGTTGTCCCACACCACGTTCAGTGCGCGATCACCGCCGTCCCAATCCTGAACCAAGCGGTCGACATAGGCCTCCGACACATCAATCTGTCGTTCGCTGCCCTGCGTCTGCGGCACCACATCGCCCGACGCGGCCATCGCCCCGATCTCGGCGATGCGCGCGCCAAAGAACGGCTTGCGCGCCAGCATCATCTTGAAGCCGTTATAGTCCGGTGGGTTGTGGCTGCCGGTGACCATGATGGCCCCATCCGTCATCTGGATGGTTGAGGCGAAATACAGCATGGGCGTGGGGCCAAGGCCGATGCGCAGTACCTCGATCCCACTGGCCAACAATCCGTCCACCAGCGCCTGTTCCAGCATCGGTGACGAGACCCGCCCGTCATAGCCCACCGCCACCGTGCTGCCGCCAGCGCGGATCACCACCGAGCCGAAACACCGGCCGATGGCGAACGCGTCGACAGGATTGAGCGTGCTGCCGACAATGCCACGAATGTCGTATTCGCGCAGAACGGTTGCGTCGAACTGATGCTGAAACGCCATGCTACCTTCTCACCTCAAGCCGCCGTTACATGGTCCTTAGACGTATTGCTTAAGGAACTCACGCACCGCACCGCTCATATCGGGGCGTTTGAGGGCAAAGGCAATCTGTGCCTCCAAAAAGCCGATCTTGTCGCCGCAATCGAACCGGCGGCCCTCATAGCGCAGACCATGGAACGGCACCTGACCGATCATCTTGGCCATGGCGTCTGTCAGCTGGACTTCGTTGCCGGCCCCACGCTCCATGCGGCTCAGATGGTCGATCACGCCGGAGGTGAGCACATAGCGACCGATGATGGAGAGGTTGGACGGCGCATCTTCAGGCTTCGGCTTCTCGACAAGGCCTTTGACCTCAACGAGGCGGCCATCGTCGCTGCCGATATCGAGAATGCCGTAGCGGTTGGTCTGTGCGCGCGGCACTTCGGTCACGGCGACTACGCAGCCGCCGGTCTCGTTGTAGGCCTGAGCCAGCTGCAGCGTGCAGGGTGTGTCGGACATCACGAGATCGTCTGGCAGCAGAATGGCGAAAGGATCATCGCCGATGAAGGCGCGTGCACACCAAATAGCGTGACCAAGGCCGAGCGGTTCCTGCTGCCGCACGGTGCTGATTGCGCCCGGCGGCATCTGCAGTTCGCGAAGTGCTGCAAGCTCGGCATTTTTGCTGCGCATCTTCAGAGTGGCTTCAAGTTCGTAGGCAATGTCGAAATGTTCGACGATGGCGGTCTTGCCGCGGCCGGTGATCATGCAGAATTGTTCGATGCCAGCAGCGCGTGCCTCGTCTACGGCGTATTGGATGAGCGGCTTGTCAACGACAGGCAGCATTTCCTTGGCCATCGCCTTGGTGGCGGGCAGGAAGCGCGTGCCAAGACCGGCCACGGGAAAAACTGCCTTGCGGAGTGGCTTGATCAAGTTCTTGGTCCTTTGGCTTTAGGCGTTCGGGCGAGCGGCAGGAAAAAAGGCAAATGTTGGACCCTATCAGCATGTTGAGTGGGCTGAATTGTGGCAAACACTTTGCCTCCTCATGCGCAGCGTTAGCACGCGTATGCGTGCAGCCAAAGACGACACTTGTATTGAAAATTAGCCAATTGTTGCGGTGTATGAATTGTCAGCCAAGCAAAACATCGCGCGCCTGATTGACGCGGGCAGCCAGCCAATCTGAGCCACCCTGGTCTGGGTGGGCGGCCCGCATCAGCCTCAGGTAGGAGGCTTGGATATCCGCCTTGGAAGCACCGTTGCTGAGGCCGAGCACCTGCAGCGCTTCAGCCTGCGTCATCCGCCCCGGTTGCGCGGTTGGAGTCGACGAAGGTGCCTTGGAGGTGCCGAGACCGGTCCAGCTCCAGATCAGCGGACCGAGCAACGTGAGCCCCGCGAGCGCCACGCCGCCACGACCCGTCAGAAACAGCAACGCCGCAAGCAGCAGGCCGCCAATGCCCAGCGTCCACACTCCGAACTGCTTTACGTTGCTGATCTGCGCGCGTGAAAAAACTCCAAGTGCTGCCATCACGGCGACCAGACTGGCAAGGCCGAGCAGCAGAAAGATCACGAAGCGGTAGCCTGCTTGCGCAACTGCGCCTCCAGCGTTGCCACAGCGCTGATGTTGACGATGCCGCGTGCCGTCACACTCGGAACCACCACATGGATTGGCTTCTCCATACCAAGCAGCAAAGGCCCAACCGGCAGCCCGTCCGCTGCCGCCTTCAGCAGGTTGAACGCTATGTTGGCGGCGTCCAGCCCCGGCATGATCAGAAGATTTGCGGTGCCCGTAAGTTTGCTGTCCGGCACAGCCTTGTCTCGAATGGCGGCGGACAACGCGGCGTCCGCATGCATTTCACCGTCGATTTCGAGGTCTGGGTCCTGCGCGCGGATCATTGACAGAGCAGCGCGCATCTTGCGGGCGGAGGGGGATTGGCTTGCCCCAAAGCTGGAATGTGACAGCAATGCTGCCTTTGGTGCCAAACCGAAATTACGCACTTCGGCGGCGGCCAGCAGCGTCATTTCGGCAATCTGTTCAGCGGTGGGGTCTGTGTTCATATGCGTGTCGCACACGAACAGAGCGCCACCCTGCAAAATCAGACACGACAGCGCGTAAATGCGATCCACACCGGCGCGGCGCGGGATGATCGGCATCACATACTGCATGTGCTGCCACCAATCGCCGCTGCCGCCACAGATCGCCACGTCGACCACGCCAGCTTGTAGCATCATCGAGGCGATCACCGTGGGCCTCGTGCGCATCCGCCGTGCGGCGGCATCGGGCGGCACGCCGCGCCGCCCCACCAGCGCCTGATACGCGGCCACCATCGGCGCGAAGAACGCCTCGTCCTGGTCCGGATCAAGGATGCGCACTGTCTCGCGCAGATCCATGCGCAGGCCCATCTCCACCACGCGCTTTTCAATCACCGCACGCCTTCCGATCAGGATCGGCTCGGCAATGCCATCATCGACCAGCGTCTGCACAGCGCGCAGGACGCGTTCATCCTCGCCCTCGGCATAGACGATCTTCGCAGGTGCGGCGCGGGCGCGGTCAAACACCGGGCTCATCAGTTGGCCGGAGCGGAAGACGAAGCGTTCCAGCTCTTGCTGATAGGCAGCGAAATCGGTGATCGGCCGCGTCGCCACACCGGATGCGATGGCCGCACGTGCTACGGCGGGTGCGATCTGCAGGATCAGCCTTGGGTCGAACGGCTTAGGGATGATGTATTCGGTGCCGAACACCGGGGCCGCCCCGCCATAGGCCGCGGCCACCACCTCAGACGCCTCCACGCGAGCCAACTCGGCGATGGCTTCAACCGCGGCCAACTGCATCGCCATATTGATCGTTGTCGCTCCCACATCCAGCGCACCGCGGAAGATGAAGGGAAAACACAGCACGTTGTTGACCTGATTCGGATAATCACTCCGCCCGGTGGCAATGATGGCATCCGGGCGCGCGGCACGGACGGCCTCGGGCAGAATCTCCGGCTCTGGATTGGCAAGGGCCAAAATGATCGGCTTGGGGGCCATCAGCGGCAGCCATTCCGCCTTCAGCACGCGGGGGGCGGACAGGCCCATAAAGATATCGGCCCCGGCCAGCACATCGCCCAAGGCGCGCGCATCGGTGTGGCGAGCGTAGCGTCCCATGCGGTCATCCAGGCCCTCACGCCCGGCATGCACCACGCCTTTGATGTCCGTCAGCGTCACATTCTCGGGCTTGAGGCCCATCTCCACCAGCAAATCCACGCAGGCCAAAGCCGCAGCGCCCGCGCCCGAGGTGACCAGCTTCACCTCGCCCAGCGTCTTGCCTTGCAGCACCAGCGCGTTGCGGACGGCAGCGGCCACCGTGATGGCGGTGCCGTGCTGATCGTCATGGAACACCGGAATGTTCATCCGGGCGCGCAGCTTCGTCTCGATGTCGAAGCACTCGGGAGCCTTGATGTCTTCCAGATTGATCGCCCCGAAGGTCGGCTCAAGGGCTGCCACAACCTCGATGAACTTGTCGGGGTCCTGCTCGTCCACCTCAATGTCGAAGACGTCGATCCCGGCGAATTTCTTGAACAGAACCGCCTTGCCCTCCATCACCGGCTTGCCAGCGAGGGCACCGATATTGCCGAGGCCAAGCACAGCGGTGCCATTGGAGATCACGCCGACGAGGTTACCGCGTGCGGTGTATTTATAGGCGTCATCCGGATTTTTGACGATTTCTTCGCAGGCGGCAGCAACGCCTGGTGAGTACGCCAGGGCAAGGTCACGCTGTGTGGCCATCCGCTTGGTGGCCTCAATGGCGAGCTTACCCGGGCGGGGCAGGCGATGGTAATCCAGCGCCGCTTTGCGGAAATCCTCGTCCATCGGCATCAGTCTCTCCCGGGATCAGTGGGTTGCACGATCCGCTCCGGGGAGCATTTGCGCAACATGTGTTGCCTAAAGGGGATATGCGGTCGAGAAGACTCGAACTTCCACGAGGTTACCCCCACAAGCACCTCAAGCTTGCGCGTCTACCATTCCGCCACGACCGCATATGGTAGGAGGCGGGCGTATAGCCGATCAACCAGCGGGCAGCAATGACTGAAAATGCATCTTTGCCGGAATGGCGCATCACCGACGGTCTGACCGATTATCCCGAGGCGCTTGAGTTCATGCGTGAGCGCGTGGCGGAGATCCGTGCGGGGACGGCGGGTGAGCTGGTCTGGATGGTCGAACACCCGCCGCTTTACACGGCCGGCACGTCCGCCAAGCCTGCTGACCTGCAGGACGCCAGCCGATTCCCGACCTTCGAGGCCGGGCGTGGCGGGCAATGGACCTATCACGGTCCCGGCCAGCGCACCGGCTACGTCATGCTCGATCTCACCCAGACGCATGGCTCCGTCCCGCCGCGTGACGTGCGCTGCTATGTCCATGGCCTGGAGGAATGGCTGATCCGCACGCTGGACCGGTTCGGCGTGCGCGGCGAGCGGCGGGAGGGGCGCGTGGGCATTTGGGTTGCGGACCGGATGGCCGGAACCGAATCGAAGATCGCGGCCCTTGGCGTTCGCGTCACCCGCTGGGTCAGTTGGCACGGCGTGGCCCTTAATGTGGAGCCGAACCTCGACCATTTTGGCGGCATCATCCCCTGCGGCATCGCCGAGCATGGCGTCACCAGCCTACACGCGCTCGGCATTCTCGCCACGATGGACGAGGTGGATGCTGCTTTGCGCGCGTCGTGGGGCGAGGTGTTTGGCGGCTAGACCCGTCGCGTGCCGTCACCAATGGCCGCAATCAGCGCCGCGTCGCATGGCTCTAACCCGGTGCGTGCGTTGAACCAGACGGGGTCGCTGGTGTTGGCATAACCCTCGGCCGCAAGGCGCGCCTTGCTCAGCTTGAAGGTGCCGGTCACGTCCAGCTCTTTGCAAAGCCGCACGAACATCGGCTGGGCATATGCCGGTAGCCCGGCTTTGAGAGTGGCCCGCAATGCATCGAGGCTGAATTCCAGCCCGGTGGTCAGGGCCGCCATGCCGGCGCGCCCTTCATGGCCCGGCACCGACACGCCATACACCACCGCGTCATGCACGCCGGGACAGCCGCGCAGCACCAGCGCCACCTCGGTGGTCGCCACGTTCTCGCCCTTCCAGCGGAACGTGTCGCCGATGCGATCAACGAAGGTAAAATACCCCTCCGCGTCCCGCCGCATCAGATCACCGGTTCGAAACCAGCGGTCACTTGGCGTCAGCACATCAGAAATCAGCTTCTTCGCCGAAGCTGCCGTGTCGGTGTAGCCGTCGAACGGACGCGCCTGCAGCTGTGCTGCACCGGGAATGGCCCCCAGTGCTTCGCCGGTTTCATCCGGTCCGCATGGAATGCATAGGCCGTTCGCGTCTCGCGCAATCTCCCCAGTCTCCGGATCACATCGCACCAACGCCACCGGGAAGCGATTGGCCATGAACGGAGGAATGCGCCCGATGGCCCCGGGCTTGCCCTCGACGTTGTAGAGCGACACCACGCCTTCGGTCGCCGCATAGAACTCCAGCACCTGCGGCAGGGCGAAACGCTCCTGCACAATGCGCCACACATCGCCCTGCATCCCGTTGCCGCACGCCAGTCGAAGCCGGTGAGCCCGTTCGCGCGGATGGATGGGGGAGCCCGCGAGGTAGCGGCACAGCTCGCCGATATATTGAAAGATGGTGCACTCGCCGTCGGCGACGTCGTCCCAGAAACCACTGGCCGAAAAGCGCGGACGGATGAGCACAGAGCCGCCACTCACCAGCATGGCCGCCACCGCCACGATGCCGCCGGTGGAATGATACAGTGGCAGGCAGTCATACATCCTGTCGTCTGGCGTCACGTTCATCATCGCTGCGAACCACAGACCCCATTCGAGGATGCGTGCGTGGGTGATGATGCCGGCCTTCGGCATGCCGGTGGTGCCGGAGGTGTAGACCAGCAGGGCGCGGGCGTTTTGGGCGGGCAGCGCCATCTCGGCGGCAGCGATCCGTTCGCCCGATAGGCCGTCTAGCATCAGTGTCTCGATGATCGCTGCATTGGTGCTTATCGCATCGAGCGTCGGGCGCAACGACGCGGCCACGATGATATGCGTGGCGTTCGCCGCCTGGATGCAGTGCGAGAGCGTGGCACCGACAAGATTGGTGTTGATCAGCGCCACCACGCATCCTGCCCGCGTCAGGCCCAGCCAGATGGCCAGATATTCGGTGCAGTTCGGCATGAACAGCGCCACTGCGGTCAGCTTCTCGGCCTGAGCCCAGCGCGCGATCTGGTTCACGCGGCTGGCCAGTTGCGCGTAGCTGAAAGCTTCTCCTTCGCCGACGAGGGCAGAGCGCTCGCCATGCTGTGCCGCCAGATCGTCGAGCATCGCCGCCAGTGTCGGCCTGTCCTCGCCGTCCAGCACGGCGATTGCTTCGAGCGCCCGGATCCAGGTTTGCCGTGCTGCGGACCGGGCGGCCTTGTCTGGAGCAAATTCAGTCATTGCAGCGGCACTTCCTTGACGAGGCGACGGACGAAGCGAACTCTGCTTACTAGTCTCGCTGATCGCTTGCCAGCACCACACATCCGGGGTTTTCATGAAACGTCGCAGCTTCCTTGCCGCCACCGCCACGGTGCTGGCCGCCCCTTCGATCACCCGTGCCGAGAGCGAGCGCGTGCTGCGCTTCATACCGCAATCTGACGTGACCGTGCTCGACCCCGTGTTTTCCTCCGTCTACGTCACCCGCAACCACGGCTATGCGGTGTTCGACACGCTGTATGGTCAGGACGGCAAATACGGCATTCAGCCGCAAATGATCGAAGGCCACACCGTGGAGCAGGCCGGCAAACTGTGGCGGCTCACCCTGCGCCCTGGGCTGATGTTCCACGACAACACGCCTGTGCTTGCGCGCGACTGCGTGGCGAGCATCCGCCGCTGGGCGAAACGAGACACCTTTGGCCAGACGCTGATGGCCGTCACCGACGAGTTGTCGGCCCCGGATGATCGAACGATCCAGTTCCGCCTCAAACAGCCTTTCCCGTTCCTGCCCGAAGCGCTGGGCAAAATCGGCGTCAACATGCTGCCCATCATGCCGGAGCGGCTGGCGACCACGGATGCGTTCAAGCAGGTGACGGAAATGGTCGGCTCCGGCCCGTTCCGGTTTGTGGCTGATGAGCGCGTGACCGGTGCGCGCGTGGTGTATGCGCGGTTCGATAAATATGTGCCGCGCCAGAATGGCATGCCGGATTGGACCACCGGCCCGAAGATTGCCAATTTCGACAGGGTGGTCTGGAACGTCATTCCAGACCCTGCGACGGCTGCGGCGGCCATGCAGCGCGGTGAGGCGGATTGGTGGGAGCAACCGAGTTTCGATCTGCTGCCGCTGCTCCGCCGTGACCCCAAGCTTGCAATCTCGCTCGTGGACGTATCCGGCAATATTGGCCTCATTCGCTTCAACCAACTGCACGCGCCGTTCAACAATCCAGACATCCGCCGCGCTGTGCTGCGGGCAATGGATCAGGCCGATTTCATGCAGGCTGTGGCAGGTGAGGACCGCAGCGCGTGGCGCGACCGTATCGGCTTCTTCGCGCCCGGCACGCCGATGGCCAGTGACGCCGGGCTCTCTGCGCTCGACGGACGGCACGATGCTGCCGCCGCTCGCGCCGCTATTCTTAAGGCTGGCTATCAGGGCGAGAGAGTGGTGCTGATGACGCCCAGCGACTACCCACGCATCAACGCGCTGTGCGAAGTGGCGGCTGATTTGATGCAGCGCTGCGGCTTGGTGGTTGACCTTCAATCGATGGATTGGGGCACCGTCATCCAGCGCCGTAACAGCAAGGCCACCACCGACAAAGGTGGTTGGAGCGCATTTGCGACCACTCTCACAGGGGCGGATATGGGAAGCCCGGCGAGTGCCTTGGCCCTGCGTGGCAACGGCCTTGACGCTTGGCTCGGCTGGCCTGATGCCCCTGAGCTTGAACGCCTGCGCAACGCTTGGCTCGCAGCACCAGATCGCACAACTCAACAAAAGTTTGCCGCTGACATTCAGCTGCAGGCCTTTACCGATGTTCCCTATCTCCCACTTGGTCAATTCTTTCAACCAACCGCGCGCCGCCAAGATCTGGTGGACGGCGTATTGGGCATGACGATGTTCTGGGGCATCCGCAAAGCCTAGTGCGTGCCTATATTTACGGTTTGTGTCATAACGTGTGAACTGTCGATAATTTAAGTGATTTTCAGACAGAATTTATAGACATTTTCCGTGCGCTTGCGATATTTGTGCGTGATATGCACTGATCTGATGATTGGTGGTTGACACAAGCTTATCGCCGGGAGCGCGCGCTGTTGTTGGATGCCACGCAGAACGATCTGAGCGTCTATGGCTTGGTTTCTGCCACGAACATGCAGCCAGTCAGCTTCAATGGTTGCTTCGGCTGGCTTCATCTTCCGCCGAACGGTAAGTCCGGCCGAATCGCGGTGTTGCTTTGCCCGGGACTGAAGAACGACGGGCTGACCGGCTATCGCTCATATCGCCTGCTCGCACAGCAGCTTGCCGCTGCCGGTTACCCCACGCTGCGTTTTGACTATCCGGGCACAGGCAATTCGTGCGAGCCGGCAAGCGACGCGCTTTGGACGGAATGGCAGCAGAGCATTCATGCCGCCGGATTGTGGCTGCGCTATCGCAGTGGCGCGGACCGTCTGGTCCTGTGTGGTTTTCGCCTAGGTGCCACATTGGTGGCCGAATGCGCCGCACGCCGTTCGGATGTGGCCGGGATGGTGCTGCTTGCCCCAGTGATGCGTGGTCGCTCCTATATCCGTCAGATGCGGGTCGAGGCGGAGTTGCAAAACGCCCAAACCGAAGTGGAGGGTGGCCTTGAACTGCAGGAGTTCCGCCTTTCCCCTGCAACTGTTGCGGATATTGAGCAGGTCGATCTGCGTGCGGCCTCCATAACACCTGGCATATCTGTCCTCCTGCACAGCGAAATGCCCTCCCGCGTGATCGATGACTGCGTGGAGGCATGGACGGAGCAGGGTGCGACCATAACCACCGCGGACTTTGTGGGCCTGGAGCCGCTGCTTCGCCCCACCTTTATGAACCACGACGTACCTATCGCCGCTGAACGTATTTTGTCCTGGCTGCGGATGACGCTCCCGCCCGTTGCGGCCATTCTCCCAGACGAGCCAGTGATCAACGATGTTGCTCTGCGTCCGGAGGGATGCATCGAGCGACCAATGCGGTTTGGCATTGGTGGCCGGTTGTTCGGCATGCTCTGCCAGCCGGACAGCGATGCTCTGCTCGACCGGGTGGTCATCATTGGAAATTCCAGCGGAGACCCGCATTACGGTCATGCCCGGTTCGGCGTTGAACTGGCACGTAACCTCGCCAAAGCTGGGATCGCCTCGCTGCGGATGGACTTCGCTGGAATTGCCGACAGCCTTGCCGATGACGACGCCGGCACGCATGTCTTTGAGGTGGATCGTAGTGCCGACGTGTCTGCTGCCATCGACGCGCTGCAAGATCTCGGCTTCCGCCGTTTTGCCGTGCAGGGACTGTGTTCAGGTGCCTATCACGCCTATCATGCGGGCCTTGCCGACGCCCGCGTCGACACCCTTCTGCTGGTCAATCTGCCGATGTTCCAGTGGCGACACGGTGACCCTATTGAGCATCTCGTCTACACCACCGAGAGCCCTGTGCATTTCCTCAGCAATCTGCGCAGCCCTGACGCCTGGGTTCGCCAATTGCGCCGCCTGCGCGATGAGCCGACCCAGATGTTTGCGCGACTTGCCTTACAGGGTGCATGGTTCAGCTCGCGCATTGAGATCTTCGGCCTTCGCGTGGCGCAATTCCTTCATCTGCCCATCGAGCCAACGCCCGAGGAAGCGGCAATGCGGGCGATTGCCCATCGTGCCCGCAGCCTGTTTCTGGCAGCCGAGGGCGATGCCGGTGCCGTGGCGTTAAAGCAGGCTTTTGGTGCTCACCGTGCACCGCCGGGTGCCACGCTGCGGGTGTTGCCAGACCTTGATCACACGCTCACGGCACCGCGCATGCGTCAACAGGTTATCGCCCATCTGCAAGGGTTCCTGATGGGCGCTGCACCTTCAATGGCTGCCGGCGACTGACAGCCCGGCCACGCCGTGCTTGGCAATTAGCCGCGCCACGAGCCCCGATGCCTTAGCCTCCTCCACGAAGTCACGCAGGAACGCCTCCGCGGCATCGAGCCCGCGCGTGCAACCCACTGCTTGCTGCACCGCGGTGAACTGGCCGTCCAAGATGCGAGCGCCGGGCATTTTGCTGATGTCTGCCAACAAGCCGGTGCGAAGCCCTGCCAGAGCATCAAAACCGCCTTGCATGAACAGTGCCGTCGCATCGTCCAGGGTGTCGGCACGGATGAGTTCGGCATGCGCCAGATTGCGTTCCAGCCAAAGGCCGTAGGCGCTGCGACCTGAAACGGCGACGCGCTTACCGGCCTGATCGACGTCAGCAATTTTTGTGATCGTAGATCCGGCGGGAACAAGATAGGTCGCCTCGATTTCGGCGTAGGCGGCCGTGAACGCGATCTTGGCCGCGCGCTGTGGTTCCGCCCCGATCAGTCCGATATCCCAGGTGTCCGTGCCACCGGCATCCGCCACCATTCCTGGGCTTGCAAATGGGATCAGCTTCAACGGGACGCCAAGGCGTTTTGCGATCGCTGCCGCCATGTCCGGTGACACACCTTCCGGATCTCCGTTGCTGCTGCGACTGGTGACGAGCAGGAAGTTGCTCATGTTGATGCCGGCCCGCAGGACTCCATGCGGGGCGAGTTCTTCAAGCAGGGCAGGGTTCGTCATGGCAGCTTCCTTGGTTGGGCTGGGTTTGCGCTTGGGCATGACAATGGCAGAGTGTTAAAAAATCTGGGAGTGCGCCTGTGAAAATAACGTCAGCCATCGTGACCCCGATTGCGTTTCGCGATCCGCCGCTGTTGAACGTTGCTGGCGTGCATGAGCCGTTCGCCCTTCGCAGCATCATTGAGGTGCAAACCGACAACGGCTTGGTGGGACTGGGCGAAAGCTATGGTGATCTTGGCACCTTGGCCAACCTCAATGCGCTGGCACCCTTGCTGGTCGGTCTTGACCCGTTCGACCTGAACGCACTCACCGCACGCGCCAACAAAGTGGTGACCGGCAGCTCTGACTTCGCGCCACAAATTTCCACGTCCGGCACGCGTGCTGTATCGGTTGCCATTGGCGCATTTGAGGTGGCGTTTCTTGATCTGCAGGCGCAGTCGATCGGCCGTCCGCTCTATGAGGTTCTCGGCGGCAAGCTGCGTGATGCGGTGTCGTATAGTGCATATCTGTTCTATAAGTTTGAGAGGCACCGCGATGATCCCGGCTATCCAGCCGATGATTGGGGCGATTGCCGTACCCACGAGGCCGTTGTCGGGCAGGCGCGCCGGATGATCGAGGAATTTGGCTTCAGCTCGATCAAGCTGAAGGCCGGTGTGTTCGAGCCGGACTATGAGATCGAAACCCTGCGGCATTTGCGCACGGCATTCCCGAGCCATCCGCTGCGCATCGACCCGAATGGTGGCTGGAGTGTGGAGACGACACGGCGGCTGATGCCCCAGCTTGATGGCTTGCTCGAATATCTTGAGGACCCAACGAACAGCCTTGCCGAAATGGGCGACGTTTCGACGTTCGCCACAATGCCGCTGGCTACCAATATGTGCACGGTGGAATTCGGCCACATCCCCGAGACCATCCGCCGCAATGCGGTCCAGGTGATCCTGTCAGACCACCATTACTGGGGTGGCCTGCGCGCCACGCAGCATCTGGCGCATCTCGGCCGGATCTTCAATTTTGGCATATCGATGCACTCCAATTCGCATATGGGCATTAGCTTTGCTGCAATGACGCATGTGGGCAGCACGATTCCCAACCTCGATTACGCGTGCGACACGCATTATCCGTGGCAGGTTGAGGAAGTGATCGAGGGCGGCAAGCTCGAAATCAAGAATGGCAGCGTGGCCGTGCCGACTGGGCCAGGGCTTGGCGTGAAACTGGATCGTGACGCACTTGCCAGATTGCATCAGCAATATCTCGATTGTGGTATTCGCAAGCGTGATGACGCGACGGAGATGCGGAAATATGATCCTTCGTTCAACCCGGCCCGTCCGCGCTACTGATACGTCACGCCACCAGCAGATTACGCCGTGCCGGTTCCGCTTCCGGCACGGCGGCGAGCAGCGCTTTGGTATAGGGCTGCGAAGGATTGGTGCAGATTGTCTCTGTCTCACCAATCTCCACGATCGCGCCGCGATGCATCACGATGACGCGGTTGCAGAAATACCTGATCACCCCAAGATCGTGGCTGATGAAGATGAAGCTCAGGCCGAGCTTGGGCTGCAATTCCAGCAATAGATCGAGGATCTGGCCGCGCAAGGTCACGTCCAGCGCCGAGGTTGCCTCATCAGCAATGATCAGCCGCGGGTCCAGCGCCAGAGCACGGGCAATCACGATGCGTTGGCGCTGCCCACCACTGAAGGCATGCGGATAGCGGCTGGCCACATCAGGCGGCAGTCCCACCATGCCGAGCAAGCTGCGCACCCGCAGACGTAAATCGCGGCCCCGCAACAGCCCGTTCACCAGCAGCGGTTCGCCAATGCATTGCTCCACGGTCATGCGCGGATTGAGGGATGCGAACGGGTCTTGGAAGATCATGCGGATTTCGCGATGCGCGGCCTTGAGATCTTCGCGCGACGCGTTGGCGAGATTGCTCGTCTCGCCCTCGCGGTTGCGATATCGCACTTCGCCGGTGCTCGGCCGCAGCACACGGATCAGGCAGTTGCCGAGTGTGGTTTTGCCGGAGCCACTCTCGCCGACAATGCCGAGGCTTTCACCCTCATGCAGATCAAAGCTCACGCCCTTCAAGGCAGCGGCTTGTGCCTTGGTCTTGCGAAACATTGACGCCTGGGCAGGGTAGATCAGCGAAACGTCGCGCACCTCCAGCATCACCGGGCCCGGCGGCACATAGGCGCGGGCAGGCGGTGCGGCCATGCCCAACTTGCGAGCGGCCTCGAGCAGGCGGATGGTGTAGGGGTTGATCGGGTGGGAGAATAATTGCTCCACCGGCGCGTGCTCGACCACTTCGCCGCGATACATCACCAGCACGTCATCAGCAATTTGCGCCACCACGCCCATATCATGCGTAATGAACAGCACCGCCAAGCCGTTCTCCACCTGCAGCTTGCGGATGAGCCGCAGGATTTCCGCCTGCGTCGTCACGTCAAGTGCGGTGGTGGGCTCATCTGCGATCAGCACCTTCGGATTGCAGGCGAGCGCCATGGCGATCATGGCGCGCTGGCGCATGCCGCCGCTGAACTCGAACGGATATCGTTGTGCCGCTTCTTCGGGGTTTGGAATTTCAACTTGCCGCAGCAGATCAGTGGCGCGGGCGAGGGCGGCCTTTTTGTTCATCAGCCCGTGTGCCACCAGCGCCTCGGCAATCTGCCAGCCGATACGATGAATGGGGCTGAGCGACGTCATCGGTTCCTGGAACACCATCGCAATCTCACGCCCGCGCACGCCGCGAATTTCACTGCCGCGCGATGAGAGTTTCGCGATGTCTACAGGTTCGGTTGACGGATCAGGCGCATACAGAATCTGGCCGTTGGTGATCCGTCCGGGATGGCCCACAAGCTGGAGAATGGAGCGCGCGGTGATGCTCTTGCCGCTGCCGCTCTCGCCCACAATGCACAAGGTCTGCCCACGATGCAGGGTGAAGCTGACCTTCTCCACCGCCTTCAATGTGATCTGCCCAAGCTGAAAATGCGTGCTGAGATCACGTATATCCAGAATGGGGCGATGGGCGTTCACATCAATGTCCATGAGGATCAGCCGCGTCGCGCAGCCCGTCACCGGTGAAATTTAACGCAAGGACGGTGATGGCAACGGCAGCGCCCGGCAGCAACAGCCATGGCGCAGCGGAGATAGATTCCACGTTCTGCGCCTCCTTCAGCAATGCGCCCCAGCTGATCGCCGGTGGCTGCAATCCGACGCCGAGGAAGCTGAGCGCTGTTTCCGCCAAAATCATCGCGGGAATGGCGAGTGTGACCGCCGCGATGATGTGGCTGGTGAGTGACGGCAACATGTGCCGGAAGATAATGCGCGAGCGGCTGCATCCATCAAGCCAAGCTGCCGTCACGAAACTTTCGGATCGTAGCGCCAGAAAGCGGCCGCGCACAACGCGGGCAAGTTCGGTCCAGCCGATGAGAGAGATGATCAGCGTGATGCAGAAATACTTGCCGAATGGCGACATGTCTTTCGGCAACGCCGCCGCCAGCGCCAGCCAAATCGGGATGGTGGGCAAGGAGATAATGAATTCGATGACCCGTTGAATGAACCAGTCAACTTTGCCGCCGAGGTATCCTGACAGGCCACCAAAAATAATACCGAGCAGCAGGCTGTTGGCGACACCAAGCAGGCCGATGGAGAGGGACGCGCGTGCTCCATGGACAATGCGGCTCAGCACGTCTCGCCCTTGCCGGTCAGCACCAAGCAGGAACACCGGCTCAGACGGATCCGCTGGGCCAATCAGATGTACGTTGCCAGGGATCAGCGTCCAAAGCTTGTAGGCATCCCCCTGGGCGAAGAAGCGCAGATACGTCTTGCGGCTGCCATCGAGCACATATTTCGCTGCAAGCGTCACCGGGTCACGCGCCAGCTTGGAGCCATAGACATAAGGGCGGAAATGCCAGCCATCGGGTTGTTCATCGATGAAATGGATGGCCTGCGGCGGATGAAACACCAGCCGGGCATTGCTTTTGTCTGGGCTGAAGGGAGCCAAGCATTCGGCAAAAACGGCAACAAGATAGAGCAAGACCACAAGTGTCAGGCCAATGGTCGCCAGCCTGTGCCTGCGGAACCGCAGCCATACGAGGCGAGCCTCGGAGGCAGTGTCCAACGCGCGCGGCGGGGCGAGGGTTGTGTCGCTCATTGGTAGCGAATCCTCGGGTCGAGCAGCGCCAGCAGAATGTCAGAGAGCAGCGTTCCGAACACCGTGAGCGAGCATAGCAACAGCAGGAACGCACCGGCCAGATATTGGTCCTGTCCCAGCAGCGCCTGCAACAGCAATGGTCCTGCGGTGGGCAGGTTCAATACGATGGAGATGATGACGGAGCCAGACACCAGTTGTGGCAACACGAAACCGAGCGTGCTGACGAATGGGTTAAGTGCCACACGAATGGGATAGCGGATCAGCAGCGTGATCTCGCTCAGCCCCTTCGCGCGCGCCGTGTCCACATAGGGTTGATGCAACTGATCCAGCAGATTTGCCCGCATAATGCGAATGAGGCTGGCTGCACCGGAGGTTCCCAGAATGACCATCGGAACCCAAAGATGCTTGGCCAGATCAACAACCCTATCCCAGCCCCAAGGCGCATTCACATAGGCGGGGGAGAACAGGCCCCCGACATCGGTGTGAAACACCGAGACACCCACGAACATCAAAATCAGCGCCATCAGAAAGCCCGGAATGGCCAGTCCGAGGAATCCGATCATTGTGAAGAAATAATCGCCGAACGAGTACCGCCGCACAGCGGAATAAACGCCAATTGGCAAGGCCACTGCCCAGGTTAGCAACAGCGTGGAGACGGACAGCACCAGCGTCAGCCCAATCCGTTCGCCGATCAGCGAGATCACCGGCTGCTGCCACTGAAAAGAGTAGCCGAAATCGCCCTGCATCACGCCGCTGATCCAGTCCCAATACTGCACGATCACCGGCTGATCGAGACCGTAGCGGGCGCGCATGCTCTCCAGCATGGCATCATCCACGGTCTCTCCAGATGCCGCGAGAGATGCCGCGTAGTTCGAGACGAAATCACCAGGCGTGAGTTTGATGAGCAAAAACACCGTGACGGAAACAAGGAAGATGAACGGAATCATCCCCAGCAGCCGCCGAATGATAAAGCGACCCATACGTGGCTATTTGGCGAAGTAGTATTGCTGTACCAGCGTCGGGCCGGGATTGGGGTAATCCCAGCCATTTGGCATCGATGCTGGTACGTTGATCAGGTTCTTCGCGTGAATGCCGTAGGTGGTGACCGCCCGCACGGTGCCAATCACCTCGAACGCATCCGCCGCTTCGGAGAGGATGGCGCGAAACAACGCGTCAGCCTGTTCGGGGTTGCTGGCGGCTTTCCATTGGTCCCACTGTGCGAGACGCTGCTTCATGCTCTCGCTCGGTTCTTCACCGGCCTTGCCGCCGCTGGAATACCATTTCACCCAGGGCAGGCTCTGCCGGCTGTCCAACGTATGGGTGCTGAGGATGGCACGAGGGTCAGAGGTCGGGTTGAGGCCGGAGGGAACGGCGTATGTGCCAATGTCATACGTGTTGTTCTGTGCCCGCTCGTAATACAATGAGCGTTCCATCACGTTGATGCCCGTATCGATGCCGATCTTGGCCCATTGCTTCTTCACCAGATCAGCCACATCGATAGCGGCGGCGTCTGCGGTCATGCAGTCGATTGAGATGAAGAGCTTGCTGCCATCAGGTAACAGCCGCATGCCTTGGGCATTGCGCTTGTCCAGCCCCATCCCGTCTAGCAACTTGTTGGCGGAGGCCACGTCATACTGGGTGTACTGTGTGCCGAGCTTCTCGTTGTAGAACTTGTCGGCCGGCAATGGCCCGACCTGCCAAGGCTTGCCCTGGCCGAGATAGACAATGTCATTGATCTCGTTGCGGTCAATGCCAAGCGATAGCGCCTCGCGGAAATCATGGTTGCGCATCAGCGGACGCAGCTTCGGGTCGGGCTCCGTCTCGTTGATCCACAAGGCCATGGCCGAACTGTCGGTTGGTGTCAGCTCTTGCAGCACATAGCCTGCTTCCGCCGCGTGTTGTGCCAGAACGGGCTTGTTGTTGATGGTGTTGATGTGGCGCATCAGCATGTCAAACTGCCCACCGATGGTGGCCAGCAACATGGTCTGAATGTCGCTCACCACCTTCATGTTGACGGTGTCGATATAGGGCAGCTGGTTGCCTGCCGTATCAACCTGCCAGAAATAAGGGTTGCGCCGCAGAACAACCTGCGTGGCACCACCGGTGTAGGGCGTTGAAATAACCCAAGGGTCCATCGTCGGCCGGTCCACATTTGCCCAACGCGCCGGGATCTCGATGTCACCGCATTTTTGGCGGAACAGCGTCGCCCAATCCGGCTGCTTCGAGTCAGTCAGCAACTTGGCAAGCTCGGGGTTGGCAGGGGTGAATTGCTGGCAGTAATGCTTGGAATACAGCGTCGCGTGCTGGCCCAGCGGTGTTGCAAGCACGTTCGGGAACTGCAGATACGAGCCTGTAAAGATGATCTTCACCGTGCTGTCGTCAATCTTCTCCGCCCGCATCGGCTTTCCGCCGATCACGTATTGTGAGGGTGGCGACTGGAAGAATTGCTTGTTCGGCAGAAGGTCATTGACGAAGAACAAAATGTCGTCGGCACTGAATGCCACGCCGTCCGACCACTTCAGGCCGGGGCGAAGCTTGAACGTGTATTCGCTGGCATCCGCATTCACCGTCCAGCTCTCAGCGAGGTTGGGGATGGGTTTGGCGTAATCCATCGTCCAACGCGTCAGGCCCTGATTGCCGACGAGTTTGAGGATGTTGTTGTGGTCCGCATCGCCGCGCACGGCTGTTCGCAATGTGCCGCCGTAAGTGCCGACGGACTGAACCGGCTTCACGACCTCAGGGTTCTTCGGAAGCCGTTCATCAAGCGGCGGCAACTTGCCGGCTTTCACCTGTGCCGCGAGGGCAGGGGCCTCCTGATAGGCCAGTGCCACCGTGGGGGTGGCGGCTGCCATTGCCATAAGCATAGGCACTACTCGGATCGCGGCTCGGGTGATTGGTCGCATGTTGTTCCCCAGACGCCCTTTGCGGGCGATTATCATTGTCCGACTGCACAAACTGCGGTGGCTTGACCCTCAGCCGCAGAAGTGAACCGATATGGGACAACGATAGAACCAAAACCGGCGCGTCAACAATGCCGGATTGTTCAGGGAGTGGCCGCCATGAAGATCATCGACATCAACGTTCGCACGTTCACCCATATGTCCAACCAGAACAAGGACAGTGACGGCCATAGTCATCCCTGCAAGCCGCGTCAGGTGCGGCAATCGTTGCTTACCATTCAGTGCGATGATGGCAGCGAGGGCCATTGTTTTGCGCCGGTCGAGGTGGTCCGCCCCTACCTCATCAACAATTTTGTCCGCATCGTGCTGATCGGCGAGCATCCGTATGATCGTGAGAAGCTCTGGCAGGGGCTGGCGCACTGGCAGCGCGGCAGCACGGCACAGCTGACCGATCGCACGCTTGCAGCGGTGGAGATGGCATTGTGGGATCTCGCTGGCCGGAAGCTCGGCGTTCCCGTCTACAAGCTCATCGGGGCCTATCGAGACAAGGTGCCGGCCTATGGCAGCACAATGTGCGGTGATGAGATACCCGGCGGCCTTGCCACGCCGGAGGATTACGGTCGCTATGCGGAATGGCTGGTCAAGCGCGGCTACAAGGCCATCAAGCTGCACACCTGGATGAAGCCGGTCTCGTTCGCGCCCGATCCGAAGATGGATGTGAAAGCCTGCGCGGCCGTGCGCGAGGCGGTGGGTGAGGGCTTTCCGCTGATGCTCGACGCCTATCACGGCTACAGCCGCAGCGAGGCGTTGTGGCTTGGTCTGGAACTGCAAAAGCTAGGCTATGCCTGGTATGAGGAGCCGATGAACGAGGCCTCGATCAGCTCCTACGCCTGGCTCGCTTCCAATCTCACCATGCCCGTCATTGGGCCGGAGACGGCAGACGGCAAGTTCCACACGCGGGCGGAATGGATCAAGGCTGGTGCATGCGACATCACCCGCACCGGCGTGCTGGATGTGGGCGGCATTGGGCCATCGCTGAAGATCATCCACTTGGCTGAGGCATTCGGCATGAACTGCGAAGTTCATGGCGGTGGTGCCGGGAATCTCACACTGTGCGCCGTGCAGAAGAACGGCATGTATTACGAGCGCGGCCTGCTGCATCCATTCATCGATTATGACGAGGTGCCGGAATATCTGCACTCCCGCACCGATACGATGGACGCCGATGGCAATGTGCGCCTGCCACAAATCCCTGGCCTTGGGGATGATATCAACTTTGACTACATCAACGCGAATTTGGTCTAAAACAAGAAGCGTCTTGTTGCAGCGGCCTTCAGATTATCAATCAATACTGGCGGCACGCACTTCTCCGTTCAGTCGTGAACGGAGAAGTGAACCTCAACCGGGTTCAGTGCGTCACCGTTGATAGGCAAAATGTCCTGCGGGCAGGCGGACATCACGACGATGCAGTCCATCTCGGCGCGCAGCGTGACGTGGTCCCCGGCCTTGCACACTGGGGCGAGCCATTCGACGCTCAAATCCTGCCGCACGGGGATGTTCATCCAAAGGTTCAGCGGCTGCGGCACCTCGGGCGTGCTGACGCCGATGGCGGATAGCGCAAGGCGAAGGTTGTCCGCGCAGTTGTCATGATAGCCGTGATGGCCGAGGGTTTCGTAGCGATAGAGATCACAGGCGGCCATGAGAGTATCATGTACTCCAATGGAACTGTCCTCGATCATCGTCATGATCGGCCGGCGGCGGTTGCTGGCCAAAATATCCCCGGTGCGCGGGGTGATGCGGTTGAGCGCCGGCCTGCCGTGCTCCCACGACATGAACTCGTGATGATTGTCCGCCGAAAACGCCCAGGTGTCGCAAACCTGCGTTCCGTGCGTGTTGACGATCCGAATGCTCTGCCCTTTGGACACCCGCACCGCCCGGCCCTGCCGCGCCGGCACATCGTATATTTTGCCAAGTTCAGGATGCCCATCCGGCGAAATCGGGTTGGTCAGCGTTCCGTTGATGCCGCAGGGTTCGCAGTTTAGGCGTGGGTGGCGATACGGTTTCATCTTTAAGTCCAATCAGGGCGTTTGTGGCGTCACCTGACGGGCGCGGCCCCAGCGCTGCTTTGGAGCCGCAACGGCAGCGCTGGCGGTCACGTGCAGGTGGCGTGAGTAGCGGGCTTCGACCACCAGCAAGACGCGGCGAATCGTTTCTGTCAACGCCAGATAGATCAGCGCGCAGTAGAGATAAATCTGGAAATCGAATGTGTGCGAGTAGACCGTCCGCGTCGCCCCCATCAGGTCGGGCAGCGTCACGATGGCGGACAGGGCGGATGCCTTGATGATGCCGATCACTTCGTTGCCCAGTGGCCGGATCGCGACAAGCAGCGCCTGTGGAAAAATCACGTGGCGGGTGATGGCGAAGCTCGACAGCCCCAGTGCACGCGCGGCCTCAACCTGACCTTTGGGCACGGCTGACAGCGCGCCGCGGAAAATCTCGGACTGATAGGCGGCCGTGTTAAGCGTGAACGCCAGCAGGCAGCAGAAATACGCCTCGCGGAAAAACGTCCACAGCCCGATATCGGTCAGGAACGGGCGGATCTGCCCGGCACCATAATAGACCAGATAGAGCTGGCAGAGCAGCGGTGTGCCGCGAAACAATGTCACGTAACCAAGTACCGCCTTGGACAGCACCCAATTCTTCGACATCCGTGCGAGGCAAAGCGGGTACGCCAGCACGAAGCCGATGGAGCAGGAGGTGATCACAATCTCGAACGTGATCAGCAAACCCGACCAAAGCCGGGGCCAGTTATCCTCCAGCAGCGGCAGGCCGATAAACGATGAGAGGTTTTCCAGCATTACGCATACGCCCGGTTTGAACGTCTTTCCAGCTGCGACTGCACGATGGTCGAGACGATGCTGATGATCAGATAGATGCCGGCGGCCAGCGGCAGGAAGATCAGCGGCTGGCGTGTGAACCGGGCGGCCTCGAAGGCAGCGCGCATCAAATCCATCACAGCCAGGGTGGAGATCAGCGACGTATCTTTCAGCAAAATCGTCCAGATGTTGCCAAGTCCTGGCAGGGCGATGCGGAACAGCTGTGGCAGCACAATATTGCGGAAGGTTTGGCTTTTTGTCAGGCCCAGTGAAAGTGCCGCCTCAATCTGGCCCTTCGGCACTGAGCTGATCGCGGAGACCCACACTTCAGAGGAATAGGCGGCTGCTACCACCGACAGCGCAATCACGCCGGCCACGAATGCGCTCACCTCAATATGTACGCTCTCACCAAACAGCTTCGAGACTTTGTCGAGTGCTGCCTGCAAGCCAAAATAGACGATGAACAGAGAGAGCAGATCGGGAATGCCGCGAAAGAATGTGGTGAAGGCGTCGCAGCCAGCCCGCAACAAGCGGTTTGGCGAGCCCTTCAAAATGGCCAGCAACAGCCCGCCGCCAAAACCGAACGGCACCGTGGTGACGGCGATCGCCACCGTCACCGCGGCACCCTGCATCAGCAAATTGCCCCAGCCATCCGGGCCGATGATGAGATCAAGAAATGCCATCAAAGCAATCCTTCAGACTGGGGCGCTACCAGCTTACTTGCCGCGAATGTCGAGCGAGCCGAAATACTTCTTCTCGAGCGTCACGTAGGAGCCATCGGCGTCCACTTCGGCAATCGCCTTGTTGAACATGGCGGCGAGGTCCTTGTCGTCCGGGCGGAAAGCAGCGCCCACGCCGGGGCCATGGATCTCAGGAACTCGCTTGATGGCGGCAACCACGCGGCAGCAGCCATTGCCGTGCTTGTCGATGAAGTCCTGCGTCACAATCACATCGCCCATCACGTAGTCGATACGACCGGAAGCGAGATCCTGGTTCGGCTCATCCTGGGTCGGATAGGTCTTAATGACCGAGTCCTTATAGAACTTCTCAAGATAGTTCGAGTGGATGGTGGACGACTGGGTGCCGATCGTCTTGCCCTTCAGAGCGGCCGGCGAGATGTCGTTGCTTTTGTTGCTGGCGGTCGTGGAGAACGCCGGCGGTGTCGCAACGTACATGTCGGAGAACAACACCTTCTGCGCGCGGGCGGCAGTGATGTTCATCGACGACAGGATGACGTCGAACTTGTTGGCCAGCAGCGACGGGATGATGCCGTCCCAGTCCTGGTTCTGGTAGGTGCAGGTGACCTTCATCTTGGCGCACAGCAGGTTGCCGTATTCAACCTCCCAGCCCACGATCTCGCCCTTGGGGTTGACACTCTCGAACGGCGCATAGGTGGCATCCATGCCGACGCGCACTGTTTTCCAGTCTTTCGCCTGGGCGGTGCCGGCCGCCATAAGGGCAGCAAGACCCAGCAGTGCCGCGAATTTGGTCGAATTCATTCTGATCTCCTGAACCTGTTTCTTCCGCTCGCCACAATCGCGTGGCCAAGGCGTCGTCATGCGCCCTGGGCGAGACTGTCATGCAAGCCACATTGAATGACAAGCAAGAGTGATGCCGCAGCGCAGAAATGAATACAGGTTCGCGCATTTTGCGCGTGGCGTGCATCATCGGTCCCAGCCACGACGGAGAAATGGGAATGGATGCGCTGATGTTGACGCCGGGCCGGGTAACTTTGTCGCAGTGGCGCGCCGTTTATACCGGGAGTGCGTTTGCCCTTAACGACACGTGCCGGGCGGGAGTTGCGGCTTCGGCCGACGCGATAGGGCGTATTGTGGCGCGTGGTGAGCCGGTCTACGGCATCAATACCGGCTTCGGTAAACTCGCATCGGTGCGCATCGATGCCGCCAATTTGGGCGTTTTGCAGCGCAATATCGTGCTGTCCCATGCAGCAGGCGTGGGCGCGCCAATGCCGGTTCCGGTAGTACGGCTGATGCTGGCGTTGAAACTCATGAGCCTCGCCCAAGGTGCGTCCGGCGTCGCCCCCGCCACCATCGCCTTGCTGGAGGCTGTTCTTGATCGCGGTCTCACTCCGGTTGTGCCCTGCCAGGGCTCGGTTGGTGCCTCCGGTGACCTCGCCCCATTGGCGCATATGACGGCGACGCTGCTCGGTGTTGGTGCATTTATTGTGAACGGCGAACGGGTGGAAGCCTCCCAAGCGCTGGCCCAGGCCGGGCTCGCACCGCTGCAGCTCGGCCCGAAGGAGGGCTTGGCGTTGCTCAACGGCACCCAATTCTCCACCGCCTATGCCCTGGCCGGATTGTTCGAGGCTGATCTGCTGTTCCGCTCGGCGCTCGTCACCGGCGCTCTGTCCACCGACGCCGCGCGTGGGTCCGACACACCGTTCGACCCACGCATCCACGCCCTGCGCGGCCATCGCGGCCAGATCGAAACGGCGCGGGCGTTGCTCTTATTGATGGAAGGCTCGGCCATCCGTGCCTCCCATCTGGTGGGTGACGCGCGCGTGCAGGACCCGTACTGCCTGCGTTGCCAGCCGCAGGTGATGGGGGCCGTGCTCGATCTGCTGCGTCAGGCGGCGATGACGCTCAGCATTGAGGCAAATGGCGTTTCCGACAATCCGCTGATCTTTGCCGATCCCACGGGTGGGGCGGATGAGGCGCTGTCTGGTGGCAACTTCCACGCGGAACCAGTTGCGTTCGCAGCCGATATGATCGCACTCGCGCTCTGCGAAATCGGCTCCTTGTCCGAACGCCGCATCGCCATGCTCGTCGATCCCGCTTTGTCCGGACTGCCAGCGTTCCTCACGCCGAGGCCCGGCCTGAACTCCGGCTTCATGATCCCACAGGTGACGGCCGCCGCCCTTGTCGCCGAAAACCGCCAACGTGCGCATCCGGCAAGTGTGGATTCCATCCCCACCTCCGCCAACCAGGAAGACCACGTCTCCATGGCCGCCGGGGCCGCGCGCCGTCTGCCGGAGATGGCGGCGAACACGGCCGCCATCATCGGCATCGAACTGCTCGCCGCCGCCCAAGGCTGCGATTTCGCCCAGCCGCTCACCTCCAGCCCCAGCCTCGAATGCGTGCGCGCACTGTTGCGCCAACACGTCCCGACCCTTGACGAGGACCGCCACATGCACCCGGATATCGAACACGCGATCACCTTGGTGCGCGGTGGCGTGGTGGTGGCAGGGCTTGATTTGCCGAGTGCGATTTGAGGGGAAGATGGCATGACCAGAATCGACAACATGCGCGTCATCCGGTCCCCGCGCGGGACCGAGATTTCGGCCAAATCCTGGCTCACCGAAGCGCCCTTGCGCATGCTGATGAACAATCTCGACCCAGACGTGGCCGAACGCCCCGGCGATCTCGTCGTCTATGGCGGCATCGGCAGGGCGGCGCGCGACTGGGAGAGTTTTGACCGCATCGGCCACGCTTTGCGCAAATTGGAGGCGGATCAGACGCTTCTGGTGCAATCCGGCAAACCCGTCGGCGTCTTTCGCACCCATGCCGACGCCCCGCGCGTGCTGATCGCCAACTCCAACCTCGTGCCGCATTGGGCCACCTGGGAGCATTTCAACGAGCTCGATCGCAAGGGCCTGATGATGTACGGCCAGATGACGGCCGGCTCCTGGATCTACATCGGGGCGCAAGGCATCGTGCAGGGTACCTACGAGACATTCGTTGAAGCCGGACGGCAACATTATAAAGGTGATCTCTCCGGCAAATGGATTCTCACCGCAGGCCTCGGCGGCATGGGCGGCGCGCAACCACTCGCAGCAATCATGGCCGGGGCCTCCTGCCTCGCCATCGAATGCCAGCCCAGCCGGATCGAAATGCGGCTTCGCACCGGCTACCTCGACCAGAGCACCGCCGATCTCGACGAAGCGCTGACCATGATCGAGCGTTCCTGTGTCGAGAAGAAGCCGATCTCGGTGGGCCTGCTCGGCAACGCTGCCGAAATTCTGCCCGAACTTCTCCGCCGTGGCGTGCGGCCGGACATTCTCACCGACCAAACCTCCGCCCACGACCCCATCAACGGCTACCTCCCCGCCGGATGGACGGTCGCGCAGTGGGAGGAAAAGCGGGAGCGTGATCCAAAATCCGTCGAAACCGCCGCCCGCCGTTCCATGGCCGGCCATATCCAGGCCATGCTCACCTATCACCGCATGGGCGTGCCCACCGTCGATTACGGCAACAATCTCCGTCAGCGCGCACTCGAAGAAGGGGTAACCGACGCCTTCGATTTCCCAGGCTTCGTGCCAGCCTATATCCGCCCGCTGTTCTGCCGTGGTGTCGGTCCGTTCCGCTGGGTGGCACTTTCCGGCGACCCCGAGGATATTTACCGCACCGATGCCAAGGTGAAGGAAATCCTGCCCGATAATGCCCACCTCCATCGCTGGCTCGACATGGCGCGCGAGCGCATCCACTTCCAGGGCCTGCCCGCACGCATCTGCTGGGTCGGCCTCGGGGATCGCCACCGCCTCGGCCTCGCCTTCAATGAAATGGTCGCACGCGGCGAAGTCTCCGCCCCCATCGTCATCGGCCGCGACCATTTGGACAGCGGCTCCGTCGCGTCGCCCAACCGTGAAACCGAAGCCATGCGCGACGGTTCGGATGCCGTGTCCGATTGGCCGTTGCTCAACGCCCTCCTCAACACCGCCTCTGGTGCTACCTGGGTTTCATTGCATCATGGCGGCGGCGTCGGCATGGGATTTTCGCAACACGCCGGCATGGTGATCGTGTGTGACGGCACCGAAGACGCCGCCCGCCGCATCGCCCGTGTGTTGTGGAACGATCCCGCCACCGGCGTCATGCGCCATGCCGATGCCGGCTACGAGGACGCGCTGGCCTGTGCCCGCGAACATGGGCTCGACCTGCCGGGAATCCTTCTCACGTGAAAATAGTCAACATCACGCTTCCATCTTCGTCAAACGTCTGATTATACTTAGGCGCTCTGTTTATTTGGCGGTGCGGCAGGGAAAATCCGTGCCTACAAAGCTGTGGATTTGACCGCCGTTGCGGAGAGTGCGTCATATGATTGGCAACTCCAGCCCGCCTGATCTCGATCAGGTTATCAATGCCGTTTACGAGACTTCACTGGCTCCCGAGAGCTGGCAGTCGGCACTTGGAATGATCGCGGGCGTTTTTAATTCAGGCTTTGCAGACATCTTCGCGCGCACAGATGACCGTAATCGCTTTCATGGCATCGCTCATGGGCTGGATGAAAGGGATTACCGGGACGAGTTTCTCGGCGTGTGGTTCAAGCGTAACGTCTGGGGTCTGTCCCGCCCAAAGCAAACCGCGGGTGAAGTTGTGAGCACGCGGGAAATGCTGTCGCTTCGCGAATTGCGGTCCAGCGATATTTTTGTGAACTACCTTGACCAGCGCGGCCTGCATGAAGGGATGCTGCTGACCATCTGGACCGGGAATGGCTGGATCCAAGACATGTCGTTGCTCAGACCGTTTTCTCTCGGCCCTTACGGGGCGACGGAAATCAAGACCGCACAACGGTTACTTCCCCACATCCAACGCGCCGCCGCAGTGGCCCGCAGGTTGGGCGAGGCGGATGCGGTTCTGCATAGCGGTCTCGTGGCGATCGACAGAATCGACAAGCCGGCCTTCCTGCTGGACGACAATGGCCTTGTGCAGCGCTGCAATGAGCGCGCTGAGCGTTTGCTCGTCAAAGCCGACGGATTGCTCATGCAACACGGCACACTGCTCGCATCAACCACCCGCGCATCAATGCAACTTGGGGCCGCCATCGCGATTGGCACCGGGCGGGTTCCCGGCGGGACCATGGCGCAGAGCGTGCGGTTGCCGCGCGAGCATGGCCAGGATCTGGTGGTCACTGTCTTGCCGCTATCGTTGCGCAGCGATTGGGCAATGATGAGGCCCCCGGCTGCGCTCTTGTTTGTCAACGAGCCCTCGGCCGGTCACTCCCCAACGCCAGCCCTACAGATTGGCGACCTGATGATGCGTTTTGCACTCACCCAGGTGGAGGCTGAACTGGGTCGCGAACTCGCCCTTGGTCAAAGCATTGCGGAGATCGCGGCCGGTCGCAGGCGAAGCATAAACACCGTGCGCACCCAGTTGCGTCATCTGATGGCCAAAGTCGGCTGCCATCGTCAGGCGGACCTCATCCTGCGGCTGATGGCCGCCGCTGGCCCTGCGCGTGACCGCCCATAAAGCAATATCGATTGGTGTTGCATCGCGCTTTTATGACCGTACGCTATCGTTGCGCGGGCAAATAGACCAGAGACGGCGAGATCAAACCCAAACCAATTTTATGCGCGCGCAGCATTGCGTGCATGAAGCGCCTCGAACAGGTGGTCTGGCCTCACACCGAGGCGGGCGACAATGCCGGCGGCCCGGTTCGGTGTCGCACAGCTGAAGCTTGCTTCGCTACCAGAACGATAGGTCATGCGTGGGTTGGCTCTCGTCATCATGTCGTGCAAAGCCGAAGCTTGGCCGTGTAGATCATGCAGGTTTTGCCGCTCGGCATCGCCGGCGTGAACGCGCGCCTGGCACTCAAGATGATCGATCTGCTCCGCCAATGCGCGGAGTTCGCAGAGGATCATTGTCGTCTCATTCATCTGCTTACCCAGTCTGGCATGAGTGCAATCACATCGTAAATCCATTGTGACATTCCTCACAATAACGAGCAAAATACAGCGCCAAATATAATTTACTATGGGGGTTGGCTAGTTTAGCCATCAAGAAGGCGTGATTGCAAAAAATGATCTAAAAACACAACGCATTTGATAGACTTATTCAAACTTCAAAAAAATTCATATTTGTTAAAAACATAACTTATTCGCATCGTTATCGTCTCATTAGACAACTTAATATTGCATTAGCGTGGCCTTAACGAACGAGCCCAGTTGTTTATTTAGACCATCTCAACCAATCAATCGACCGCTGGTAATGTGCGCACGAAGGAGATCAGTGCCGCCATGTCTGCGGCGGCGATGTTCGATCTTATGGTAGCACCGCCCACCACGCGGAATTGGCAGAGAACGCCGGAACGCACCACTTCGTCGCCGAAAGGATCATCGGCCACGACCGATGGGAATGGGTGGGGTGTAGTTGGGTGCGCGCGCAGATGGCTAGTTGTTTGCCTATATGCATCCGTTTTGTGGTCCGCATGGTTGGAAAACCCAATTCGGGCTCTTAGAGCAACTTAGCGCCGAC
>CAIJTR010000154.1 GCA_903823665.1 uncultured Rhodospirillales bacterium
ATCTGATCGAGGCTAAGTTGCTCTAGGATCATAGATTTCCAGAGCACGAACTTTTGACCAGATGATTCCATCTGGTCGAAACGTGCTCTAAGGCAGCTTCTGCTGCACCGTCTTTGCGGTGTCACTGAGCCCTTGGCCGACGCCAGCAACATCTTTACCAGCGCCGTTGATGGTGTTGCAGGCCGTGACCAGCACGGGTGCTATCAACGCAGCGGCGAGTGCGAGCGGCTTCAATACGCGCATGATCAGTCCTCCTTCGACGGTAAAATCTCGGGCTTCGGCTTGGCCACTCTCGGTGCCCTCCCCGGCCATTCCACAATATGGTGTTCGAGCGGTCCCGCATAACGCTCATCAACGGCGCGCCCTGCCACTGACACGCCCGCGCTATGAACGGTGGTGGGATCACCGGAGACGAGTGGGTGCCACCATGCGAGGTCCTGGCCCTTTGCCACGCGCACATAGGCGCAAGATGGCGGCAGCCAGTCGATCTCGGACAGGCTTTCTGGTGTCAACGACACGCAGTCCGGCACGTATTGCTGGCGCGTTGGATATTTCTTGCACTGGCAGGTGTTGGCATCGAGCAGGCGGCAAGCGACGTTGGTGAAGGCGAGTGCTCCCGTGTCGTCATAACGCAGCTTGTGCAGGCAGCAGCGGCCGCAGCCGTCACACAGCGATTCCCACTCCGCCTTGGACATTTCGCCGAGCGATTTGGTCTTCCAGAACGGCTTTGGGGCCTTCATCCGCCGGAGAAGCGACCGAGCATCTCGCGCAGTGGCTGTGCGCCGGGATTGTTGCCCTGATTGGAGATCACCAGCTGCTGGGCACCCATTGGCTGGCCGTAATAGGTTTGGTTCCATTCGCTGCGCGACGAGAGCAGGCTGCCATCCAATGACACGCCGACAAACAAGCCACGTGTGTTGGAGAATGCCACGATATCCGCCTTGAAGGCTGCCGTGGTGGATCCCGAAATACCGGCCCCAATCGTCGCCACCGCCACTGATGCATCGGCACCGATCTTGAACTGGCTGTCGAGCAACGCCTGCAGCCCTTTGTCGGTCAGCACGATGAAGATGATCTGAGCGTCCTGAATGCCGATCTGAAAGCCGACGCTGCCGCTGCCGAAGCCGTAAAATGCGGGGTTCGACCAGCCCTGCCCTACCCGGCCGGACATGACGCAAGACCCGCCCTCGGCCCCCAGGATGAAGCCAGCCTTGAAGATGCGCGGGCAGACGATCACCCCTTTGGCCCGGCGCAACAGATTGCGGGCATCATTGCCGTCGGGATCGCCGAGCATTTCCTGCACGCTCAACGTCGCACGATCAACCAGTGTCTGCTGCTCGGTCTGCTGGCCGCTTTGCACGCACGCAGATAGCGGCAGGAGGAGCAGGCAGAAGACGGCAACCAGAAAACGAGGCATCAGGCACTCCCTATTCAAGCGCACACTGTGCATAGGCCACGGTGGCAAAATTGCGGCCTCAGCATAGGCAGGTGGCACCGTGACTTCGCAAGTGTTGTGCGCGCGCTAGAGCAACGCCCGACCAGATTGAACCGTTCCGGTG
>CAIJTR010000155.1 GCA_903823665.1 uncultured Rhodospirillales bacterium
AGCATCGGTGCGCTCCTCAAAGCGTTCACGCCAACCGAATGTGCAAACTACCTCCGCAACTCAGGCTACGCGTCAACCTAAAGCTATCAGGCTCTAGATCATTGCGGTCGTAGCATTTGACCCCACGCCACGAACTTCTCCAAACCATGCGGAACGGGACGCAAAGTAGCCAAAGAGTAAGTATCCGGGCTAAAGCCACCGCATGCGAATGATTGTGAGCACAGCGCAATGGTGGCGCGTCCTTTTGGCCGTGGCGCTGTTGCTCGGCCTGGTCGCTCCAACGCCCGCGATACCGCTCGCCCCAGACTGGTTGAGCGCCGCGATCTGCCATGCTGGCGGCGATGACGGTCCAGACCACGATCAGCCCACCGCAGCCGGACACGCGCATTGCTCGCTCTGTCTGGCCCGCCATGCAACCCTATCGCCACCGGACTTCACGCCGCTTCCTGCCACGCGGATTGCGGTGGCCGTCGAACGTCACCCCCTCGCCGCCCCATGGCCCGGCCCTGGCCCCAGCCGCTCCTACGCCTCCCGAGCGCCTCCTCCGATCGCCTGATCACCTCGCTTTTTGTCGATCATCGCGTCACGCGGCCCCTTCGCCGCGCCCATTCAGGAGCGCTTCATGCGTCGTTTGTCCTTCGCCATCATGGCCCTGCTGGCCACCACCGGCCCCACCTTCGCCCATGCCCATCTGCACGCCTCAATCCCCGCCGCTGACAGCAGCGGCCCGGCACCGTCCGAACTCGCACTCAATTTCAGCGAGGCCCTGGAGCCAAAATTCACCACCGTCGAGGTCACTGATGCCATGGGCACACGCGTGGACACCGCCAATCTGCACGTCGTCGGCGGTGATGCCGCCCACGTCGCCATCGGGCTGAAGTCGCTGCAAACGGGCGTATACAGAGTGGTCTGGCACGCCACCGCCGTTGATACGCACAAAACCGACGGCCACTTCACCTTCACCGTCACCGCCGCAGCCGCCCAGGGCATCAGCGTCCAGCACCCATGGGCCCGCGCCACCAGCCCGTCACAGTCCGTCGGCGGTGCCTTCCTCAGCCTCACGAACACGGGTGCCGCGGACAGCCTCGTCTCCGCCAGCAGCCCGGATGCCGACCGCGTGGAACTGCATCAGACGGTCGAGCAGAACGGCGTGATGAAGATGCTGCCAATCCCCAAACTGCCCCTGGCCACCGGGCAGACGGTAGAGTTGAAGCCCGGCAGTTATCACCTCATGATCTTGGGCCTGAAGCACCCGCTCACACCCGGCACCAGCTTCCCAGTCACGCTGAACTTCGACGAAGCAGCCCCGGTTACGGTCAGCGTAGACGTCACAACCGCCGGAGCATCCGGCCCCGGTATGGCGCATGGAGCAATGGACCACGGTACGATGAACCACGGCAGCATGCCGATGACTACCACGACGCCATAACCTCATCTCGTAAACTCAACCTTGGGAGCCGCCATCAAACGGTGCTCCCAAGGCCGCCGCCACGTCCGATCAAGCACCCGAGTGGGTATGTTCCGATCCTGGCATGAGGCGGGACCGCTTCAGTATACGGCAAGACTTGTTGCAAACGCCGCAGACAGCAAGGTCACGCCATGGCATCCATTCATGCAGTCTCCTCGACGCGCGACGATGCAGAACTCGGGACACTCCCGCGTTTGGCAGGCGGCATGGACGCCAAAGAGGTCGCGTTGATCGACGCCTACTGGCGCGCATCCAACTACCTCGCCGTCGGCCAAATCTACCTCTACGCCAATCCCTTGCTGCGCGAGCCGCTCACACTCGCCCACGTGAAGCCATTGGTTGTAGGCCACTGGGGCACCACGCCCGGCCAAAACTTCATCTACGTCCACCTCAACCGCGTCATCAAAGCGCATGATCTGGACGTCATCTACATCGCAGGCCCCGGCCACGGCGGCCCCGCCATCGTCGGCCAGGTCTATCTCGAAGGCACCTGGACCGAGGTCTATCCCAACGTCACGCAAGACGAGGCCGGGCTGCAAAAGCTGTTCAAACAATTCTCGTTCCCCGGCGGAATCTCAAGCCACGTCGCCCCCACCACCCCCGGCTCCATCCCTTCTGTCCCTTTCACCCCCCCCCCCCAACCTTGATGCCACCAGGAATCGAACCCAGACGG
>CAIJTR010000156.1 GCA_903823665.1 uncultured Rhodospirillales bacterium
AGCCTTCGTCGCAGCCGGCAAACCCAAAAAAATCGCCATCGTCGCTGTCATGCGAAAGCTTATCGTGCTCGCCAACGCGTTGCTCAGGGACCACCGCCACTGGACACCGAATAACGCTTGATCAAGACGGATACTCTAGCGTTGGTGACTACGGCTTTAGATCGAGGCATTCTTGTGTGTGGACGGCGATCATTGCCTCCTCATCGGTTGGAATAACCATCACTTCCACGTGGCCGCCCGGTGCCATGCCGAGCCATCGCAGACGTTCGCGAACCATTGTTCGGACTTCTTCCGCATGCTCACCGATTCCGGCGGTGAACACGAAGGCGTCCAGCCCTCCAAGGGAGGCGGTCATTGCGGCTGTCTGTTGGGCAATGCGCAGAACGAAGAGATCAACAGCGTCTTTGGCGTTCTGACCGGAACTGGCGAGAAGTGCGCGCATATCGCTCGAAAAACCGGATACGCCTAGAAGGCCTGAATCGTTATAAAGCAGGTGCTGGATTTCTGGGGCGGAGAGGCCTTTTTCCTCCAGCAGATACAGGATCACGCCTGGGTCGATGGAACCGCAGCGCGTGCCCATGACGAGGCCGTCTAGTGCTGTGAAGGACATGGTGGTGTCGATGCTGCGGCCGGACTGCATGGCGCAAAGGCTGGCACCATTGCCCAGATGCGCCACGACCACGCGGCCCTTTGCAATGCGGGGTGACTGCTTGCGCATGGTGCGGGCGATGTATTCGTAGGATAGGCCGTGGAAGCCGTAGCGGCATATGCCGTCTGCGGTGAGTTGCCTGGGGAGTGCAAAGGTTTTCGTAACGGCTGGCATGGTGTGATGAAAGGCTGTGTCAAAGCAGGCGACCTGCGCAAGATTTGGGCGGATGGCCGTCAGGGCGCGGATTGGGTCCAGGCTGTGCTGCTGATGCAGGGGTGCGAGTGGCGTTAGCCGGTCAAGAGCCTCCAACACCGTCGGGGTGAGGCGCACGGGATTTTGGAATTCTCTGCCGCCATGCACGACGCGGTGTCCGGCGGAGGCGAGTTGAGCAGTGCCCAGATGCGCGTCGATCCAGGAGAGCAATTTCTCAAGCCCTGGGTCGTGGCCGGTGTTGGTGTTGGGCCATGACTGATCGACAAGTTTTGTGCCGGTGGTGTCGTATGCCGTGAAGTGCTGAGTTTTATCGTCGGTGGCGATCTGCCCCTTGGAGAGGAGCGGCATCTCACTGCCGGTGGCGAACACGGCGAATTTGATGCTGCTTGAGCCAGCGTTTAGCGCGAGGACGGCATTTGTCATTGCAATGAATCCTGCCGAATTTCCTTTGTCTTATCAGCATGGCTGGAGGCATGTGCAGAGCCGGAAATCACTCTGTTTTGCTCTGGATGTGAGTAAATTCCGAGGCTGCGTTCGAGTTCTTTCATGCCCATTTGATAGGTGATTCAGAGGGCCGCTCGTATTGATGACCGCACACGATGAAGCACCGGCGCGCTGGGCGATGAGCGGTGCTGGTGGCCCCTGTATTCTCCGGTTGGAAGGGGATTGGCTGGCGCGAAGGGGAGCTCTTCCAGGTTTTCCGAAAGATGGACTTGTGGGGTGCGGTGCTGATGTGTCTCTGCAATTCGATATTGCGGGTCTGGGGCATTGGGATTCGGGGCTGATAGCGTTTTTGTGGGACGTGAAACGCGCGGCCATTTCGGCGGGGCGGACCGTTGACGCCGCTGGCCTGCCGCTGGCTGCAACCAAATTGCTTGGGTTGTTGCCGGATCAGGCAATGGCGCAAGAGGCGGTTGTTGTGCACCATATCGGGCCGCTGAATTGGCTTGGTGGGCAGACATTGGCCACGCTGCATGAAATGGGAATGATCAGTCGTTTGTCTGGCAGCACGGCCAGGGCTGGCTGGCAGTTTACACGTGGGCGCGGTCTGATGCGGGGGACGGATCTGTGGGCCAATATCCTTGATGCTGGGCCGCAGGCGCTGATCATTGTCAGCATTGTCAATTTCTTGATCGGCGCAATTCTCGCCTTCGTGGGCGCTGTGGAGTTGCGAAAGTTCTCTGCTGATATCTACGTGGCCAATCTCGTGGGGCTGGCGGTGGTGCGTGAGATGGCGGCGGTGATGACCGCCATCGTCATGGCTGGACGCACCGGTGGCGCATATGCTGCGCGGATTGCGACAATGCAGGGCAATGAAGAGATTGATGCGTTGTCGGTGATCGGTATTTCGAGCACCGGCTATATCGTGCTGCCTGCTGTTCTGGCGATGATGTTGATGATGCCACTGCTTTATCTTTACGGCAGCCTGATCGGCGTGTTTGGCGGCTTTGTTGTGGCAATCAGCATGTTGAATGTGACGGCCCCAGGCTATTGGAACGAGACGGTGAATGCGCTCGCGTTCAGTCAGTTTGGGCTGGGTGTAACCAAGAGCGTGGCCTTTGCATTTTTGATCGGGGTTTCGAGCTGTCGGATTGGGCTGCGTGCTGGCCGTAGCTCGGCGGATGTGGGTGTCGCGGCCACGCGGGCTGTGGTGGCCGGCATTGTTGGTGTCATCGCGCTGGATGCGGTGTTTGCGGTTGTTGCCGAAACGTTTGGTATTTAGCGTGATGAGCAAAACCGAGTCGTTGCTCTCCGTTCGTGGCCTGACCTTGGCTTTCGGCGATCATGTGGTGCAGCAGGACCTGTCGTTTGACGTGCGGCGCGGCAGCATATTTGCCGTGATGGGCCCCAGTGGATGCGGCAAGAGCACGATTATGCGGTCGATGATTGGGCTGCTGCGGCCGACGCTTGGCACGATTTTGTTTGATGGGGCGGATTATTGGACTGGAACTGACGCCGTGCGTGCGGAAATGGGGCGGCGGTTCGGCGTGCTGTTCCAGGGGGGCGCGCTTTGGAGTGCGTTGACGGTTGGTGAGAACGTGGCGCTGCCGATGCAGATGTTCACCACACTTGATGCGGTATCGATCCAACGCCTTGTGGCTGTAAAGCTTGGGCTGGTGGGGTTGAGTGCGGCCGTTGATACGATGCCCTCTGCATTGAGCGGCGGTATGCGCAAGCGGGCGGGGCTTGCGCGGGCATTGGCGCTGGACCCGGATATTCTGTTTCTTGATGAGCCGTCAGCGGGGCTTGATCCTGTGACGTCTCGCCGGATGGATGATCTGATCCTCAACCTCCGCGACGGGCTCGGGGCGACCATCATTGTTGTCAGCCATGAATTGGCGAGCTTGTTTGCGGTTGCCGATGATGGGGTGTTTCTCGACGCCGTCCGTAAGACGGCGATTGCGCACGGTTCACCGGCAACTCTGCGGGATGGCTGTGCGGACCCGCAGGTGCGCGCATTCATGCGGCGCGAGCAGGTTGAACCCGCGCACAAGGAGGCAGTGGGATGAGCGATGATGCGAAACATGCGGGCCGGACCACGGCCATCGGCGCGTTCGTGTTGGGCGGTTTCATCATTGCGGTGGGCTCAATTATTTTGTTCGGCAAGATCAATTTGTTCAGCCCGACATCGAGAGTTGTGATCGTGTTTCAGGATTCGATCAGTGGGCTCGCGATTGGGGCACCGGTGACGTTTCGCGGCGTGCGGGTGGGGGCGGTGGAGAGCATTGCGGTGGAATTCGACACCAAGACTCAGAAGGCCTTCATTCCGATCACGCTCGAGCTGCAATCAACGCGCGTTGTGATGATGGGTGATGAACCGGATCATATGCCGGATCTTTCCGATCTTGTCCGGCTTGGTCTAAGGGCACAGCTTAACACGCAGAGCTTTGTGACGGGGCAGTCAGAGATCGACCTTGAGCTTGATCCGTCAGTGCCTGCTGTGATGCATCCGGGGATCACGACGTTGCCGGAAATTCCGACGCAGCAATCGACGATCCAGAAGGTGAAGGAGCAACTGAGCCAATTGCCGCTGCGGGAGTTGGCTGACAATGCCAATGCCACGCTGCAAAGCCTGCGGACGTTGTCTGAGACTTTTGACCACACGCTGCCGCCGTTGATAGCAAGCCTGCAGGCAACGTCGGAGCACTCGGCGGCGGTGGTGGAGGAGGCGGGACATGCGCTGGCGGAGATGCAGTCGCGGGTGGACGGCACGCTTGGTGATATTAGCAGGCTCGCCAATGCTGGCACGGCGTTGATTGGCGAACGTGGGGCGGAGCTGCACACGGTGCTTTCATCTTCCAACCAAACTGTTTTGCAGGCACGTACTTTGCTGCTCGACCTTAAAAGCCTGACATCCGAGCGGGGTGCTGACCGAGCGAATATTGACTCATCATTGCGTGACTTGGCCACGGCCGCTGCGGCGCTGCGGGGGTTGGCCAATGACGTTGAGCATAACCCGCAGCTCTTGCTGACCGGGCGCAGGCCATGAGGCGTTGGATTTTCTTGGGGCTCGGCTGTTTGGCGGTCAACTCCTGTGCGGCAGCGCCCGTCTTGCATTACACGCTCGCAGCACCACCCCAAGCCACGGCCTCATCGGCACTAGGACGGCAGCCGATTGTGATTGTGGTTGATCGTGTTTCGCTGCCGGATGCCCTCGACAGCGATGACATGATGGTTCGCCATGGCAACGTGTTGGAGCGGAGCCATTCCGGGCGCTGGGCGAGCCGGTTGTCACTTGGTGTCACGGATCTTGTGACGGCTCTGCTGGCGCGCAGCAGACCTGATGCGCTGGTGACGGACGAGCCGCAGATGACACCAGCGTCTTACCGGATTTCAATCAATATCAGCTTACTCGATCTTGCTGTGGTCGCTGGTGCTGCCGGTGGGTCAGCAACACTTGAAGCGGATTGGCTTGTTGTTCCCGGTGATGCCAGCAAGCCGCCCCTGCGTGATCGGGCGCATGTGAGCATTTCAGGCCCAGTCGGGACGGATCAGGACGTGGCCGCTTTGACGGCGGTCGTCCTGACCCAGCTTGCGGCGCAGATTGATATCAGCAAGCTCAGGTGAGCGGACTGCTTAAGCCCCGATGTCGTGCAGTGCGCGGAATGCCTTTGCGAGCACGCTTGGGTCGAATTTGCCCTTATAGACGGCAGGTGGCACCAGTTGTAGGCCGAGCAGTCCGTAGACGGCGAGTTGGGCTGAACGGACGGAATATTCAACAGTGAACACCACATCGTCCGGCACTTCGCAGAACTGGCCGATGAAGGCGAGGTTTTGTGTGCCTATCGGTAACACTGCTGGGCGATCTCCCCTCTCGCGTGGCAGGAATTGGCTGGTGATGAAGGGCATCATGCAGGGGATGCAGATGCAGCTTTCCAAAATGGTGGCGGCTTCTGCTGTGATGCGCAGATGGCCGAGTATTTCGGTCATGATTTCCCGGCCGGAGCAGGCGGACATTGGCTTTTTGACGAAATCACCAATTTTATCCACCGCGAGACCATAGCCCCAGAACACGTCAACACCCTCTGGCTGACCGATGAAGTGGGGTTGATGTGGGACGACGATGGAGGCGAGCCATGATGAGTTGGGGAAGGTGATCAGCCCGCCTTCGCCCGGCACGTTGCCGGTGAGATCGCGAATGAGGCGCAGCATTGTTGGGTTATGCAGGGTGGTGGTGAATGAGACCCATTTCGATTGGTCGATGTGATCAGCGAACACGGCGGGGTTGCCAAACTCTGGACGGCCGGCGGCGATTTTCTCCCACAGCGTCCATGCCCCACCATCGGTTTTACTGCCCAGGGCCGGTGCTTGATCCATCGCGCCCAGGGTTGAGGCTTCGGTCATGGAGCCGAGGGTGATCAGCACGTGGTCTTGCGGGCGAACGGTGATTTCAGCCGTGGCACCGCTGCGATGAACCGTTATGTTTTCAACGCAGCTTTTGCCGTCACGCTGGGTGAAGCCGATGTCAGTGACGCGGGTGTTCATCTCGAACCGCACGCCGCGCGCTTCAAGCCATTTGTGCAGGGGGCGGACCATTGAGTCGTATTGGTTGTAGCGGGTGCGGAGAATGCCGCGCAGGCGGTTGAAGCCGTCCACCATGTGAATAAAGCGTTCCAGATAACGCTTGAACTCGATGGCGCTGTGCCAGGGCTGGAAGGCGAAGGTGGTGCACCACATGAACCAGAAATCGGTCTGCAGGAATGCGGCGTCGAACTGGTCGGCAATGGTGGAGCCGTCCAGCAGGCGTTCGGGTTCGAGAGCCAGTCGTTCGAGTGTGAGGATGTGCTTTTCGCTGAGGCCGAATTTGGGCGCGGTTTGGCGGTGGCCGTCTCGGAACAGGCGGGAGTCGGACGATGTGTGCATCGTCTCGTTCCATTGCGTGATCTCCTGGGTCACGGTCTGGCTCTCGTCCAGCGTGGGGATTGAGGAGAACAGCGCAAAGGTGCAGAGATATTTGCTCTCGAGCATGCGTCCGCCCCGCAGCACGTAGCCATCTTGCGCGGAGCCGGCACCATCAAGGCTTCCGCCTATTTTGCCGGATTGTTCGAGGATGGTGATGTCATGGCCGAGCATATCGCCGTCGCGGATCATGAAGACGGCAGCAGCCAACGAGGCAATCCCGCCACCGACGAGATAAGCGCGGGGGGAGGGCTCGGATGATTTGAATGAATTTGCTGGGGCTCGGGCTTGCGACGCCATGAGGCGATCCTTCCGTTTGAACGCGAGGCCACCTCAGACGAGCGCCGTTTGAGGTGGCTTCTTCCAGGGCATTCTTTGTGGCCGTGTGGTGCGACAAAAGGGTCGGAGTCTACGCAGAAAGTGCGTGGCGGCCGAGCGCGAGGAGTTGTGGATCGGTGATGGCGGAGAGATCAGCCGCGATTTCGCGCTTCAGTTTTTGGGCAATGTCTGGGTGATGATGGTGCAGATATTCGGCCAGGATGTCCGCCGCGTTGCTGTGTCCGTGGCCGTGACCGACGAGCACGATGCGTCCCGCATCTTTCACGGCGTGTGCGATTTTCTCATAGAATTGGTGATCTTCCGGCGCGCGCTGACCTCGCTCCCGGTCTTGATCCTTGTGCGTCAGGTGGTGCAGGAAGTGGTAAGGGTCGTAGGGTTTTATGACGTGGTCTGCGATGTTCACCGATGAAATATCGAGATGGAATATGCGGGCTTCGTGATGATCCATCACTATGAGCAGGTCTGGCGGCGTTGTGGTCGTGGTCGTGTCGTCACTCATGGCCGGGGGCGGTGTGAGTGGTGACCAGCCAGCCTTCGTCAGCATGTGGCGGACGTCCATCACCTCGGCTTTGGTGAGGTCCTTGTTGTGCGGTTTGCGCATGGCGAGGTGTTCGCCAGCGACGTCGAATGCGACATCGTTATGCGCCTTATCACTGATCGTGCCGATTTTTTCAAAGAGGCTGAGCACGTCTAGCCAAGCCAGGTTGCTGGCGATTGGATGTCGGAACAGGGCGTTGAGTGTGGCGGTGCTGGTTTTTGAGAGAGAGCCACGATCCTGCGGCACTGGGCCAAATGCAGCCCGGATTTCTGTTTCTTCCATGATGGCATTCCCAAACTATCGTTTTGAAGCATGGGAGGATCGGCGTTGGGTGAAGGCTTCGGCAGGCTCGGAATACACTCACGGTAAATTCCGAACCTGATACTGCGAAAGAGGAGACGCCATTGTGTAATTTCATTGATATTATCAGGAGTTTTCATGCTCATCGCCGGATCGGCTCTTGCGGGTTATTCGATCGAGGCGACCGATGGTCGTCTTGGAACGGTCAAGACCGTGTTGTTCAACGATCTCAACTGGACCATTCGCTGGCTGGTTGTTGATACTGGTCATTGGCTGAGCAGCCGGCAGGTGCTTATCCATCCTGCCGCGATCATTGAAGCCGACCATCAGCAGCAGATGGTGCGGGTCAACCTCGACAAGACGCAGATTGAGGCGAGCCCGGACATTCAGCAGGATGCGCCAGTGACGATGCAGATGGAGAGCCAGCTCAACAGCTATTATGGCTGGGACCCTTACTGGGGGCGCGATCTTTACAGCGCCGGTGTGCCGGGTCTTGGGATGGTGGGTGGCTTCACCACGCCGTCGCTCAGCGGCATGCGCGAGAGTGAGGAAAATATGATCCAGGTGGGGTCAGATGATGGCGATCCGCATCTGCGCAGCATGGCTTCGGTGACGGGCTATCACATCCATGCAAGCGATGGCGACATTGGGCATGTGAAGAACTTTCTGCTTGATGATGCGACCTGGGTGATCACCTACCTGATTGTTGACACCACCAATTGGTGGGGCGGCGTGCGTGTGCTGATCTCACCTTTTGCGGTTGAGATGATTGATTGGGATGCGCAAAAGGTTCTGCTCAACGTGACACGCGCTCAGGTGAAAGCGAGCCCGGTTTGGGACCCTGAGCAGATTATTGATGATGCATACCGCAACGGCTTGCATCGCCATTATGGCTGGCCGGGTTGGGAGTCGTGAGCAGCACCAATAGCGGAGCTGTATGATCGACACGCTGACGGGCGCGGCCGGTGGTCTGACCACCGATCAGGCGGCCCGGCGGCTGGCGACTGATGGACCGAATGCTGTGGCGGATGTGGCGGAGCATCCGGCGCAGCGGGCGATTTCAAAGCTGTGGGCACCGGTGCCTTGGATGCTGGAGGCGGCGATTGTTCTGCAGATCGTCGCAGGCCGTTATGCCGAGGCTGGCGTGGTGGCGGGATTGCTGCTGACCAATGCGGCACTTGGTTTTTTCCAGGAGGGGCGGGCGCAGGCGACGCTGGCGGCGCTTAAATCCAGGCTTGCACTGTTCGCCGCCGCCCATCGTGACGGAACATGGCGCAACGTGCCGGTGGCGGAGCTGGTGGTGGGCGACGTCGTCACATTGTCGTTGGGCGGTGTGGTGCCGGCCGATATTCGTCTCGACGCGGGCTCGATTCTTGTTGACCAGTCGATGCTGACGGGAGAGTCGGTGCCGGTTGAGGCAGGTGCGGGTTTTGATGCACTGGCGGGTGCGTTGGTGCGTCGAGGCGAGGCGGTGGGCCACGTGACGGCCACTGGTGCAAGGACCAAGTTTGGTCACTCGGCTGAGCTTGTGCGCACTGCGAAAGTTGAAAGCGCGGCGCAGAAGACAACGTTTTCGGTGGTTCGCAACCTGATCCTGTTCAATGGGTTGGTGACGGTGCTTTTGGCCGTTTATGCCGTCCGCCGGGGATTGCCGCAGGCTGATGTGATCTCGCTGGTGCTGGTGGCTGTACTGGCCTCGATTCCGATGGCGTTGCCTGCGATGTTCACCTTGGCGGCGGCGGTGGGCGCACGGGCGCTGGCGCGGCAGGGCGTGTTGCCGACCAGTCTTTCGGCGGTGGACGAGGCAGCTGGGATTGATGTGTTGTGCGCCGATAAAACCGGAACGCTGACGCAGAACGCGCTGGTGGTGACGACGGCGCAGGCGATGGCGGGGTTCGATGAGCCGCAATTGCTGGCATTGGCGGCGCTGGCGAGTTCAGATGGGGGACAAGACCCGGTTGACGGCGCAATTCGTGCGGCGGCTTTGGCAAGACCGTTTGCGCATCCTCCGGTTCTGGTCAGCTTTGTGCCGTTCGACCCACAGAACAAGCGAGCTGAGGCTGCGGTGCGCAGGCCGGATGGGGCGATCTGGCGCGTGGTGAAGGGGGCCTATGCGGTGGTGGCACCGCTGGCGACGGGCCTGGGCGATGCCGACGTGGTTTTGGCGCAGCTGCAAGGGCGAGGGTATCGCGTGCTGGCCGTCGCCGCCGGGCCGGAGGGGGCGCTGAAGCTAGCCGGGTTTATTGCCCTCAGTGACCCGCCACGCGCGGATTCGAAGGTGCTGGTGGATGAATTGCGCGGCCTTGGCGTGCGGATGGTGATGGTGACCGGTGACGCAGAGGTGACGGCGCGGGTGGTCGCGGCGTCGATAGGGATTGTGGGCAAGGTTTGGTCAAAAACACCGCTGCCGGATGACCTCAAGGCAGATGATTACGCAATTTATGCGGGCGTGCTGCCGGAGGATAAGTTCCGTCTGGTGAAGGCATTGCAGGCGGCTGGGCATATCGTTGGGATGTGCGGGGATGGGGCCAATGATGCACCTGCGCTGCGGCAGGCGCAGATGGGGATTGCGGTTTCTACGGCGACTGATGTGGCGAAATCTGCGGCTGGCATTGTGCTGACGGAGCCTGGACTGGCCGGAATTGTGGCCTCCATCCGCGAGGGGCGCATGACGTATCAGCGGGTGCTGACCTACACGCTGCGCTCGATCATTCACAAAGTGGTGCAGGTTCTGTTTCTGGCGGGGGGCCTCGTGATGACGGGCGGTGCCATTCTGACGCCGACGCTGATGGTGTTGATGATGGTGACCGGCGATGTATTGGCGATGTCGTCTTCCACGGACAATGTGCAGCCTTCGGCCACGCCCAATGTATGGCGGATTGGGCGGCTGACGCTGGCGGGCATTGGGCTTGGATTTGTTGATCTGGCCTTTTGCCTGACATGTCTTGCGGCAGGTAAGTTCGGTCTCAAGCTGGACCTGGCGACTTTGCAGACATTGACGGTGGCGACGCTGGTGTTTGGTGGGCAGGCGATTTTTTACACGGCCAGAGAGCGCCGGCATATGTGGAGTTCGTGGCCTGGGCATTGGTTGTTGCTGTCATCGGCCATCGACGTCGCTATCGTCAGCACTTTGGCATTGAATGGCTGGCTGATGGCACCGCTGGCACCGGCTATTTTGGCCAGCATATTTGGCGCTGCGGTGTTGCTGGCCTTCACGATGGACGGCATCAAGACGTTGCTGTTCTGGAGGTTGCGGGTGTCGTGAAGGTGGGCTGGGGCTGAGTAGTTTCCGGCACTGATTGTGTTGACGGCGGGACATCACATGCAAAACCACGGGCCCATTGCGGCTCAAAAGCATGGAGTGATTTCAATGTCTGGCCACAGCACACGCCCTTCGATCACAAAAGATTCCGTCTGGTTTATCACTGGCTGTTCGACCGGCTTTGGCCATGAACTTGCCACGCAGTTGGTGGCGCAAGGATCGCCGGTTGCGGTGACGGCGCGTGATCCGTCTGAGTTGAGTGCGTTCAATGATCACGCCAACGCTTTGGTGCTGAAGTTGGACGTGACGGACAAGGCCGCGGTTGAGGCGGCGGTGTCTGCGGCGGAGGCGAAGTTTGGGCGCATTGATGTGCTCGTGAACAATGCCGGGATTGGGTATTTCGCCGCCGTGGAGGAGGGCGAGGATGCCGAGATCAGAAAGATGTTCGACGTCAATCTGTTCGGCATGGGCGAGATGATCCGCGCGGTGCTGCCATCGATGCGCAAGCGCCGGCATGGTTTCATCGTCAATATCTCATCGATCGGCGGCTTGCGCTCGTTCCCCGCTATTGGATGGTACAATGCCAGCAAGTTCGCGGTGGAGGGGCTGTCGGCCGCGTTGTGGCAAGAGGTGGAGCCGCTTGGCATTGGCGTGATGGTTGTGGAGCCGAGTGGGTTTCGCACGGATTGGGCGGGGCGTTCGGCTGATGAGAGCAAAGGCCAAATTGCTGATTATGCGGCAACCGCAGGGCAGTCGCGGCTGAATGTGCGTGCGGTTTCAGGTCACCAAGCTGGGGACCCGGTGCGGGCTGCTGCTGCAATTATCAAGGTGGTTGAGGGACCAAATCCGCCACATCACCTGCTGCTCGGCAATGCCGCCTATGACGGTGCGATCGGCATACTTGCAGATCTGCGCGACAATTTTGTGAAATGGGAAGCGGTGAGCCGTGGTGCGGATTTTCCCAAGGGGCATTGACGAGAAAAGGCGCGTTGCCGTGCAAAAATTGTCATCACAAATGGAAAGCCAATATCAGGAGGAATGGCTTCATTCCCAAACGAGCCCTGATTGTACTGGCGTTCGCCGCAATCGGAATGCTCGATGCTGCGGGAGAAGTGCCGTGTGTGCCATCACAGACAGACATCGTGGCGCAGCGTGGTGAAGCTGCGCGTGGCGGCCGTGGGCACGGCAGCGCTGGACAGGGCAGCGCTGGGCTATCTGGCAGCTTTGCTGTCGCGCTGAGCGAGTTTGGTTTGTGCGGTGTGGGACGCGTCCTGTAAGGCGGCGTTGGTGGGGCGGCGGGGAGAGAACAGGCGGAACGCCGCTTTGATGACGAGGCTTTGATAATGGGCCGCGCGCTCGGGCGTGTGAGAGTGGTAATGGCCGATCGCCACCAACAGATTGCCGTGTGCGGCGTCAAGTTCGGTGCGCAGAATGGCTCCACCCGCGGCGACGTTGAAGCAGGGGTCGTCCATCAGGCGGGCGCGCACCTTGTCTGGCGGGAGGCCGGATTGCTTTGACACCCATGGGATCCAGACCGTGTTGACCTGCATTGGGCCGAGATCCTCGGAGCCATCGGTGTTGCGGCTGGCCATATGGACCGAACCGCCTTCAACGGATTGGATGGCAGCCAGCGCCCGTGGCGGCAGATGATAGAACGACGCGGTGGCCAGCATGCAGGCCAGAAACGGCACGGCCATCGGCGTTCACACCGGCTGGTTAAGAGGGCGTGCCATGATGCAACGGACGATTTCCTGCGCAGTTGTCATGGCATCATCCTCGACGGCGGCTTGCAGGGTGCATTCACGTGAATTTGTGGTTCAACTGGCCTGCAAACGCAAGCTGATCCGCATCTGGTGACCTCGGTGGGCTGAAGCATATCCTGCGCGGCGGCGTCAGGGATTGCAGATCTGTTCGCCGCTGGTGCCGCCAGGGCCTGCGGAGCATAGGTCATAGTCATGGTTGCTGCGGGCGGAGGGTTGCTTGTAGGTCCATGGGTGGCTCCATGGGTCCATTGGCACACCGCCTTTGACGTAGGGGCCGTTCCAGGCGGAGATTCCGCGCGGGCGGTCGGCGAGGGCGGCGAGGCCCTGTTCGGTTGTGGGGTAGTTCCCGACATCGAGCTTGTAGAGATCGAGCACAGAACCGATCCGTTCCAGGGACTGCTTGGCGACTGAGCCGCGGGCGTTGCCGAGCTGGCGCAGGGCGGCGGGGGCGACGAGACCGATCAGCAGTCCGAGAATGGCGATCACCACCAGAATTTCCAGAAGTGTGAAGCCCGCTTCACGTGGCCGGTTGAGCGTCATCGCGTGCGTCTCCTTCATCCATTCATTTCTTTGTAAGGCAGTGCTTACGGCTGGCAGACAGGGTGGGCAAGAGAACGTCTGATGGCACCTGATGGCGTCTGTGAACAGCGCGTGCTTGTTCTTCGCCGGGCACGGCGGGCACGTCCCGGTTGGATCGGTGCGGCGAGAAGTTGGATGAGCAGCGTAGGCTTGCTTGTAGAGCGTGGGCGTGGCTTTGGGGGTGTGGGGCCGATGTGGTTGTTGCCGGTTTTGCTGGCCCCGTTTATGGGCAGTTTTCTTGGTGTTCTGATTGCGCGTCTGCCTGGAGGGGAGGGGATTGCGCTGAGCGGGACTTCGGCCGCGCGGTCGCAGTGCGCTTCGTGCCGCCGTGTTCTCAGCCCGCTCGATCTGGTGCCGGTGGTGAGTTTTTTGGTGCTGCGGGGGCGGTGCCGGACGTGTGGTGCGCCGATTGGGTGGTTTCACCTTGTGATCGAACTGGCGGTGATGGGTGTTTCGGTGTGGGTGTTGGCTGTGGAGACTGAGCCTGAGCGGATTTGGCTGGATTGCGGCCTGGGTTGGGTGCTGCTGACGCTGGCCTGGATTGATTGGCGGCATTTCATTTTGCCGGACGTGCTGACGCTGCCGCTGGTGCTGGCGGGGCTGGTGGCGAACTCGTGGCTGGATGGCGAGTGGCCAATCGACGGCGCAATTGGCGCGGTGCTGGGCTATGCGGGTTTTCGGGGGATTGAGCTGGGCTATCGGGCGCTGCGGGGGCGGGATGGCCTGGGGCAGGGCGATGCGAAGCTGATGGCGGCGGCAGGGGCCTGGGTGGGCTGGGTGAATTTGCCGTTTGTGATGGTCGGGGCGGCGGTGGTGGGGATTGCTCTGGCTGTGGTTCGTGGGGAGGGATTGTCCGGCAAGGTGGTTATTCCGTTTGGGCCTTGTATCGCTTTGGCGGTGTGGGTGGTTTGGCTTTACCCGATGGCGGTGGTGGAGCTTTCGCAGGCTTGGCTTGCTTGGGGGTGATGGGGCGTAGGATGCAGTTCGCTTTGGAACCGCACCATTCTCTGCGGTGAAAATGGTGCAGTTCCAAAGCGAAGGCACCCTGCGTTAATTATTCTTGCATCATGTTCGGTTTTGTGTCATGTGAGATAACTCAATCTCTAACGCAGGAACCAATCCATGACCTCCGCCCGCATTCCCGCAACTCCTGACCTGACGGCGCTGCTCTGCCTGATGGGCGGAGCTGTGCGAGGTGCTGGGGAGCTTCAGCTGCTGATGACGTTGCTGACCATCGGAGCACTCGTGCCATCCTTCGGGATGGTGCTGCGGTTTTGGATTTCGGCCGAAGAGAAGGCCGGGTGCAATGCCGTGGAAAGTGGTGTGTGGTTTGCCGAGGTGGACGCGGATGAGGGCGAGGCGGACGATATTGGCCCGCTTTGGACCCGCGAGAGGGGCCGGGTGCTGCTGTGGTCGCATGTGACGCGGTTTGGCACCGTGATGCTCATTCCGATGGAAGGCCCGTGGCTGCAGCGTTATGAAAAGCTCGCATCGCCAGTGGCGTGTTGGGTGGCGTGTTTGGTCGCACGCCTGCAACTTTGGCTTGATTGCCAGAAATATTTTTTCTTGCCCGTTTTGAAGTCTGTGGGGGAGTGCGCGCTATTTGTTGCGATATCAAAATGAAAAAAGCCTCAGATGGGAGTTTCAGGCGTTGAACCATTTCTCGCCGGAGGGCTCTCGCAGCCTTGCCAGCATCGACTGTGCCGCGACTGGCTTGCCATATCGAAAGCCCTGGCCGGTGCGGCAGCCGAGTTCGCGCAGTACCGCCTCGGTGATCTCGGTCTCAATCCCTTCGGCGACGACGTGCAGACCCATTTCGCGGGCCAGACCGAGCGTGGCGCGCACGATCATCTCTGCCTCCCGGTCCTCGGCACAGCCGGAGACGAAGGCGCGGTCGATCTTCAATTCGCTGAACGGCAGTCGCAGCAGGCTGAGCAGGGAGGCATGGCCGGTGCCGAAATCGTCGATTGAGCAGGAAATACCGCGCGAGCGCAGTGCCTCCAATGTGCGGCGGGCTGCGGGCAGATCGATGATGGCCTGGCTTTCGGTGATCTCGGCGACCAGCGCGTGCGCGGGCACGCGGGCGCGGCACAGTGCCTGGTCGATCAAATCTGGCAACTCAGGATTGGACAGAAGAGTGGGGGAAATATTAACCGCCATGGTGATGTCCGGCACATGGCGGCGCATCAGGGCGCAGGTGTTCAGCGCATCCTGCAGCACGGCGAGCGTGAGATCGGTGATCAACCCCTCGCGTTCGGCGATGGGAATAAAGACCTCTGGATCGATCTTGCCCCGGCTTGGGCTGGTCCATCGGGCCAGAGCCTCCACCCCGATCAACTCACCGGTGGCAATCGTGACCTTTGGCTGGAAGGCGGCGACAATTTGGCCCTGCGCCAACGCCTCCGCCAACGCAGATGCGTCATCGCGTGCGGATGTTGGTGGCAGAACGGAGACTGAGGACATGAGAGATGACGCCTTGCCGGGTGCCGCCATCATCCCCGCTGGAGATAAACAAGCAGTTAAGTTTGCGACCTGGAGCTGTGAATTTCACCGATGCAATGCTGCGCCGCCGCAAACAAGCGTGGTGGCCCGGCACTTTCATGCTTTACTAGTGCCCATGGGCATCCACGTGTTGCCTCGCATATTGCATCGCTCCAGCCCGTGACAGGCCCCATGGACGCAGCCCCTGAGCCCACGCCCGATTTGTCGCCTGCCAGCAGCGAAGCCGAGGCACCGCCGATCGTCTTCAGCCATGAGCAAATTCTGAAGGTTGTCACCGGCATTTTGCTGTGCATCCTGCTCGCCGCCATCGATCAGACGGTGGTGGTGCCTGCGGTGCCTTCGATTGCAGCCGATCTGTCAGGCTTCAGCCATCTCTCATGGATCATCACAGCGTATTTGCTGACCTCGACGATTGCGACGCCGATTTATGGCAAGCTGTCCGATATTTACGGCCGGCGGGCGCTGTTGTTGCCGGCGATTGTGCTGTTCGTTGCCGCCTCCATGCTGTGTGGCTTTGCGCAGAATTTGATGCAGTTGATCGGCGCGCGGGCGTTGCAGGGGCTGGGCGGTGCCGGGCTGATGGCAATGGCGCAGGCCTCGATTGCTGATGTGGTGAGCCCCCGCGAACGGGGCCGCTATCAAGGCTATATGGCGGGCACCTGGGGTGTGGCGAGTGTGGCGGGCCCCATTCTGGGCGGTTGGATTACCGATTATGCCTCATGGCGGTGGATTTTCTGGATCAACCTGCCGGTTGGGATTGCAGCGTTTATGCTGTCGAGCTCGGCCTTGAAGATGCTGCCGGTGAAGACCTCCAAGGCGCGGATCGATTATGTGGGGGCGGCCCTGCTGGCTGCTTGCACCACGGCAGCGCTGCTGGTGCTCAGCTGGGGCGGCAGTGAATATGCATGGTCGTCTCCGATCATTCTGGGGCTGTCGGCATTTGCAGTTATTTTGATGGTTCTGCTGGTTCGGCAGGAACGGCGCGATGCCGACCCGCTGGTGCCGCCGCGGTTGTTCCAGAGCAATGTGTTCACCCGCGGCGTGATCATGGCGTCGATCAACAGCGGGGCGATGTTTGGTGCCGTGTTCCTGCTGCCGCTGTATTTCCAGCTGATCCGCGGGGCCGACGCCTCGCTGGCGGGTTCGCTGATCGTGCCTTACCTCGCCGCGAACTGCGTCGGTGCGTTCAGTGGGGGGCAGATTGCCCGGCGGATCGGGCGGGTGAAGCGGCTGATGCAGGTGGGCCTGGGCGGCACGGTCGTGGGCTTTGCTATGTTGGCCACGGTTGGCGCGGGAACACCCTATATTCTAGCACTCATCTATATGTTGGTGGTCGGCTACGGGATTGGTTTGGTGATGCCCTGCTCCCTGGTCAGCATTCAGAACGCGGCTGAACGGCGTGATGTGGGGGCGGCGACCGGCGCGTTCCTGTTCCTGCGCTCGATGGGCGGTGCATTGGGCAGCACGCTGGCAGGCGTGATTTTGATCGGCCGATTCCGGTCACTTGCTGCGAGCGGCGGGATTGTTGGGGCGATCGACCTCGGCGCATTGCGCGCCCCGGCACCGGGTGTGCCTGGGCTTGATGCAAGCTCGCGTGCGGTGGCCGAACTCGCGCTTGCAGGCGGCTTTCATGCAGCCTTTATCGGCTGCGCCGTGCTGGCGGCAATGGCGTTTGTGACGTGCTGGTCAATGGAGGATCAGCCGCTGCGCACGACTGGCTGAGCCTTTATGTCTGCGCCAAATTCTCCCGCAGCGTGCGGCCGGTATAGTCGCGGCGGAACCGCCCACGGCGTTGCAGTTCCGGCACCAGCACGTCGCTGATCGCCTCCAGATCGAGCGGGGTGGAGACGACGTGGCCGAGCATGAAGCCGCCCCGGCTGCCGGTGGCCTCGAATTTCTCTTCGAGGAGATCGGCCATCTCGACGGCACTTCCGGCGATGGTGGTGTCGTAGCCAGTGGCGCTGCGCATGCCATGCTCGAAGAATTCATCCGGCGTTATTTCGGTGTCGGCCCCTAGCTTGTGTGCCAGTTCGTAGACGAAGCCCACGGGTGTGGCCCCGGTGGCTGCGATCATTTTGTTTAACTCGCCGAGGGAGAAACGGGCGGGGAGCTTGGAGAAATCATAACCGGAGTTGTGCGAGAGGTAGACGCCAACGGCCTCGTGCGGGATTGAGGTGAGCAGACGCTCGCGTTGGCTGATGGCTTCGTCATGGTTCTCACGCACGACGATTGGGGTCTGCCAGAGGATGCCGACACGCGATGGATCGCGTCCGTGGCCCTCCAGCGCCTTGTCGAGGGCGGCGCGCTGGCGGATTTGAAGGTCGAGCGCCATGTCGGCCCCGAACGCATGATCGACGAATCCTGCACAGGCCTGAATGCCGCGTGGGCTGCCGCCGGCCTGGACGAGAACCGGGTGGCCTTGCGGGGAGGGCGGGGTATTCAGCGCGCCTTTGACTTTGAAGAACTGGCCCTGGTGGTCGATGGGGTGGATCTTGGACGGGTCCCCCACACGGCCGGTGGCGCGATCCCACAGCATCGCGTCCGGCTCCACGCTGTCCCAGAGTTGTTTGCAGACGGAGACGAACTCCTCCATCCGCTCATAGCGCAGGCCGTGTTCCATCAGTTGGTCGAAGCCAAAATTCTCCGCGTCTGATTGGCGGGTGGAGGCGACGAGGTTCATGGCGATGCGTCCACCGGTGAGGTGGTCGAGTGAGTTCATCAACCGCGCCATGTAGTACGGGTGCATGAAGGTTGAGGAGTAGGTCAGGCCGAAGCCTATATGATTGGTCACCCGCGAGCAGGCGACGAAGATCGGGTTGAAGTCCTGCCGCGGCCAGTTCACGCCCCATTCCACCGCGGCATCATGCGTGCCGCGCCACGTGACAGGGGTGCCGGTGCCGTCGCCGGTGAACAGGAAATCCAGCCCTCCGCGTTCGGCAATGCGCGCGATGTTCTCGAACATGGCGATGTCGGGGAAGGTGTGGTTGGTCCAGGACCCCGGCATCAGCCAGCGCCCGCCCATATGCGAATAGGAGAGGTCAAAGCCCAGATGGATCAACGGCTTGGCCATAGGCGGAACCTCTTTTGGTCGTGCATGGGCGGGATAGAGGCTCAGCAAGAACGATGCCATGCCAGAAGAATGGTGGCATGCGAGGCTTGTTCACCGGGCATTTACCATTGTGCCATATTTTGGTGCCGCCGGAGCTGTCACTGACCGCATGGAGCGCCATTCGTTGCTCAATATCTTCTCGCATCTGTCCATCCGCTGGAAAATGATCTTGCTCAGCGCGGTGGGGATGCTCGGCATGGGCGCTGTGGCGTTCCAGCATTTCAGCATGGTCGCCAGGGTGGCCGTGGTGCAGGCGGTCCAGAGCCGGGCCGCCGCTGCGTCCGTGCATTCGCTCGAGCTTGCCAATGCCATGCTGGAGGCACGGCGGGCAGAGAAGGATTTTCTGATACGCAATGACGACGCGGACGCTGCGAAGAATACTCAAGCCGTGGCAGCCGCCAGGCAACTGCTCAAGCTGATCAGCGATGATTTCGTGGCCACAGAGTCCGACACGGCCGAAAGCAGCAAGCCTGAGATTGCCGCGCTTGAGGCCAATGTCGCGCGCTATCAGGCGGCATTTCAGACGGTTGTGGATTTGCAACACAAGCTTGGCCTGAACGAGACGCTGGGCCTGCTGGGGGCCTTGCGCAAATCGGTGCATGATGCGGAGGAGCGAGTGGTTCCTCTCAACCAACCGGAATTGCTGGTCAAAATGCTGATGCTGCGTCGCCATGAGAAGGATTTTCTGGCCCGCGTCGATGACAGCTATCGTGTGGCGTTCGAAAAGATGTTCGGCGAATTCAGCGCGACACTGGCGCAGCTTGACCTTGACCCGCAGGTCAAGGATGCGATTGCCAAACGCATGGAAGCCTATCGCCGCGATTTCCTCGACCTCGTCACCACCCGCCTGGAGAGCAACGCACAACGGGCCGACCTTTCGAAAATCTATGCGCCGATCGCCCCCGCCTTGGAGCGCATTCGTGCGGCCAGTGAGCGACATGTGGCGCAAACCGCTGAACGGGTGGCACAGATCCACGCTGACACGTCACGCGCCATGCTGATCCTGTTGGCGGTGGCGCTAGGGTTGGCGCTTGGTCTGTGCGCGTTGATTGCGGGCTCGGTGGTCCGGTCCATCCTCGGCATTGCCAATGCGATGCGAGCAATCGCACAGGGTGGGCTGGAGCATACTATCCCCGGTGCCGGGCGCCGAGACGAGATCGGCCAGATGGCCACCGCCCTGGAACAGTTCCGCCTGCAGGCACTGGATAATGCACGCCTGGTGGCGGAGAACGAGTGCGGCCGGGAGGAAGCCAACATGGCACGGCAGGCAGCGCTTACCAGCATGGCCGACACGATCGAGCGTGAAGCGGGTGCGGCCGTTGCAGAGATTAACCGTATGACCGGAGAGATGCTGTCCACGGCTGGCGACATGGCACAAACGGCGGCCCGTACCGGCAGCAATGCGAGCGAAGCAGCGGTTGCCGCCAGCCAGACGCTTTCCACCGCACAAACGGTGGCAAGTGCCGCCGAGGAGTTGGCGGCGTCCATCGGCGAGATCACCCGGCAGGTCCACAAATCCTCCGAAGTTGCACAATCAGCCGTGCATGCCGGACACGCTGCGCGCGTCAGCATCGACCAGCTGTCCGAGCGTGCGGGCGAGATCAGCGCCGTGGCTGGACTGATTACTGAGATTGCGGCGCGAACCAATCTGCTGGCGCTGAATGCCACCATCGAGGCGGCGCGCGCGGGTGACGCCGGCAAGGGATTTGCCGTGGTGGCCGGTGAGGTCAAGCTGCTCGCCACCCAGACCGCGCAATCCACCGAGGAGATCCGCCGTCAAATCCTCGCCATTCAGGAGGCCACCCGTGCCACCGTCGCCGCGGTGGACGAAATCGTGAGCACCATTGGCGAAATACGCGGCATCAGCGCCTCGGTGACCGCGGCGGTCGAGGAGCAGGGGGCGGCCACTTCGGAAATCGCGCGCAGCGTCGCCGAGACAGCCAAGGCAGCCAATCAGATGTCAGATCGAACAGGCGACGTTCGCCAGGCTGCCATCGAGTCCGATCAGCAGGCCGCCGCCGTGCAGCAGAATGCGGCCGCGCTCGAGGATGCCGTGCGCGGTCTCAGCCGCACCGTGAACCGTGTTGTTCGTCGCAGTTCTGCCGATGTGAACCGGCGGGCGCATGAGCGTGTCGGTGTGGACATGCAGGCGCACCTGACATTGCCGGGACAGCAGAAGCTGGCGGTTCGGCTGCATGATCTCTCGATTGGTGGTGCCATGCTGAGCGGTGCCGGCGCGGTCAGGGTAGGCGGCGCTGCGCGGTTGGAGATTGGCGGTCAGGAGTATCAGGTCATCACCAAGCGGGTCGATGAACACGGAAGTATAGGTGTTGCCTTTGACGGTGACGCGCCGGCGGCGCGAGAGCGTATCGACACTTTGATCAGCCGGCAGGCCATCTCCGCCCACGCGGCCTGACTGGCGTGTTTCGAAGGTGTCAACGGGCGGGGGCAACAGTGCGGTAAAACTTGCCCTGGACCGCCTTGAGCAGCGCCCGATCGATTTGAACCTGCTCGGTTCAGATTGATCGCGGCCAATTTGCTCTGGCATCATATGTTTTAACGGCACGACCTTTTGGTCAGATGATTACATCTGATCGAAAAAAAGCTCTGACGCATGGTCAATCCGCCGCGCGCCGCGCGATCATGTCGATTTCGATGATGGCATCGCGCGCAAGGCCGGTGACGCCGACTGTGGTGCGGGCAGGGAGTTTCCCAGGCTTGAAATAGGTCAGGTAAATGTCGTTCATAGGCAAGTAGTCGCGCTGGAATTCGGCGAGAAACACCCTCACCGTCAGCACGTCATCGAGCGTGGCTCCGACGCCGCGCAGAACATGGACGAGATTGTCCATCACGCGGCGGGTTTGAGCCTCAATGCCTGCTGGCAGCGGAAGCGAGTCGTCCGCCGGATTGTTGGCAATCTGCCCGGTGACGAACAGCCAACCATCCCGCTCGACGACATGGCTGTATGGAGCCACAGGCTTCGGACCGTCGGCGATCATGTGAAAGAAAGGACCAGACATGGGCGGCTCCTCTAAAAAGCGGGTCAACGCATCGCCGACGATACCGCCTTCAGCCGCCCATGTCCGCCTCGGTTTAGGCGTTAACGGCGATAGGTGCCGTTGGCGATCTCGTTGAAGTCATACGGTGTGATGCGCAGGTCACGAAGGTCGCGCTCATCCATGCTCGAAAGTTCGCGCAGGGTTTGCGTCCGCGCGCGGCGCTCGCTGAACCACGCTGCGATGCGGCCCAGACCGTTGAGGGAAACCGCGGGTTTCGTCATTGCGGAAGACGGCGCGACGCTGTTCCAGAAAATGGCCATGATATGCGTCTCCTTGCTCAGTTGCCGGGCCAACGGCGGAAAGTGCCGTCAGCGATCTGTGTGAAATCATGTTTGGTGATCTGAAGGTCTTCCAGAACCCTGCGGTCCAGACGTTCCAGCTCACGAATGGTGGCCGAGCGCGCGCGGCGCTCGCCGATCCAGGCCATCATGCTGCCCAGCCGATTGAAAAAGTTGCCGGATTGGGCGGTGGCCGCTTGCGGCGTGGCGCTGTTGATGAGCGTCGCCATGATCTGCATCTCCATGTTGCGTTGCAGCATTTGCTGCAGCGCAACATAGCGACTCAAGGGTGGCTTATGTCAAGCATATTGACCTATCGGCCCCGTCGAAAAATGCAATGCGGCTATTTGTTGATAACGGCCGCCCCAGCCCTTGAACAAATCTCGTCCTGGGACCCGGCTCCGCCAGAAGTGCCGATGGCACCGATCAGCTTGCCGTCCTCAATGAGCGGGATGCCGCCACGCGAGCCGATGACGCCGTCCAGCGAGAGCTGATAGACAAGCCCGCTCTGCATCCCGTTCTCGAAAAGCTTGGTGTCACGCCGGAACGTGGCGGCCGTTCGCGCCTTGTGTTCGGAGATGGCGATGGAGGCGAGCTGCGCGTTGTCCATGCGCGCGAACGCCACGAGGTTGCCGCCGGAATCGACCACTGTGACATTCATCTTCCAGCCTTTGTTCTTCGCCTCGGCCACGGCTGCCGCCACCACCGCCTGCGCCCGATCCAGCGAGATGGGCGGGCCGTATGGAATGTCGAACGGCATTTTATCGGGCACGACATCGAGTGCCGGGGTGGGGGATGGCTGGGCTGAGGCGGGCAGGGCTGTGCACAGGGCCAAGAACAGCACCGGCAGGCTGAGTATTTTCATGTTTCACTCCCGAAATCGGCGCTCTTGTTGGCGCACGGTTAGAACGTGGCTTTGGTGGAGGAGCCTCGCAAGCGCTAATTCGCACCCTGGCCGCGTGCCCGCATAAGACTATATATCGCTTATGCCATTTGATCTCAGCGCCCCCGCCTCCACCAGCACGCAAATCAGACCATACCGCCCGGTGGCGCTGTGGCTGTTTGGGATGTGCTTTATGATCCTTGTGATGGTCTCGCTTGGTGGGGCCACACGGCTGACCGGCTCGGGCCTTTCGATCATGGAATGGGCCCCGATCATGGGGGCGTTGCCGCCGCTGAGCGACGCGGAGTGGCAGCGGCTGTTCCGGCTGTATCAGCAAATCCCTCAATACAGCCTGTTGCATGAGGGTTTTGGCTTGGACGGGTTCAAGCAGATTTTCTGGCTGGAATGGGCGCACCGGCTGTGGGGCCGGTTGCTGGGTGTGGCGTTTGCGGGGCCGTTGATCTGGTTAGCTGCCACCCGCCGCCTGCCGCCGGGGCTTTGGAAGCGGCTGCTTGGCCTGTTCGTGCTCGGCGGGATGCAAGGGGCGGTGGGTTGGTTTATGGTCGCGTCCGGCTTTGAGGCGGACAGCACGGCGGTCTCGCCCTATCGCCTCGTGGCGCATCTGGTGCTGGCGCTTACGTTGTATTCGGCCTTGCTCTGGACGGCTTTGGATGTGTGGCAGCCAATGCCATCGGTCGTGCGGCCGTTGCGTATGCTGCGTCGTTTGTCGCTCGGGCTGGTTGCGATGGTGGCCATCACGATTGTCGCCGGTGGATTTGTAGCGGGGCTGAAGGCTGGGCTGATCTACAACACGTTCCCGCTGATGGACGGCCATTTGATCCCGCAGGGCTACGCGGCGCTGCAGCCGTTTGCGCGCAACCTTACCGAGAACATCCCCGCCGTGCAGTTTGACCATCGCCTGCTTGCCACTCTCACGGCGATGTTGGCGCTAGGCACGGTTTTGCTCGGCTTTTCCGCCAAACCGTCTGCGTCGCTCCGCGGCGCGTTGATGGCGATGGGTGCGGTTGTCACCTTGCAATACGTGCTTGGCGTTGCCACGCTGCTTTATGTGGTGCCGGTCAGTCTTGGCACGCTGCATCAGGCCACCGCCGTTCTGCTGCTCACCACCGCTCTTGTTCTGCGCCACGCTTTGCGCAGCCCTCTCGCATCACAGGCCCAACTATGATCGTCTCCGATACCCCGCTGGCTGTCACCGATGCGCTGTTTTTTGATGGCAGCGGTCTTGATCGTGCCGCCGCCGAGCGCGTGACCGCCGAGGCGCTGGTGCATTCCGATGATGGTGAGTTGTTCTTGGAATACCGTGAGACGGAGAGCATCAGCCTTGATGATGGCCGAATTCGCTCCGCTGGGTTTGATACGTCACGCGGTTTTGGCCTGCGCGCCGTGGCGGGGGAGGCTGCTGGGTACGCGCATGCGGGTGAACTTTCCGAAGCCGCTCTGAAGCGTGCCGCCGCGACCGTTGCCAGCGTATCCGCCGGTCACTCGGGCACCGCGTCCGTAGCACCGCGCGAGACGAACTCGCGGCTTTATTCGCCGGCCAATCCGCTCGGCAATGATGGATTCGCCGCCCGCACGGGGTTGCTCGCCGAGATTGATGCATATGCTCGCGCGAAGGATAGCCGTGTCAGCCAGGTGAGCGCCTCGCTTTATGGTGAGTGGCAGGCGGTGCAGATCATCCGTGCTGATGGCCATCGGGTTGCGGATCTTCGTCCGCTGGTTCGCCTGAACGTGTCGGTGGTGGTGGAGAAAGACGGCAAGCGTGAGACTGGCAGCCACGGCCTTGGTGGTCGTTTTGAGTATGACCGCGTGACGTCGCCAGCCGTTTGGAAAGCGGCGGTGGACGAGGCGCTGCGTCAGGCATTGGTCAATCTGGGCTCGGTGGCGGCCCCCGCCGGTGAGATGCCGGTGGTGCTCGGCTCCGGCTGGCCCGGCATTTTGCTGCATGAGGCGATTGGCCATGGCCTGGAAGGCGATTTCAACCGCAAGAAAACCTCGGCATTCTCTGGCCTGCTCGGCACCCGGATCGCAGCCCCCGGCGTCACCGTGGTCGATGACGGCACGCTGCCGGACCGGCGTGGCAGCCTTACGGTGGATGACGAAGGCACGCCGACCAGCCGCACCGTGCTGATCGAAGACGGAATTCTGAAGGAGTTCCTGCAGGATCGCATGAACGCCCGGCTGATGGGCGTGCGCGCCACCGGCAATGGTCGGCGGCAGAGCTACGCCCACGCACCGATGCCGCGCATGACCAACACTGTCATGCTCGGAGGCTCGCATGAGCCGGAGGAGATGATCCGCTCCGTCAAGCGCGGGCTTTACGCGGTGAATTTTGGCGGTGGGCAGGTGGATATCACGTCGGGCAAGTTCGTCTTCTCGGCCAGCGAGGCCTATTTGATCGAAGACGGCAAGATCGGTCCCGCCGTGAAGGGGGCAACACTGATCGGCAACGGGCCGGATTCGCTGACCAAGGTTGAGATGGTCGGCTCGGACATGGCGCTCGACCCTGGTATTGGGACATGCGGCAAGAACGGGCAGGGAGTTCCGGTGGGCGTGGGCCAGCCAACACTCAAGATTTCTGGCCTGACCATCGGGGGCACCGCAGCGTAGCAGGGTTTACGGCGAGGCGGCGGCTGGATAAGCGTGATCGGACATTGTTTGGAATTGCGATGATGCCACGCTTTTACAGGTCGCTGCTCTGTCTGGCCTTGCTCGGCACCAACCCTGCTTTTGCCGAGGATGCGGCACCCGCGCCAACTGGCATTTGGGAGCGGGCCAATCTGCTGGGCGATCCCGCCGGCATTCGCAGCAAACTTGCCAATGCCGGTGTGACGCTGACCCTGACGGAGCAAAGCGAGTTGCTCGGCAACGTCAGTGGTGGTTTCAAACAGGGTGCCACCTATGATGGGCTGACCACGCTCACCGTTCAGATTGACACGGCCAAGGCGTTTGGGTGGGAGGGCGGCACCGTCAATCTCAGCGGGCTGCAGGTCCACGGTCGCAATTTGAGCCAGTATTATCTGGGCAACCTCCAGACGGTGAGCGGCATCGAGGCCACGCCCACCACACGGCTGTGGGAAATTTGGGTGCAGCAGGCCTTTGCGGGCGGCAAATACGATATCAAACTCGGGCAGCAGAGTGTTGATCAGGAGTTCATGACGAGCACGAACGCGGCGATTTTCATGAACACGATGATGGGCTGGCCGCTGATACCCAGTGCCGATCTCTTTGCCGGTGGTCCTGCCTATCCGCTGTCGTCGCTTGGCGTGCGGCTGCGTGGCACCCCGATGGACAACGTAACGCTGCTCGGCGGCGTGTTTCAGGACAATCCGCCGGGTGGCTCGTTTGCCGGTGATACGCAAGTGCTTGGTACCAGCCGGTGGGGCGGCAACTTCAACCTGCGCACGGGGGCGTTGTTTATCGCTGAGGCGCAATATGGCCTGAATCTGCCATCAACTGACGCGTCCGCCCCCAAGCCCACGGGACTTCCGACGAGCGTGAAAATCGGGGCTTGGTATGACACGGCTGATTTCCCCAATCAGACGACGGATACGCTCGGCCGCCCGATCGGGGCTGCGAACAGCAACAATATTCCGCGCAACATGTCTGGCAATTACAGCATCTATGCCCTGGTCGATCAGGGCATCTGGCAGCCAAGCCCGGACAGCGCCAAGCTTGTCAGCCTGTTCGCTCGTGCAATGGTCGCGCCGCGTGATCGCAATCTTGTCAATATCAGCGTCAATGCTGGTGTGACTTTAAAAGCGCCGTTTGCCGGGCGTGACAACGATACGCTGGGTCTCGGCTACGGCTATGGCTCGATCAGCCACGCCACATTGGCGACACCGCACCGCACGGCGGAGCATTTCTTTGAGTTGACGTATCAGGCTCAAGTGACGCCATGGCTGCAGATACAGCCGGATGCGCAATATATCATCCGCCCGAATGGCGGTGTGCCGAACCCTTACGCGCCCGGTCGCTTGTTGAAGGATGAGGCGGTGTTCGGCGTCAAGGCCATCATCACATTCTGACGCAGGATCGTCATTTTCTTTGGCGGTACGACCGTGGCATTCAACGAGTGGAGGTTTTGATATGACCGATTTGCTGTTCACCCGCCGGACTCTGCTTGCCGCCTCAGCCTCGGCCGCATTGCCCCGCGTGGCTGCTGCCGCGCGCGCACCGAGCCTGCCGTTTGTGATGATCGGCGACTGGGGCCGTAACGGCGCGCAAAGACAGCGCGAGGTCGGCATGCAGATGGGCGTGACGGCAGACGAGATCGGCAGCCGCTTCGTCGTGTCACTTGGCGATAACTTTTATGAGGACGGTGTCACCGGGCTTGATGACCCGCAATGGTCCGGCTCCTTCGAACAGATCTACGCGGCCCCCTCGCTGCAAACGCGGTGGGATGTGATCCTGGGCAACCATGATTATCGCGGTGACGTGCAAACCCAGCTTGCTTATGGCCGCACCTCCACTCGATGGAACATGCCCGCGCGTTACTTTCAGCGTGATGAGCGGTTGGAGGACGGCACTGAGATCGCGTTCTTCTATATCGACACCTCACCGTTCCTGAAGCCGTATCGCGGCACCAAGGTGCGTATCGATGATCAGGACACCGCGGCACAGCTTGCCTGGTTCGACGCGGCACTCGGTGTTTCACAGGCAAAATGGAAGATCGTCGTGGGTCATCATCCGATCCACACCATCACTGGCGGCAAGCGGGACTGGAAGGATTTGGTGGCGCAGATCAAGCCACTGCTCATCAAACATGGCGTGAAAATCTACATCAATGGCCACGACCACAACTTCCAGATGCTGGAGCGTGACGGCATCACCTTCATCACCAACGGGGCAGGCTCACAGACGGAAAAGCCCGGACCGTCGGCACCTGGTCAGTTTGGCTCTGCCGAACACGGCTTCATGACCGTTGATCTGTCGGCAGAGCGGTTTGCATACAGCATGGTCAACGACAGCGGCGTGGTGCTGTTCTCTGGCAGCGTGCTCGCCTAGCCCGCTGCCATCTCTCGCAACTTGAACCGCTGCACTTTGCCGGTTTCAGTGCGCGGCAGGATTTGCAGATATTCGATCTGCCGTGGGTATTTATAGGGAGCGACACTGTCTCGGACATGCTTTTGCAGGTAAGCGGTCAGTTCGGCGGAAGGCGAAAATCCTGGCCGCAGCACCACATAGGCTCGAACGACGTGGCCGCGTTCGGCATCGGGAGCGCCGACCACGCCGCATTCCAACACCGCCTCATGCTGCAGCAACGCCGCCTCCACCTCGGGGCCTGCGATGTTGTAGCCGCTGGAGACGATCATATCGTCTGACCGCGCACCGTACCAGAAATAGCCATCCTCATCCATGGTGTAGGTGTCACCGGTGAGGTTCCAGCCACCTTGGACGAACTTTGCCTGCCGGTCATCGGCGAGGTAGCGGCAACCGGTTGGGCCGCGCACCGCGAGCCTGCCGAGCACGCCGGATGGGAGAGTGTTGCCGTCTTCATCTACCACTTTGGCCTCAAACCCCGGCACCGCGCGGCCGGTCGCACCGGGGCGAATATCGTCACCGGCGGCGGAGATGAAGATGTGCAGCATCTCGGTGCCGCCAATGCCGTCGATCAGCCGCATGCCGGTAGCCTCGAACCATGCGTCTGACGTGGCCTTGGGCAACGCCTCCCCAGCGGAGACGCATTTGCAAAGGCTCGACAGATCGGCCTCGCCAAGCCGTGCCAGCATGAAGCGGTAGGTTGTGGGTGCGGTGAACAGGATGCTGGGGCGGAACTGGGCGATTGCCGCCATCAGATCGGGCGGTGAGGTGCGTTCCAGCACCAGTCCGGCGGCACCGACATGGAAGGGAAACAGCACCGAGCCGCCGAGCCCGAAGGTGAAGGCGAGGGGGGCTGAGCCGAGGAACAAGTCGGTGGCCGTTGGTTTCAGCACATGGCGGCTGAACGTGTCGCAGATCGCCAGCATGTCGCGGTGGAAATGCATGGTCCCCTTCGGCACGCCGGTTGTGCCGGAGGTGAAGCCGATCAGGCAGACGTCATCCTGTGCTGTGTCACAGGCGGTGAATACGTCTGGAACCTCGGCCATCGACGCTTCTAGCTCGGCAGGCTCGCTGAGTGAGTGGAAGGTGAGGCGATGTGCGGGGCGGCTGTCTTGGGGCAGGATGTCCATCTCGGCCACCAGACGCTGATCACACAATGCATGCGAAATCTGCGCTTTGGTGATCATGAACGACAGCTCTTTGGCGCGCAGCAGCGGCATGGAGGCCACGACCACGCCGCCCGCCTTCAGTACCGCAAAGTAGCACGCCACCATCATCGGCGTATTGGCAGCGCGCAGCAGCACGCGGTTGCCGGGAACCAGCCCGAGCCGCCCCACCAGCACATTGCAGATGCGGTTCACATGGCTTGCGAGATCGGCATAGCTCCACGTCGCACCATCCGGCCCGATGATCGCCGTCACGTCGCTAAGCCCTTGGCGCAGATGGCGGTCGATGAAGTGATCGGCGCAGTTCAGCCGCTCCGGATAATGCAGTTCCGGCAGCGTGAAGATCATCTCCGGCCACTGGGATCGCGGCGGCAGATTGTCACGCGCGAAGCTATCCTGATGGGCCGAGTGCTGCATCGAGCCTCCCTTCGTTCGCGAGATAGTTTGAGCCTAAGATAATTTTCGATCTGGGCGCAAGAGCTACAGAAAACCCTTTTCAGCCAGGATATCCTGCTTCACTCTCTTGCGGATCAGACAGGAGAACGCCCGTGTCGACAGATGTGCTCGCGCAATTGATCGCCTCTCTCGCATCCGGTTCGATCAAAGTGGTCGACCTGTCGCAGAACCTTTCGCCCAGCACGCCGGTGATCGGGCTGCCGCCGCCATTTGCGCAGTCAGCGCCGTTCCGGATGGAGACCATCTCGCGGTATGACGATGTCGGCCCCGGCTGGTACTGGAACAACATCAGCCTGGGTGAGCACACCGGCACACATTTCGACGCGCCCATTCATTGGGTGACGGGGCGCGACATTCCCGCCGGCAGCACCGATACGATTGCGCCGGGCCGGTTCGCGGCACCTGCCTGCGTGATTGATTGCGAGGCGGAATGTGCAGCGGACGCTGGTTTCCTGCTCACCCGCGCCGGATTGCTGGCGTGGGAGGCAAAGCATGGCCGCATTCCCGCAGGAAGCTGGGTTCTGCTGCGCAGTGGATGGTCGAAGCGCGCCGGTGATGCGTTCCTCAATGTCGGTGAGGGTGGTCCGGTGACGCCGGGGCCGGACACCGACTGCGTGCGCTTTATGGTCGAGGAGCGCGACGTTATCGGCTTCGGCACCGAGACGGTTGGCACCGATGCCGGCCAGGCCTTCATGTTTGAGCCGGCGTTTCCGTGCCACACCATGATGCATGGCTCTGGCCGCTTCGGTCTGGCGAGTTTGGCCGGGCTTGATCAGTTGCCGCCGACGGGGGCGCTGCTGATCACGCCACCGCTCAAGATCGAAGGTGGTTCCGGCAGCCCGTGCCGGGTGCTGGCACTTGTGACGGCCTAGCGCGCGTGGCGGAGCGTTCGTTCAAGGCCGAGGTTCAGGCACTTCGTCTCGGTGAGGGTGAGGAGTTTCGCGGCGAGGGTATTCTCGCTGTCACCAAGGCGCTGCTGCAATCTGGTGTTTCATATGTCGGCGGCTATCAGGGGGCACCGATCTCGCATCTGATGGATGTGCTGGCGGATGCGCAGGATATTCTCGACGATCTCGGCGTGCATTTCGAAAGCTCGGCGAGTGAGGCGGCGGCGGCGGCGATGCTGGCGGCATCAGTAAATTATCCGCTGCGGGGTGCGGTTGCGTGGAAATCCACCGTCGGCACCAATGTGGCCTCCGACGCGCTGGCCAATCTCGCCTCGGGCGGTGTGGTCGGTGGCGCGCTGATTGTGGTGGGGGAGGATTACGGCGAAGGCTCCAGCATCATGCAGGAGCGGACGCATGCATTCGCCATGAAGTCGCAGATTTGGCTGCTCGATCCGCGGCCAAACCTGTCCAGCATCGTCAAGGCTGTGGAGCATGGCTTTGCGTTGTCGGAGGCAAGCTCCACGCCGGTGATGCTGGAGATGCGGGTGCGGGCGTGCCACGTCTATGGCCGCTTCACCGCGAGTGACAACCGCAAGCCCGCATTCACCATCCGCGATGCGATGACGGCACCGACGCGCGACACCAATCGCATCGTGCTCCCGCCAGCAAGTTTCCTGCACGAGCATGAAAAGATCCGCGATCGCTGGCCGGCGGCGGTTGCTTATATTCGGGAGCACAAGCTGAACGAGGTGTTCGCAGACGGCACCCGCGATATCGGCATCATCTTGCAAGGTGGGATGTATAATCAGGTGATCCGCGCGTTGCAGCGCCTGGGCCTGTCCAACGCATTCGGTGACGTCTCCGTGCCGCTGTATGTGATGAACGTGACGTATCCGCTGATCCCGGAAGAACTGGTCGCGTTCTGTGCGGGCAAGCGGGCGGTGCTGATGGTGGAGGAAGGGCAGCCAGAGTTTCTGGAGCAGGCGCTCGCCACCATTCTGCGGCGTGCCGATGTACAGACCAAGCTGCACGGCAAAGACATGCTGCCGATGGCTGGCGAATACACCGCTGCGGTGATGTTGCAGGGTGTGTCAGCGTTTTTTGCGGCTTACGACACTGGGGTGGCACAGCCCGTCATCGCAGCGCCGCCTGCGGTGCCGGAGGTGCATGGCCGGCCACCGTCGTTTTGCACTGGTTGTCCGGAGCGGCCTATCTTCACCGCCATGAAGCTGGTGGAGCGTGAGCTTGGGCCGCATCATGTCAGTTGCGACATTGGCTGCCATCTGTTCTCGATCCTGCCGCCGTTCAATCTGGGCAACACCACGATGGGCTATGGCCTGGGCTGGGCCGGAGCCTCTGCGTTGAACGATACGAATTCGGACAAGCGCACCATCAGCTTCATGGGCGATGGCGGGTTTTGGCATAACGGGCTGACGAGTGGCGTGGGCAATGCCGTGTTCAACAAGTCTGACAACGTGCTGGTGATTGTCGATAACGGCTATTCGGCGGCGACGGGTGGGCAGGACATTCTGTCGTCCCTGGCACTGAACAGCAGTCGCTCCACCCGCAACCCGATTGCTGCGGCAGTACGGGGCGTGGGCGTGAAGTGGGTGCGAACGATCGAGCGCACCTACAGCGTTGGCAAAATGCGTGATCTGCTGCGTGAGGCGCTGACGACAAAAACGCGTGGGCCGAAAGTGATTGTGGCGTCGTCGGAATGTCAGCTGAACCGTCAGCGCCGAGTGAAGCCGCTGATGCGCAATGCAATCGCACAGGGCAAGCGGGTGGTGCGGGAGCGGTTTGGCATTGATGCCGATACCTGCACGGGCGATCATTCCTGCATCCGGCTGTCGGGATGTCCGTCGCTGTCGGTGGCTCCTAATCCGGACAAGTTGCGGCGTGATCCAATCGCGAAGGTTGATAATTCCTGCGTTGGCTGTGGGGTGTGTGGCGAGGTGTCTCATGCGGCGATTTTGTGCCCATCATTCTATCGCGCCGAATTGATCAGCAACCCGAACGGGTGGGATCGTTTTCGTGACCGCATCAGCAAGCGCGTGATCGGGTATTTGCAGCGGCGGATGGCTCATGCCTGAGGGCCTCTCCGCGAACCTTGAAGTGCGAGCCATCAGCATTGCGATTTTGGCAATGGGCGGCGAGGGCGGTGGCGTGCTGGCGGATTGGCTGGTGGCGATGGCCGAAGCAAACGGCTACTGGGCGCAAAGCACGTCGGTGCCGGGTGTGGCGCAGCGCACGGGGGCCACGATTTACTACGTTGAAATGTTCCCACCAGGCCGTGAGCCTGTCCTGGCAATGATGCCGGTGCCGGGTGAGGTCGATGTGGTGATCGCCTCCGAGTTGATGGAAGCGGCGCGGGCGGTGCAGCGCGGATTGGTGACGCCTGATCGGACAACAATGATTGCGTCAAGCCATCGGGTGTATTCGATGACCGAGCGGACGGCGATGGGCGACGGGCGGCTCAATTCTGAGCCGATGATGGATGCGTGCCGGAATGCAGCGAAGCATCTGGTGATTGCCGATATGCGGGCGCTGGCAGAGAGCCATGGCAGCGTGCTCAGTGCCTCGCTGTTCGGCGGGCTGGCGGGGGCGGCGGCGCTGCCATTCCCTCGCGCGCAGTTCGAGGCGGCGATCACGTCCGGCGGTGTTGGCGTGAAGGCGAGCCTTGCGGCGTTCTCCGCTGGGTTTGATGCGGCTTTGGGGGCGCCCGCTGTCGTGGTGCAGGCGATTTCGCCGGAAGCCGCCGAGATTATCGCCGAGGGTGAGCGTCGGCTGCGGGATTATCAGGATGACGCCTATGCGCAATCCTACCGTGCCATGCTGCAACCTTTGCAAGGAACCGGTGAACTGCTTGCCGAGACGGCACGTTACCTTGCGCTGTGGATGAGCTTTGAAGACCCCATTCGTGTGGCGCAGTTGAAAATCCGGCCGGAGCGGTTCGAGCGTGTGGCGGCGGAGGTGCATCGCACGCCGGATCAGATTATGCGCATCAAGGAGTTCATGCACCCGCGCTTGCAGGAGATTGCCGAGACACTGCCGGCACCGCTGGGCCGCGCCATTTTGTCCGTGCCAGTTCTGCGCAACCTGGTTGGGTATTTCACCAAGACGGGCCGGATCGTTGAGACCACCTCGATCAGCGGCTTTTTGCTTCTTTATGCGGTGGCGTCGATGCGCCGCTTGCGACGCAGCACCATGCGGTTTGCGGCGGAGCACGAGGCGATTGCGGCTTGGCTTGGGCGTATTGTGACGTTGTCCAAAACCGATCCAGCGCTCGCATTGGAGGTGGCGCAGCTGCAGCGGCTCGTGAAGGGCTATAGTGATACGCACACGCGTGGGCGGGGCAATTTCGATCGGATTATTGCGATTGTTCCATCTTTGGAAACCCGGGCGGACGGACCAAAGCTGCTTGCCAGGCTGCGCGATGCGGCATTGGTCGATGAGCATGGCCGCGCGCTCTCCGCGCTGATGGCGCAAGAGGGGTTGCCGGTATCGCCATGACCTCCGTTTCCGCCGCTTTCGCCGTGAGTGCCGCAGCCTGGGCGGAGCGTCCGTTTCTGTGCATTTTGCCGGATGTGGCTGAGGTTTATGGCATCGAGGCCCGGACATGGTCTTATTGCGAGGCTGGAACAGAAATCGGCAGTCTGACGGCGCGCTATCGCAGTGCCGGATATGGCGCTGGGCACCGGGTTGGGCTGATGCTTGGCAATCGGCCTGCTTTCTTTTTTCACTGGCTGGCGTTGAATGCTTGCGGCGTGAGTGTTGTGCCGCTGAGTGCGGAACTGCGCCCGGCGGAGTTGGATTATCTTTGCTCACATAGCGGTATTTCTCTGGCTGTGGCGGCGTCGTCACATTTGGTGGCGATGCGCGAGGCTGCGGTGCGCGGCGATCATGGGTTTGCCGTGATGGGTGAAGATGATACTCCGCCGGTGGCTTCGCCTGCCGAAGGTGATGGTGGCGAATGTGCGGTGCTCTATACCTCTGGCACGACGGGAAAACCGAAAGGTTGTGTTCTCACCAACGAGTATTTCCTGCGCGCGGGCCGGTGGTATAGGCAGGTGGGCGGCCTGTGCGCCATTGTGCCGGGGCAGGAGCGGCTGATCACGCCATTGCCGATGACGCATATGAACGCCATGGCCTACTCCACCATGGCGATGCTGATGAGCGGCGGCTGTGTTGTGCCGCTCGACCGGTTTCATCCGCGCAACTGGTGGAACAGCGTTCGTGCGAGTGAAGCTACGATCATCCATTATCTCGGTGTGATGCCGTCCATGCTGCTGTCGGCCGAGCCGCTGGCGTCGGATTGTGATCACCACGTGAAGTTCGGCTTTGGGGCTGGTGTGGATCGCAGGCACCACGCCGTGTTTGAGGCTCGTTTTGGCCTCCCGCTGCTGGAGGCCTGGGCGATGACTGAGACTGGGGCAGGGGCCGTGGTGATCGCCAATCAGGTACCGCGCCGCGTGGGGGATGCCGTGCTGGGCAAGCCTGGGCCTGAGATGGATTGTCGGATCGTCGATGAGGCAGGCGACGTTGTGTCGGCAGGCGATCCCGGTGAGCTGCTCGTGCGTGCCAGCGGGGCCAATCCTCGTGCTGGTTTCTTCGATCACTACCTGCATGATCCGGTGGCGACTGAGGCAGCGTGGGAAGGCGGCTGGTTTCACACCGGCGATGTTGTACGGTTTGAACCGGACGGCAATCTCATCTTTGTTGATCGCCGCAAGAACATCATTCGCCGCAGCGGTGAGAATATTGCGGCGGTTGAAGTTGAAACTATCCTGCGCCGCAACCCGCTCGTGCGCGATGTGGCGGTGACGGCGGTGGCGGATGAGGTGCGCGGCGAGGAGGTGCTGGCGTTCGTCATTCCGGCTGCGCCGCTCGGTGATGCCGAGATGGCATTTGCGATTGTGCAGTCGGCACTTGAAGAGTTGTCGTATTTCAAAGTGCCGGGATGGCTGGCGTTCGTGGAGGCGCTGCCGGTGACATCCACGCAGAAAATACAGCGTGGCAATTTAAAGTCTTGGGCGGCTGAGTATCTGGCGGGCGGAACCTGCATCGACACGCGCAAGCTGAAATCGCGCAACGCTCGCGCCGCATGAACAGCGATATTGTGCTCGTCTGCCCGGTGACGGAGCCTTATGTGCGCCGTTCCGAGCATGACGCGGCGTGGTTCATGGGGCGCGTGCTGTCGCGGTTGATTGCGGCGAGCGGGGTGGGCAAGGCAGACATTGACGGGCTTTGCCTGTCGAGTTTCACCCTTGCACCGGATGGGCCGGCTCCGTTCCTGCAATATGCGGGAATGTCGGTGCGGATGCTCGATTGGATTCCGACCGGCGGTGCGTGCGGGATTATGGCGGCGCGGCGTGCCATTCGTGCTGTGGCGGCGGGGGATGCGGAGATTGTGGCCTGCTTGGCGGGCGATACCGCCAATGCAGGTAGTTTTCGCGATCTGCTCGAAGGGTTCAGCGTGTTTTCACGCGATGCCGTCTATCCGTATGGTGCCGGTGGGCCGAATGCGAGCTTTGCGCTGATCACGGATCACTACATGCGGAAATACGGTGCGGTGCGTGAGGATTTTGGCCATTTGGCCGTGGCGCAGCGCCGCAATGCGCAGGGTAACCCGAATGCGCTGCTGCGCTCGCCGATGACGATGGAAGACTATCTTGGGGCGAGGCCAGTGGCGTCACCGATCCATTTGCTTGATTGCGTGATGCCATGTGCTGGTGGGGATGGGTTTTTGGTGATGACGCGTGCGCGCGCGGATGCCCTGGGGCTAGCGTCAGTGCGTTTGCTGGCCAGCATCGAGCGGCACAATGCGTTTTCTGATGATCCGATGCAGGAGCGCGGCGGGTGGCTGCTGGATCGCGATGCGCTGTGGTCCAAGGCGGGCGTGGGGCCGCAGGATATGGACGCGGTACAGACCTATGATGATTATCCTGTTATCTCGATGCTGCAATTCGAGGGGCTGGGGTTTTGCGGCCAGGGCGAGGCGGCTTCGTTTCTGCGGGGTCGCGATCTGACAGCGACGGGGGATTTGCCGCACAATACTGGGGGCGGCCAGCTTTCCTGTGGGCAGGCAGGGGCGGCGGGCGGCTATCTTGGGCTGGTGGAGGCGATGCGGCAGCTAACGGGTGTGGCCACGAGCCAGGTGGCGCGCGCCCGGCATGTGCTCGTCTCCGGCTTCGGCATGATCAACTATGATCGTGGGTTGTGTACGGCGGCTGCGGTGCTGGCCGAATGATGCGCTCGCAGGCCATGCGCGAGATGGATCATGCTGCGGCGGGTGGGATGGTGGCGCTTCAAAGCTGCGCATACTGCGGCATGGCGCAATATCCACCGCGCTCGCTGTGTCACGCTTGCCTTTCCGCGGATTTGGCATGGAGCAGAGCACTTTCGATCGAGGGCGTGGTTCTCGCCGCGACCGTGCTGCATCACAGCCATGAGCCGGATTTCCGGTCTGCTTTGCCGCTACGAGTGGGCATGGTGCATCTCGATTGCGGCCCACAGGCGGTGTGTTTTGTGCAGGTTGCAGAGCCCGGAACCCGTGTGCGTGTGACAGCGACACTCGATGCCCAGGGCCGTGCGGTGTTGACGGCTCAGCCGTTCTCTATGCCGAAGGAGACGATGGGATGAGCTTTCGTGACCGCCTGCGCTTTGATGCTGAATTGGGCGAGTATCGGGACGGTGATATCCGTTACATGATGATCCGGCCGGACGCGGTGATGGGCATTGTGGCGGAGTTGCCGGAGGCCATGCGGGGAGAAATGCTGCAGGCCTTTGCGCGCTCGATCACCAAAGCTGGTGGCGGGTCCGTCCGCGCCTATCGCGCTGCCGGCGCGGCCGAGCCTGCTCAGCTTGTGGCGACCATTGAAGAGACAGCACCGCAGCTTGGCTGGGGGAAGTGGGATTTGCGGCTTGGTGAGGGCAGACTTGATCTGGCCGTGCGGAACTCTCCGTTCGCGGCTGGGCATGGACCGTCGGCAAGTCCGGTCTGCCATCCTGTCTTGGGCATGTTGCGGGCAGTGGGACCGATGGCGTTGGCGTGTGACGTGGTGGCAACCGAGACTTCATGTGCGGCACAAGGACATGCTGAGTGTCGGTTTAAAGTAACGGGCCTTGCCGCCTGAAATGGTTTGAACCTAAACTGATCCAACAGAAAATGCGGAGGCGCGTGCAGTGACGATCTCTCGACGCAGCTTGATGGCAACAGCAGGTTTGGCCACTCTCGCCCCTTTGGTCCGCCCCGCTCTGGCTGACACGCCAGACGCCGTCACCATCGCATGGCCGTCTGATGTTCCCAGTTGGGACCCGAACCAGCGTTTCGTGCCCGACTCACAGTCGATCTTCAAGGCGGTGTTCGATCAGCCGCTGGGCCAGGACCCCAAGTTGAAGCTGATCGGCAACGTTGTCGATAAGTGGCGCTTGGCCGATGACGCCATGAGCATGTCCATCGAGATGCGCGATGACGTGCTGTTTCATGACGGCGTGAAGATGACGACGGCGGATTTCCGCTACACCTTCCTTGAGCGTGTGAAGCTCATGCCGACGTTGGATATCGCCAATTCCTGGCGCAAGATTCAGGACATTGAGATTGAATCGCCGACGAAGGCGACGATCCGGTTCAGTTCGCCTGCGCCGACGGCCCCGCAATGGATGAGCTTTCTGGGTAGCTACGTTGTGCCGAAGCATGTGCTGGAGGCAGTGGGTGCGCCCGCATTTGCGCAAAAGCCGGTCGGCAGTGGGCCTTACAAGATGGTGGAATGGGAGCAGAACTCTCGCATCGTGCTGGAACGCAATGATGCGTATTGGGGGGCTAAGCCTGCCATCCGCCGCGTGACCATCCAGATCGTCAAAGACAGCTCGGCGCGTGTGGCCGCCATTCAGTCCGGACAGGTGGATATCACATTTGGCCTGCCGATCCGTGATGCGGTGCGGCTGCAGGCAGATGCGGCATACACGGCGACGTTGCTGCCGGTGACGCGGATCATTCTGCTGCAGATCCGCAATGATTTGAACTTTGCGGATGCGAATGTGCGTCTCGCCGCGCATCACGCAATCGATAAGGCTGCGCTGTCCAAGGCGTTCTTCAACGGTGCCGCCGTGCCGCTCTCGGTTCCCGCATCGCCGGGCACGCCGGGCTCGGTTCCTGATTATAACTTCGCCTATGATCCAGCACTGGCGAAGTCGCTGCTGGAGAAGTCTGGCTATAGCGTGGACAAGCCCATCAAGATTGGCCTGGCCACCACCAACGGGCAGTTTCCGGGCGATTTCGACCTCGCCCGCGCCATCGCGCAGATGTGGAAGAAGGTGGGCATTGAGGCCGATGTTCAGGTGATCGAATACGCCAAGTATTTCGAGCTGAACCGTGGGTCGAAGCTGCCTGAGGCGACGCTTTACACCTGGGACAATGCCACCGGCGATCCGGAGATTTTCACCGGGTATCTGCTCAATCCGAAGATGCCGTTCTCGGCCTGGAAGGGCATGGAGATTGGGCAGAAGGATATGGATCTGTTCAACGTCGCCAATTACGACGCGCGCGTTGCCGGGTATCGCGCGTTGAACAAGGAGGCGGTGGAGAGCGGGGCCGCGATGCCGTTGTTGCAGAGTGTTATCACCATCGCGCACAAGAAGGCGCTGACCTACACCGCCTATGACAATGGCTGGGTGCTGCCGCAGACGATGCGTTGGGGCTGATGGTGGGTTGATGCGCAAAACCGGCTGGAAGCTCGCACGCCGGGTGCTGGTTTCGGTGCCGATTTTGTTGGTGGTTTCGTTTCTGCTGTTTGCCGCACTGCGACTGTTGCCGGTTGACCCGGCTGCGATGTCTCTGCCGCCCACGGCCACCCTGGCCGAAATCGCGGAGAAGCGTCACGCGATGGGGCTGGACCGGTCCATCCCCGCGCAGTACGGCATTTGGCTGGATGAGGCGCTGCATGGGCGCTTTGGCACGTCTATCTCATTGCGACGGGATGCAGGCGCGCTGGTCGCCAACGCACTGCCTGCGACCATTGAACTGGCGGTGTGCGCCATGATCATTGCCTCCGCGCTAGGCCTTGGTGGCGGCGTGTTGCTGTTTTATCTGCGCGGGACGTGGGTTGAGGTAGTGGGCGATTTAGGCACGATCCTGCTGCTTTCGGTGCCAGATTTTATGTGGGCGCTGTTGCTGCTGCTGGTGTTTGGCGTGCTGGTGCCGGTGCTGCCGTTCATGGGGCGGATCGACCCTGGCTTGTCGGTGCCGCGGGGCAGCGGGTTTTTGCTTTTTGATGCGCTATCGGCTGGTGACTTCGCTGTTCTGCGCAGCGCTTTGCGGCATTTGGCTCTACCCGCGCTGGCGCTCGGCATGGCGTTCGCACCGGCGATTATGCGCGTGCTGCGGTCGAGCCTGATTGACGTGTACCACGAGGATTATATCCGCCAGACCCGGCTGCGTGGGGTGGGGGAGGTGCGGATTTTGCTCGGTCATGCCCTGAAGAACGCCATTCTGCCGACGCTCACGCTGATGGGGGTGCAGTTTGGATTTCTGTTCGGCGGCACATTGCTGATCGAGGTGATCTACGGCACGCCCGGCATTGGCAATTTGATGGTGGACGCGGTGCGCAACGCCGATCTGCCGGTGATCCAGGCGGTGGGACTCAGCTACTGCGTGATGGTGTTGGCGATCAGCATGGCTATTGACGCAATGGTGCTGATGCTGGACCCACGGGCGCGCGCGATATGAGGCGGCCAGCTTGGGCGCGTTCGGCGAGGGTACTGGTGGGGGCTGGGCTTTTGCTCGCGGTGCTGATCTGTGCCGCCGCTGCACCTTGGCTGGCGCTGCATGATCCGGCGGAGCAGGATTTGCTGGCGGTGTTGCAGCCGCCTTCTGGTTTCGCCGGGGGAAGCCCTGATTATTGGCTGGGCACTGACAGCCTTGGCCGTGATGTGTGGGCGCGGCTGGTGTATGGCGCGCGCACGGCGGTGCTCGTGGCGGTGTTCTCGGCCACTGGGGCGGCACTGCTTGGCACAATGCTGGCGCACGCGGCGGGGTATTTTGGCGGGGCGGTGGACTGGGTGATCAGTCGGGCTGTGGATGTGTGGATGTCGTTTCCGCCTGTTGTGCTCTCGCTGATTTTAATGGTCGGGCTTGGGGGCGGCATCGATAAGGTCGTGTTGGCAATCATTCTGGTGGATTGGACGCGCTTCTGCCGTGTGCTGCGCAGTGATGTGGTGTTGACGGCGCGGCGTGATTACGTGACGGCCGCGAGGCTCGCGGGATATTCGCACTTCCAGACGGTGCTGCGGGAGGTTTTGCCTGCCTCGCTGCCGTTGATCATCACGCTGATCAGTCTGGAGATGGGCATTGCCGTGGTGGTGGAGGCGATCCTGTCATTTGTAGGCTTGGGTGTGGGGGCCACGCTTCCTGCCTGGGGACAGATGATCTCAGATGCGCGGCAGAATGTGGCGACGTCTCAGATTGGCCTGTTGCTGCCGATGGCGGCGATCTTTGTAACTGTGGCGGGCTTTAATTTGCTGGGTGACGGGCTTCGGCGCACCCTTGACGTGCGCGCCACGGCGGGGCGCATGGCGTGACGGTGCTGCGCGCTGAGTCGGTTTCGGTGAGCGCGCAGGTGCAGGGCGTGCGGTTGCGGGTTCTGCAGAACCTCGACTTTGTGTTGAATGCGGGTTCCGTGCTGGGCGTTGTCGGTGAGTCCGGGGCCGGCAAGTCCATGATCGGGCGTGCCGTAGCTGGCGCGTTGCCGGACGGGTTTGTGCTTGATGCGGGTCGGTTGGCCTATGCGAGCAGCGACATGGGCACGATGTCGGCGGCACATCGGAGGAGTTTGCTGGGCCGGGAGATCGCTTTCATTCCGCAGGAGCCGATGGCCGCACTTAATCCGGCGCTGACGATTGGCCAGCAATTTGGCGGGCATTTGGCGCGGCTGGGGATGTCAGACCGCCAGGAGCGCGCGACCGCGATGCTGGAGGCTGTGCATCTGCGCGATGCAGGTGGCTTGCTGCAACGCTATCCGCATCAACTGTCCGGCGGCATGTGTCAGCGTGTGCTGATCGCGATGGCGTTTGCGTCTGACCCGAAGCTGGTGATCGCGGACGAGCCGACAACGGCGCTGGACGTGACGGTTCAGGCGCAGGTGCTGCGGTTGATCCGGGAGATGCAAGAGCGCGTTGGGACGGCTGTGCTGTTCATCACCCATGATCTGCGGCTGGCGAGCGAGATATGTGATGATGTGCTGGTGCTCTATGCCGGTCGTCCGGTGGAGTTTGGGCCGGCGGCGCGCGTGCTGGCGCATCCGTCGCATCCATATACGCGGGCGCTGCAGCTTTCCGCGCCGGTGATGCATGGCGAGCGGCGGGCATTGTTCAGTCTGGCCGGGCAAATGCCGGGACTGCGGGAGTTCGCGGGATTGCAAGGCTGCGTGTTTGCGCCGCGTTGCCCGGTGGTGCAGCCGGATTGCGGCAGCGTGGTGCCGGGTGCGGTGAATGGCGTGTCCTGTCTGTATCCGGATGCCGTGGACCGGATTGTGGTGCCGCAATTCCTGCCTGCTTCTCCTGCGAGTTCGAGTGAGCCGGTGCTAGAGGTTTCCGGCTTGCACTGCAGCTTTGCAAAGCCTGGTTTGTTCCAGCGCAACCGTGTTGTGGCTGCGTCGGATATTTCGTTCCGGGTGGATGCCGGGGAGTTCGTGGGGCTGGTGGGTGAGAGCGGGAGTGGCAAGAGCACCGTGGCACGGCTGGTGATGGGTCTGACGCTGCCGGATTCTGGTGATATCAAACTGTCAGGCGATTTGCTCCCCGCGAGTGGCGGTGCTTCGCGGCGGATGCGGTTGGGTGCAATGCAGATGGTGTTTCAGGACCCGCAATCGGCGCTTAATCCGCGCAGGCGCGTGTCTGATATCGTCACGCAGCCGATGCGGGCGGTGGGGTCTTCTGAGGATGAGATGGCGGCGCGGGTGGAGGTTTTGCTGGCGCAGGTCGGCCTCTCGCGGGAGATCGGCCAGCGCTATCCGGCGCAGTTGTCCGGCGGTCAGCGCCAGCGTGTGAACATTGCGCGCGCGCTGTGTGTGCTGCCGAAATTGCTGGTGGCAGATGAGATCGTCTCGGGCCTGGATGTTTCAGTGCAGGCGCAACTGCTGGACTTGTTGTTGCGGCTGCGGGCGGAGCTTGGCTTTGCGATGCTGTTCATCTCGCATGATCTGGCAGTGGTGCGATATCTCTGCTCCCGCGTGCTGGTGATGCATCGCGGCCAGATTGTGGAGCAGGGCGAGACTGAAGCGGTTTTCGAGGCACCGCAGCACGACTACACACGCAGTCTGCTGGCGGCGATGCCTGCGGATATTTAGGCCTTCCGCAACCCCGCCTGCTCAAGCAATGGCAGTACGTGTTCGAGGAAGTATGGCAGCTCGTCGAGGAAGTTGACGAACGAGACGGTGGTGCCGGCAAAGCCGATTTCTGACATGCGGATCATCTCGTCAGCGATGTGCTGCGGGGTGCCAACAAGCGGGTATGTACCGGCACCGCCGGCGAAACGCTTGCGATGCAGGCGGTAGGTTTCCGGGTCATGCGAGTTGGAGTTGGCGGATTTTGCCGCCGTGTATTTATCGACGCTCGCGTGGTCGGCCATCTCCACTGCGTAATGCTCGTAATACTCCTCGGCTTCGGATTGGCTTGGGCGGCAGACGACGTGGCAGGTGGTGAACACGCCCACCTTCCGCCCGGTGGCGGCGGAGCGGGCTTTCATGTCATCGAGCGTGTCTTTGCCCGCTTCGATGGAGCTGAAGGTGGTGAAAAGAAAATCAGCCGCCTTCGCCGCGAAGGCTCGGCCTGGGGGAGAGAAGGCAGCGTTCAGAGTGATGGGCCGCGGGGATTGCAGGGGCTTTGGCTTACCTGACACGGCTTTCAGGTCGTAGAACTGGCCTTTGAAGTCGAACGGCTCGGTGGAGGTGTAAAGGCGCTCCATCACCTCGAACCATTCAAGGCCCTGGGCGTAGCGGTCATCACCGGCCTTGAGCCCGAACAGTTCGAATTCTTCCGGATTCCAGCCACAGACGATGTTCAGCCCGGCGCGTCCACCGGAGGCCTGGTCGATGGTGGCGAGCGCCTTGGCGGCGAAGACCGGATGGACCATTGGCACATGCACCGTCGAGAATAGGCCGATGCGTTCGGTGATGCCGGCGAGGGCGGCGGCGAAGGTGAGAGTTTCGTAGCTGAGTTCGCGACTGTTCAGCTCGCCGCCAAAGCCTTTCCAACGCGCGATGGGAAGGATGAATTCCAGTCCGGCGCGATCCGCCATCTTGGCGGTCGCGGCGATGCCGTCCCAGGTCGCCGGCCAGCGTTCCGGCACGCGCGTCAATGTCAGCCCGCCATCGGCGTTGGTGGAGAAGAGGCCGAGCTTGAACCGGTTGGGGCCGTGCAGCGGATGTGTGGCAGCTGCGGACATGGGCCTTGTTCCTCTGCGATGACGCCCGATATTTTGTACCTAAACGATTGACGGGTCAAAGCACCGGCGTCACGATATCTGAGGAAGGGGAAGCACATGCGCATCGTCTGTATTGGCGGCGGACCGGCCGGGCTTTACTTCGCCATTTTGATGAAGCGGCGTGACCCTGCGCACCACATCACCGTTATCGAGCGCAATCGGCCGTATGACACGTTTGGCTGGGGCGTGGTGTTTTCCGATGAAACGCTGCGCAATCTGGAGAATGGCGACCCCGAGAGTGAGGCGCGCATCACCGAGGGTTTTGCGCATTGGGATGACATCGACATTCATTTCAAGGGGAGCGTGATCCGGTCCGGCGGGCACGGGTTTTGCGGCATTGAGCGCAAGCAGTTGCTCAACATTCTCCAGCAGCGCGCCGAGGGATTGGGTGTGGAGCTGGTGTTTGAGCGTGAGGTTGCGGATCTGGCGGAGTTTGTCGATGCCGATCTGATCGTGGCCAGCGACGGGATCAATAGCCGTATTCGCGGCATGTATGAGGACGTGTTCAAGCCGCAGATTGTGCTGCAGAAGAACAAGTTCATCTGGCTTGGCACGAAGAAGCTGTTCGACGCGTTTACGTTTATTTTTGTGCAGACCGAATGGGGCTGGTTTCAGGCGCATGCCTACCGGTTCAATGACGATACCTCGACGTTCATTGTCGAGACGCGCGAGGAAAGCTGGCGGGCAGCGGGGCTGGATGAGGCGGACACGGCGGCGACCATCGCGTTCTGCCAGGATCTGTTTGCCGAGTATCTGGATGGCAACGCGCTGTTGTCCAACGCGCGGCATTTGCGTGGGTCTGCGTGGATCAACTTCCCGCGGGTTTCCAATGAGAATTGGGTGCATGGCAACGTGGTGCTGATGGGCGATGCGGCGCATTCGGCGCATTTTTCCATCGGTTCCGGCACCAAGCTGGCGCTGGAGGATGCGATTGCGTTGGCTCAGGCTTTTGATGCGCATCGCGATGTGGCGACCGCACTTGGTGCGTACGAGGCGAAGCGGCGCATTGATGTGCTGCGGGTGCAGTCTGCCGCGCGCAACTCAACCGAGTGGTTCGAGAATGTGGCGCGCTATGAGAACATGGATCCGGAGCAGTTCGCTTATAGTTTGCTGACCCGTAGCCAGCGCATCAGCCACGAGAATTTGCGTCTGCGGGACCGGGATTATCTTGAGGGTGTTGAGCGGTTTATGGCCGCGAAAGCCAATGGGGTGCCGGCGAACCAGGCGGTGGCCCCGATGTTCCTGCCGTTCCGGTTGAGGAATATGCGGCTGGTCAATCGCGTGGTGGTCTCGCCGATGGCGACGTATAGCGCCACCGATGGCATGCCGAATGATTTTCATATGGTGCATCTGGGTGCGCGGGCGCTTGGTGGCGCCGGGTTGATCTTCACCGAGATGACCTGTGTTGCGCCTGATGGCCGGATTACGCCGGGGTGCCCTGGGATTTGGTCGGGGGAACAGACTGCTTCGTGGCGGCGCGTTGTGGATTTCGTCCATGCGCAGTCTGAGGCTGCGATTTGTTTGCAGTTGGGTCATGCGGGGCCAAAGGGTTCGACCAAGCTCGGCTGGGAGGGGATGGACGAGCCGCTCGATCACGGCAATTGGCCGTTGATTGGGCCATCTGCCATCGCGTGGAGTGCAGCACATCAGGTGCCTCGTCCGATGACGCGGGCGGATATGGATGCTGTTCGCGACGCGTTCGTGATCAACACGCGCAATGCGGTGCTGGCTGGGTTCGATATGATCGAGCTGCACGCGGCGCATGGCTATTTGCTGTCGGCGTTCATTTCGCCGCTGACCAATCAGCGGACGGATGAATATGGCGGCAGCTTGGAGAACCGGTTGCGCTTCCCGCTTGAGGTGTTTGCGGCGATGCGTGCGGTGTGGCCGGAGGATCGGCCGATTTCGGTGCGTATTTCCGCCAGCGATTGGGTGGAGGGTGGCATCGGGGCCGATGACGCAGTGCTGATTGCGCGGGCGTTTCGTGAGGCGGGGGCCGATCTGCTCGACGTTTCCGCTGGTCAGACCTCGATTGCGGCCAAGCCGGTTTATGGGCGCATGTTCCAGACGCCGTTCTCTGACCGCATCCGCAATGAGGCGGGTGTGCCGACGATGGCCGTGGGCAACATCACGGAGTTCGACCAGATCAACTCGATCCTGGCGTCTGGCCGGGCGGATTTATGTGCGCTGGCACGGCCGCATTTGTCTGATCCGCACTTCACGTTACAGGCGGCAGCAAAGCAGGGCTACGGCGCACAGGTCTGGCCGAAGCAGTATTTGGCAGGCAAGGCGCAGTTGGAGCGTGGTTTGAGCCGTGATGGCGGAGCGCCGGGTTGAGCGAGTTCTCCGGCAAGCGCGCCCTTGTCACTGGCGGCGGCAAGGGTATTGGGCTGGCGGTGGCGCAACGGCTGGCGGCGGCGGGGGCGGATGTTTCGATTTTGGGTCGGGATGCGGCAGCGCTGGTGGCGAGCGGGTTTGCGCATGAGGTTGTCGATGTGACCGATGCCGACGCGCTGACTGCGGCTATTCGTCGCTTGGGTGACTTTGATATTCTGGTGAACAACGCTGGGGCCGCGTTTTCGGCAAGCTTTCAGCGGCATTCGTTGAACGATTGGAACCAGATGCTGGCGGTTAATCTGACTGCTTGCTTCGTGGCGTGTCAGGCGGCGCTGCCGGGGATGATCGCGCGCAAGGCGGGGCGGATTGTGTCGGTGGCGAGCACGGCGGGGCTGAAAGGCTATGCCTACACGGCGGCGTATTGTGCTGCGAAGCATGGGCTGATCGGCCTCACGCGATCTCTCGCTATCGAAACGGCGCGCTCCGGGGTGACGGTGAATGCGGTGTGCCCTGGCTTCACTGACACCGGCTTGGTTGATCGCGCTGTGGGCGTGATTGTGGAGAAGACCGGGCAGAGTGCGGATGATGCTCGGGCGGCGCTGGCGCGGTCCAATCCGCAGAACCGGCTGACCACGCCTGCGGAAGTGGCCGAGGCGGTGTGGTTCTTGTGTCGTGACAGCTCGGCGGGTTTTACGGGGCAATCTTTGGCGGTGGCTGGTGGAGAAGTGATGTGAGAACGCCGCAGCATTTTCTGTGGGCGGAGAGCGATGGGGTCGCCACGCTCACGCTCAACCGTCCGGAGCGAAAGAACCCGCTGACGTTTGAAAGCTACGCTGAGATGCGCGATACGTTCCGCGATCTGGCGACGGACAAGAGTGTGAAGGCCGTTGTGCTGACAGGGGCTGGCGGGAATTTCTGTTCCGGCGGCGATGTGTTCGAGATCATTGAGCCGCTGACCAAGATGCGCATGCCGGAGTTGCTAGCGTTCACGCGGATGACGGGTGACGTGGTGAAGGCCATGCGCGCCTGCCCGCAGCCGATCATCGCGGCGGTAGAAGGTGTGTGCGCTGGGTCGGGGGCGATCCTGGCGATGGTGTCCGACCTGCGATACGCATCGGCTGAGAGCCGCACGGCGTTTTTGTTCACGCGGGTGGGACTGGCGGGTTGCGATATGGGGGCGTGCGCCATTCTGCCGCGGATTATTGGGCAGGGACGGGCCAGTGAGCTTTTGTTCACCGGGCGGGCGATGAGCGGAGATGAAGGTCTGGCCTGGGGTTTTCACAACGCACTGGTTCCTGCTGGTGGCGTGCTGTCGCATGCGCAGGGCGTGGCGGCAAAGCTCGCGGCGGGGCCGAACTTTGCGCACGGCATGACCAAGAAGATGCTGCATCAGGAATGGTCGATGGACATTGACAGCGCCATCGAGGCGGAGGCGCAGGCGCAGGCGATCTGTATGGCGACGCAGGATTTCACGCGCGCGTTTGAGGCCTTCGCCAACAAGCGTGCGCCGGAATTCAAGGGGGATTGATGGCCGACCAAAGTTTCCTCGACTGGCCGTTCTTTGAGCCGTCGCATCGGGAGTTGGCCGGTGAGATCGATGCTTGGGCAGCGCGCACGCTGGGGCATCCGCATGGTGATGACACTGACGCTATCTGCATCGATCTGGCACGTCAGATGGGTGAGGCAGGTCTGCTGCGGCATTGTGTGCCGGAGGATGGGCGGATGGATGTGCGCGCCTTGTGCCTGATGCGCGAGACGTTGGCGCGGCATGATGGCTTGGCGGATTTCGTCTATGCGATGCAGGGGCTCGGCACGGGTTCCATCAGTCTTTACGGTACCGAGGCGCAGAAGCAGCGGATTTTGCCAGGCGTGCGGGCGGGAACGTCGTTGGCGGCGTTTGCGCTGAGTGAGCCGGATGCGGGGTCGGATGTGGGGGCGATGTCTACGACCGCCACACGCACGGGCGCAGGCTGGCGGCTGGACGGCGTGAAGACCTGGATCAGCAATGGCGGCATCGCGGGCCATTACGTGGTGTTCGCCCGCACCGGCGAGGCTCCGGGCACACGTGGGATTTCGGCTTTCATTGTGCCTGCCGATACGCCCGGGCTTTACATCGATGCGCGGATCGAGGTGATCGCACCGCATCCTCTGGCGACGTTGCGGTTTGAGGATTGCCATCTGCCAGAGGACGCACTGCTCGGGGTGGCCGGGCAGGGGTTCAAGGTGGCGATGTCCACCCTCGATATTTTCCGCCCGACGGTGGGGGCGGCGGCATTGGGGCTGGCCCGGCGGGCGCTGGATGAGGCGGTCAAGCGGGCGCGGGCGCGGATGATGTTCGGCAAGCCGTTGGGGGAGATGCCTGTGATTCAGGCCAAGCTTGCGGATATGGCAACTGCCATCGATGCCTCCGCATTGCTGGTCTATCGCGCCGCGTGGGCGCGCGACGTTTCGGGCCAGCGGATCACGCGGGAGGCGGCGATGGCCAAGATGGTGGCAACTGAATCGGCACAGAAGGTGATCGACGAGGCGGTGCAGATTTTCGGCGGCCTTGGTGTGATGCGCGGCAACATTGCAGAGCAGCTCTATCGGGAAGTGCGGGCGTTGCGCATCTATGAGGGGGCGACGGAGGTGCAGAAGATGATCATCGGTCGCGAGGTTCTGGCGCAGGGCAGCAATTCATGACCGATGCCATCAAAGCGGGTCACCGCGTGCTGCTGCCGGAGGGCTGGCCGAAGCCATCCGGCTATTCCAATGGCATTGTCGCCGATGGCCAGACGATTTTTCTGGGTGGGCAGATCGGCTGGGATGCGCAGGGCAAGTTCGCCGAGGGGCTGGCGGCTCAGGTGGGCCAGGCGATGGCGAATATCGTCGATGTTCTGACGGTGGCCGGTACGCCACCGACGTCCATCGTGCGGCTGACGTGGTTTGTGGTTGATGTTGAGGATTATATCCAGCAGCGCCGCGCCATTGGGGCTGCGTATATGGCGGTGATGGGCAAACACTTTCCCGTGATGTCGGTGATCGGCGTGAGCCGGCTGGTGGAAGCGGCGGCACTTGTGGAGATTGAGGCCACGGCGGTGATCCCGCGCGCTTGACATCCCGTCATGGCGGTTCACAGATATTGCGCTAACGAGAAGATGGGGCATTTCATGATCGGTCGTATTGCAGGCGTGTTGGTGACGACGGTGATTTTGGGCTCGGCGCAGGCCGCGTGGGCGGACATCACCATCGGTGGCATTCTCAGCATCACCGGCCCCACGGCGGCGCAGGGCGTGGGGTATAAAAACGCGTTCGATCTGATGCCGAAGGAGATGGCCGGCCAGAAGGTCAATTACATCGTGCGCGACGATGGCGGTGATCCGGCGGTGGCGGTGTCGATCGCACGCAAGATGATCGATGAGGATCATGTTGACGCGTTCATCGGCCCGGCCACCAATCCCACGCTGGCCGCCGTGATGCCGGTGGCGCAGGAGGCGCATGTGCCCGTCGTGGTGATGGCCCCGGCGCTGTTCGATGTGCATAAATATACGTTTGCGTTCGACACCGCGCAGCCGACCACGCTGATGATCAAGGGCGTGGTCGATCATATGAAAGCGCATGGCGTGAAGACCGTGGGCTTCATCGGCTACAGCGACGGCTTTGGCGATCAGGTGCTGGATGGTCTGAAGCTGGGTGCCGCTGGCAGCGACATCACGGTGGTTGATGACGAGCGTTTTGCGCGCACGGACACGTCGGTGCAGCCGCAGGTGCTCAAGGCGCTCACGCACAAGCCGGACGTGATGATGCTGGGTGGCTCTGCCACGCCGGGCGCGTTGCCGAGCCTGGCATTGGCGCAGCGCAACTATAAAGGTCAGGTCTATAACAACCACGGCGTGGTAAGCCCGGCCTATATTCAGGTCGGTGGTCAGGCCGTGGAAGGCGTGATCGCACCGACGGGGCCGCTGGTGGTCTATGACCAGCTACCTGACAGCAATCCCGTCAAGGCGGTGGCGACAGATTTTATGACCCGTTACATCGCGGCGTTTGGTCCGCAAAGCCGAAACGCGTTTGCCGGTTACAGCTATGATGCGATGCTGATCATTCAGGCGGGTGTGCCAACGGCGTTGAAGGCGGGTGCTCCGGGGACGCAGGCATTCCGTGATGCGTTGCGCGATGGGATGGAGCATGTGAGCAATCTGATCGGTACGCATGGCATCTATAATATGACGCCGGACAACCATAACGGCATGGATGAGCGCGCCCGTGTGATGGTGCAGGTGGTCAATCAGAGCTGGAAGCTGATGCCCTGATTGTTCCGCAATGGATGTCACCATTGCGGAACTGTTGCTGCAGGACGGGCTGACGACGGGGGCGATATACCTGCTGCTGGCGATTGGCCTGTTGCTGGTGTTCCTCGTCACGCGCGTGATCTTTATTCCGCAGGGTGATTTCGTGGCCTATGGCGCGCTGACGCTGGCCTCGATGCTGGCGGGGCATGTGCCGGCGACGTTGTGGTTGCTCGATGTGTGCGCCGTGGCCTCGGCATTGCTGCAATGGCGCTCATGGCGGGGAGTGTCGTGGGCGTTGGGGCCTGCGCTGCTGATCACCTTGGCGACGCTGGTGGCAGTGCGATTGGGTGCCTGGGTTTGGTTGCAGGGTGCGCTGGCGGTTGGCATCACGGCGCTGCTCGCACCGATGGTTTATCGCCTCGCATTCCGTCCGCTGCGTCATGCCAGTCTGCTGACGCTGTTGGTGGTGGCGATGGCGGTGCATTTTGTGATGGTGGGGTTGGGCCTCGTGCTGTTCGGCCCGGAGACGCAGCGGACGCCCGCATTCTCGAACGCGAGTTTTACGTGGGGTGAAGTGGATATTTCCGGCCATTCGCTGTGGGTGGCTGGGTGTTGCGTGGTGCTCGTGGCCGCACTTTGGTGGATGTTCCACGCGACCATGCTGGGACGCGCGCTGCGGGCGAGCGCGTCCAACCCGATGGGGGCGCGGCTGATGGGGATTGAGGGCGACCGTATGGCGGCGATTGCGTTTGCGATGGCGGGCGGCATTGCGGCGTTGGCCGGTTTGTTGATCGCGCCGATCACGCCGATTGCCTATGATTCCGGCTTTCTGATCGGACTTAAGGGCTTCATTGCGGCGGTGATCGGCGGGCTTGCGAGCTATCCGGTGGCGGCGGTGGCGGCGCTTGTGGTGGGTGTTGTGGAGGCGTTCGCCAGTTTCTGGAACAGTGCCTATGCGGCGGCAATTGTGTTTGCTTTGCTGATCCCGGCGCTGTTGTGGCTGTCGGTTCGCACGCGGAGCATTGAGGAGCCGTGAGGGCGCTGGCGCTTGCTCTGGCGGCGGTGATTGCGGCGGCGCTGCTGTTGCCCGCGTTTTACGTGACGCTGATGATCAATGTGGGGCTCGCCTCGCTGGTGGGCGTGGGGCTGGTGCTGCTGACCGGGATTGGCGGGCAGACCTCGTTCGGGCAGGCGGCGTTCGCCGGGATTGGGGCCTACACCACGGCTTTGCTGACGCTGAGTTTCGGCTGGTCGCCGTGGCTGACCTTGCCGGTGGCGCTGGCGCTGGCTGGGGTGGCGGCGCTGTTGATCGGCGTGGTGACGATGCGGCTGTCCGGCCATTACCTCGCACTGGCCACCATCGCGTGGGGCACGAGTGCGTATGTGCTGATGGGAACGCTGCCGGGGCTGGGTGGGTTTAACGGGCTGGTGGATGTGCCGGCACTGCCGGGGCTGCGCGGTGCGTCGCGCATGATGCTGGTGTTTGTGGGCGTGCTGGTGCTGGCGGCGCTGGTGCTGGTGGGCAATCTGCTCGACAGCCGCCAGGGCCGGGCGATCCGGGCGCTCGCCACTGGCCGACTGATGGCGGAGAGCATGGGTGTGAACACCGGGTTGGTGTCGCTCGGCATCTTTGTGATTGCGGCGCTGTTCGCTGGATTGTCCGGCTGGCTGTACGCGCATGTGCAGGGCGTGGTGAATCCATCGCCGTTCAATCTGGGCGCGGGGATTGAATACCTGTTCATGGTGATCATCGGTGGTGCCGGTTCGCTGGCCGGGGCCGTGTTCGGGGCGGGTGTGGTGCTGGTGCTGCGTGATCAGTTGAATGATTGGTTGCCTCGCCTGCTGGGCCAGCCTGGGAATTTTGAAGGGATGGTGTTTGCGGCGGCCGTGATCCTGGCGCTGCAGAACATGCCGCAAGGATTGGTGCCGTTGCTGCTGCGGCGCAGGCGGTTGGTCGAGACGCGCATTGATGTGAACGCGCCTGCACTGCCTTCGCGCGAGGGTGCGGGGGCCGCGCTCAAGGTTTCGGGGGTGACGCGACGCTTTGGCGGGTTGCTGGCCAATGATGCGGTGAGCTTCACGGCACAGGCGGGGGCGATCACGGCGCTGATCGGGCCGAATGGGGCAGGCAAGAGCACGATGTTCAATCTCATTGGTGGATTGCTGGCCCCCAATTCGGGCGAGATTTCGCTGGGGGGTGTGCGCATCGATGGGCTGCCGTCACGTCGCGTGGCGCGGGCGGGGGTGGCGCGGAACTTTCAGCATGTGCGGCTGCTCGCCGAGCGTTCCGTGCTGGAGAATGTGGCGCTGGGCGCGCATCGGCGGGGGCGGGCTGGGATGATCTCAGCGATGCTGCGGCTGGATCGTGCGGAGGAGCGGGCACTTCTGGCGGAGGCGTCGCGGCAGGTGGCGCGGGTGGGGCTGTCCGAACTGTTGCATTCTCCGGCGGGTGATTTGGCGCTGGGGCAGCAGCGGATGGTGGAGATTGCACGCGCACTTTGCCTCGATCCGGTTCTGTTGTTGTTGGATGAGCCCGCGGCGGGACTGCGGTTGGCGGAGAAGCAGCAATTGGCCGGGTTGCTACGGAGCTTGCGGGCTTCGGGCATCACGGTGCTGCTGGTGGAACACGACATGGATTTCGTGATGGGCCTCGCTGACCATGTGGTGGTGATGGAGTATGGCCGGGTGATCTCGGCCGGGTCGCCTTCGGTGGTGCAGGCGGATCCAAAGGTGATGGACGCCTATCTTGGTGGCGTGGTGGCATGACTGCGCTGTTGGAAGTGACTGGTCTGCGGGCTGGTTATGGCCGGGCCGAGGTGTTGCACGGCATTGAGCTGATGGTGGCCGAGGGTGAGATCGCAACCCTGATCGGGCCGAATGGGGCGGGAAAGACGACGACGCTGCAGGCGATTATGCGTTTGATCCCTTCACAGGGGAACGTGCGGTTTCAGGGGGTGGATGTTGGCGGGCTGAGCACCGAGGAGCTGGTGGCGCGGGGCTTGGCGCTGGTGCCGGAGACGCGGGCGCTGTTCACCGATATGCGGGTGGAGGAGAATTTGCTGCTCGGTTTCTATCGCAGCTTTCGGCAGGGCGCGCGGGATCAGGATGCTCGGCTGGCGCAGGTGTTTGCCATCTTCCCGCGTTTGCAGGAGCGGCGGCGGCAGTTGGCGGGGACGTTGTCAGGCGGGGAGCGGCAGATGCTGGCGCTGGGGCGTGCGCTGATGGGGCGTCCGGCGTTGTTGATGCTCGATGAGCCGAGCCTGGGGCTGGCACCGTTGATTGTGCGAGACATTTTCGCCGTGCTGGACCGGTTGCGCAAGGGTGGGTTGTCGATCCTGCTGGTGGAGCAGAACGCCCGCGCGGCGCTGGCTTTGGCGGATCACGGCATGGTGTTGGAGATGGGGGCGGTGGTGGCAACCGGCGCTTCTGCCGCACTTTCGGCTGATCCGCGTGTGCTGGAAACATATCTGGGGCAGCGCCATGGGTGAGGCGTATGCTTGTGCCGGGATTTCCTGGGGCGTAATCGATTCGGCTGTGATGCCAGGATGTTCGTATGGGCTCTGACCAAATCCAGTTGCGTGCCGCTGACCGCGAGACGGCGGCGCAGGAGGGCGACCATCTCAAGCTGCGGCTGTGGCTGCGGGCGCTGACCTGCATTCAGATGATCGAGACGGCCATTCGCGCACGGCTGCGCGCCGAGTTCGACACCACGCTGCCGCGGTTTGACGTGCTGGCGCAGTTGGATGCCGCGAAGTCGCCTTTGACGATGGGGGAGCTTTCAGCGCGGCTGATGGTGACGAGCGGGAGTGTGACGGGCCTGGTGGACAGCATGGAGACGGATGATCTGGTGGAGCGCAAAACCCACCCGGCCGATCGTCGCAGCACGCTGATCAGCATGACGCAGCGCGGGCGGGCGTTGTTCGACCGGATGGCCCCGGTGCATGCGGGCTGGGTTGATGAGCTGATGGCCGAGCTTTCACCTGCTGAGGCTGCGACGTTGCATGGGCTGCTGGGGCGGCTGAAGCATTCGGTTTCGGCGGCAGGGATGGGCGAGCCGTGAGCATTTCGGTTGCCGCATTTTATCAGTTTGCAGCGGTGGCTGATCCTGCTGCCCTGCGCGCTGAATTGCGTCCGCAGGCGGAGGCGCTGGGGTTGAAGGGCACGTTGATTTTGGCGAGCGAGGGCATCAATGCGACGCTGGCCGGTGAGCATGCCGCCATCGACGCGTTTTTGGCTGTGATCACGCCGCACTTTGATCAGTTGGAGCTGAAACGGGCGCAGACGCCGACAATGCCGTTCAAGCGGCTCAAGCTGCATTTGAAGCGTGAGATTGTAACGCTGGGCGCAGCTGAGGCCGATCCGTCACTGCAGGTTGGTGTTTACGTGCCGCCATCCGAGTGGAATGCGCTGCTGGATGATCCAGAGGTGACGCTGATCGACACGCGGAACAGTTTTGAGGTGGCGCATGGCACATTTCCGGGGGCGATTGATCCGCTGACGACGAAGTTCGGTGAGTTTCCCGAGTTTGTGGCAAACCAGCTCGACCCGCAGAAGCATCGGAAGGTGGCGATGTTCTGCACGGGTGGAATCAGGTGTGAGAAGGCAACTTCGCTGCTGTTGGCGCGTGGGTTTTCCGAGGTCTATCACCTGAAAGGCGGTATCCTGGGCTATCTGGCGCAGATGCCGGTGGAGGAAAATCGGTTCCAGGGGGCATGTTTTGTGTTCGATGAGCGCGAGACCGTGGTGCCTGGTTGAACAGGCGGCTGGTTTTTTGAGGCTGACATCGCCACATGAACGATATGGCATATGAACAGACCCTGACGATTGGCGGCATGCATTGTGCGGGCTGCGTCTCGCGCGTCCAGAAGGTGCTGGGAAGTGTGCCGGGTGTGACGGATGCGCAGGTCAATCTGATCACGAACAACGCCACCGTTCTTAGCTCTACCAATTTGGGCTTTGCGGTGTTGAAGGCGGCTGTGGAGCGCGCTGGATTCACGGCTGCATTGCCCACGCGAGAGGTGCCGAAGGGTGAGCCACTTTGGCCGATCCTTATTGCGGCACTGCTCACGCTCCCACTTGTTCTGCAGATGGTTTCAAGCCCGCTGATGCTGCCCGGCTGGGCGCAGGCGCTGTTGGCGGGTGCGGTGCAGTTGGGCTTTGGCTGGCGCTTTGTCAAAGCGGGTTTTGGCTCTCTGCGTGCAGGCGCTGCGAGCATGGATGTGTTGGTGGCGCTTGGTAGTTGGGCTGCGTTTTTGCTCAGTCTTTATGATCTGTATGCTGGCGGGCCGCTTTATTTTGAAAGCCCGGCGTTGGTGATCACGCTGGTGATGTTCGGCCATTTTCTGGAAGGCCGCGCGCGCCGGGAGACGGGGGCGGCCATTCGTGCGTTGGCGGAGCTGCAGCCGTTTGAGGCGCTGGTGCGGCGTAACGGGGCGGAGCGGCTGACGAAGCTGGCGGATTTGCGCGTTGGTGATCTCATCGTCACCCGGCCGGGTGAGCGCGTGGCTGTGGACGGCGTGCTGGCCGAGGGTGCCGGTGCGTTGGATGTGTCGCATCTGACCGGGGAGAGCCTGCCGGTTGATGCGGCCCCCGGGTCGAAGGTCATGGCGGGTGCGATCAATCTTTCCTCGCTTTTGGTCGTGCGGGCCGAGCGTGTTGGCGCGGAGACAACGCTCAGCCAGATGATCCGTCTGGTGGAGGATGCGCAGGCACAAAAGCCCGCGCTGCAGAAGCTTGCAGACCGGATCAGTGCGGTGTTTGTGCCAGTGGTGTTGGTGCTGGCGCTGGTGACGTGGTGCGGTTGGTGGCTGGCCGGGGCGAGCCAGGCGAAGGCGATTTTGAATGCGGTTTCGGTGCTGGTGATCGCCTGCCCGTGCGCGCTTGGTCTGGCGACGCCTGCAGCGATTATGGCCGGTGTGGGCGTGGCGGCGCGGCATGGCATTTTGATCCGGGACACGGATGTGCTGGCACACGCAGGGTCGGTGAAGGCGGTGGTGTTCGACAAAACTGGCACGCTGACGGAGGGGCATCCGAAGCTGGTGGCAACGCTGGGTGAGCATCCCGATCAGGTGCTGGCGCGGGCGGCGGCGTTGCAGGCGGGCAGTTTGCATCCGCTGGCCCGGGCTGTTTTGGCCGCCAGTGGACCGGCAATGAAGGCAGAGGGACTGCATGATCTACCGGGGCAGGGTGTTGCTGGCACGTTTGATGGGCGGGAGCTAAGGCTCGGCTCGGCGGCTTTGCTTGAGGAATTGGGACTGAGCAAGGGCGCGCTTGCGGCTGACGAGGCGCGGCTGATGCAGGATGGCAGCACTGTTGCGTGGCTGATGCAGGTGACGCCAGAGCCATTGGTGCTCGGTCTGCTGGGCTTTGCCGACATGATGCGCCCTGATGCGCAAGCAGCTGTGGCGGGGCTGCGCAAGCGGGGTATGCGCACGGTGCTGCTCAGCGGCGACAATGAGGGCAGCGTTGCCAAACTCGCCGCGGATGTCGGGATTGATGAGTTTCACGCAAGCGTGTTGCCAGCGGACAAGGCGGCGTTCGTCGGCAAACTGCATGCCGCGGGGTGCGTGGTGATGGTGGGTGATGGCGTGAACGATGCGCCTGCCTTGGCCAGCGCTGATATCGGCATTGCGATGGGCGAGGGGACGGATATTGCCATGCAATCCGCCGGGATCACGCTGATGCGCTCGGATGTCGGGCTGGTGTCGGCGGCGCTGGATATTTCCACGCGAATCCAGCGCCGGATTTGGCAGGGGCTGGGTTGGGCATTTGTGTTCAACGCTGTGGGGCTTCCGCTGGCGGCGGCTGGAATGCTGAGCCCGATGTTCGCCGGGGGTGCCATGGCGTTCTCGTCACTTGCGGTCGTGCTGAATGCCCTGTCCCTGCGCGGGTGGAGGCCCGTGATCAGTGGATGAGGATGTAGTCGATTGTGACTGTGATGGTGGCTTCGTTTTCCGGGGTGTTGGTGGGGAACGGCGGCAGGCGCGCGTTGTTCCAGGTGGCCATTGACTGCATGTCGAGCCATTGCGAGCCAGACCGGGAGAGGATTTGCGCGCCGGAGGTGTGACCGTTGCGGTCAACCTTGAAGCGGATCACGGTCTCGCCTTGTTCCCCGCGCCGCGCTGCCTCCTCCGGATAGCGCCGATGCTCGATCCACCATTGGTGCAGGAGACGCTGCCAGTCTGTGCCGACCTGGGCACCGCTGACCTGAATTTCTGCGTTCTCGTCATTTGAGTTTCGTGTCGGTGGGGCCTGCTTGTAGTTCTCCGCAGGCCCGATGCCGAGGACCAAAGGCTGCTTGCCACTCGGCCCTGCTTGCCGGCTGGGAGCGGGTCGGGTGGGCGGAATGAAAAACTCATTGCTGGTCTGCGTGGGTGGAGCGGGTGCGGCCGGACGCGCTGCCGGTGGACGCGGTGCCGGTGGGCGTGGCGCTGGTGGGCGTGGTGTTGGGGGCCGTGGTGTTGGCGGCAGCGACGGAATCGGCGACGGCTCCGGCAGCGGAGGTGGCGCTGGCAGGGAGGGGGATGGCGGTTCTGGTTCTGCTGGCATTGCCGGTGCTGGAGCCGGTTCGGGCTGAGGCATGGGAGGCTGAGGCACGGGAGGCTGAGGCACTGGCGGCTGAGGCACTGGCGGCTGAGGCACTGGCGGCGGCGGCACTGGAGGCTGAGAAACTGGCGCTGGCGGTTGCGGAGGCTTGTTCTCGGCCATCTCCTCCGACGGTGGCGGCGGCGGCGGCGCTGAACTGCTTTCGTTGGGCCGTATTTCGACCGTCATTTCTTGCGGTGATTCGGCGCGCGCATCGTCGCTTTTCCCAGGTGGACTCTTCGGAAGCATGAGCACGACCAGGATCGCCAAGCCGTGCAGCAGAAGTGATGCGAGCAGGAGCGGCACCAGCCATTGCCGGATGCGCCGCGGATTTACTCGGTCCTTGGGCGATACGGCTGGCGTTGTGCGGTTTGATGGCGTCGGCTCTGGGGTTCTCAAACGCACGGGCATTTGGCGGAATTGGCCCTGTGGCTGTCCGACGCCAAGTGCTGCCGGTTCTAAATCACGTCGCGTCGTGCGACATTGCCCGCGTTGTGCCCCGGTTTGCCCGCGCAGTTCAAGCCAAGCATGATGTGCCATGATCGATTGCGAGAATTTGGCGGATTTAGGCTTTGCGCCCGTGGCAGCAGCTTTGGCGGCAGGACGCATTCCCGGTGCCGTGCTCGGCGTGCTGCAGGACGGCAGGCGGGCGCTGCGGTTTGATGGCTTCGCGCAGGTTGTGCCGGAGCGTGCAGCGATGGCTGCGTCGACGGTGTTTGATCTGGCCTCGCTGACCAAGGTTTTGCACACCACGCACGCGGTGCTGCGGATGGTGGAGCGGGGTACGTTCACGCTGGACACCACGCTTGGTGAACTGATCCCGGATTTACGGCAATATGACGTGGCTGGTGCTGCTGAGCGAAAGGTCACGGTGCGGCAATGCCTGACGCATCAGACGCATCTGCCTGCTGTGGAGCCGCTTTATACCTATGGCCAGAACCCGGCGACACTGCGCGCGTTTATCCTGCAGCGGGAGTGGCGGCAGGGGCCACCTATGTATTCGGATATCAATTTTTTGTTTTTAGGCATTGTGTTGGAGCGTTTTTCTCATTTGAAATCTGAGATTATTTCACCGTTGCCTGGGCTGTCGTTCCGGCCTGATCCGGCGAATTGTGCGGCCACTGAACTATGCTCCTGGCGTGGCCGGGTGATGCGCGGCGAGGTGCATGACGAGAACGCCTTCGCGCTGGGTGGCCAGCCGGGCCATGCGGGGCTGTTCGGCAATGCCGATGCCGTGCTGGACTATGCCGAGGCCCTGTTGGCCGGTGGCACTCTGGCGGCATCAAGCATCGCGGAATTGCGCCGCCGCCATAGTTCTACGCGGACACTGGGATGGGAGGCTTCGCATCCCGGCTGGTCTGGTGGGGCAGCGTGCAGCGATGCGACCATCGGCCATACTGGTTTTACCGGCACCGGCTTGTGGATTGACTGGGAGCGGAGGCGCGCCTGGACGTTGCTAACCAATCGGGTTCACCCCTCACGACATTTTGATAGTGGCATTGTGGCGTTGCGGCGCGCTGTGGGTGAGGCAGTTTGTGCCTGATCGTTGCAAAATCGTGATATCAGCACTGCAAGATGCATCACATTGTCAAATATGGCGTCATCATGGCCGAAAGCCGCGTTTGGCGCTGGCCCAAGTGCATAAAATACTGTAACCTGTTGCTGCCGTGGATGTCTCTTCCGACAATGCCATAGCCAGAACGCTGGTTGGACTGGTGGCTCTGCGACTGTAGAAGACGTGTTTATCCCGCAAGTTCACCCACTAAGGACGAGTTTCTCTTGAGCATGACCAACCATGGCCGCAGTCGCAAAACCCGCGGTCGCGGCTTCGATGACGATTTCGGTTCCGACCGTTCTCCGTTCAACGATCGCCCCAGTTTTAGCGACCGCGGTTCTTTTGACCGCGCCCCGTCGCTTGATGCCCCCCGCTTCGGCGGCCCGCCGGCCGGTTTCGGCCCCGAGATCGCTGCCTCGGTGAAGTGGTTCAACGCTGAAAAGGGCTTCGGCTTCGTTGAGCTTTCCGACGGTTCGGGCGATGTGTTCCTGCACATCAACGCATTGTCTTCAACCGGCAACACGACCGTTTCGCCAGGTGCCACGCTAAAGGTTCGCGTCGGCCAGGGCCAGAAGGGCCGTCAGGTGACCGAGGTTCTTTCGGTTGACGAAAGCACCGCCGTTGCAGGTGGCCCGCCTCGTGGCCCGGCTGGCCCGCGTCCGGGTGGCCCTGCTGCTGGCGCTGGCCCGCGTCGTGGTGCTCAGCCCGGCACGGGCACCGAGATGCGGGGTACTGTAAAGATGTATAACGCAATCAAGGGCTTCGGCTTCGTTGCTGTGCCGGAAGCGGAGAAAGACGTGTTCATTCACGCCTCCGTTCTGCAGCGCAACGGGCTGACCGCGTTGACTGAAGGCCAGACCGTTGTGGTTGAGGTTGTTCAGGGTGCGAAGGGTCCGGAGGCGGTATCGGTTCGCCTGAACTGATCATACGCTTCGTTGAAAACGAAAAAGCCAGGGCAGTGCCCTGGCTTTTTTTATTGCCTGGCTCGCGGCCCAGAGAGCGTTGGCCTATCTTGAAATCTAATGGTCGGCGATGCTTGCTCACCACTGGCACTGCTACTCTGTGTCGCCGAGGGTGGGTTAGCGTTTGGTTGAGCGTTTGCGGGGGAGTGCGATGACAAAATGGGTGCGCTGCGAGGCTGACGGCGCTGTTTTTTACGGTGTGCTGGAGGGTGACGGCGTTGCACTCCATGACGGAGCACCTTGGGCGAAGCCATTGTCGCTTGGCCGGATTGTGGCGTTGAAATCTGTCCGCCTGCTCGCCCCTGTGCAGCCCGCGACGTTCGTTGGCTTGTGGAACAATTTCCATGCCGCTGCTGCGAAGGCCGGCAATGCCATTCCAACCACTCCGCTATATTTCCTCAAAGCCACAGGCTCGATCGCCAACCCGGAGGCCGAGATTGCGCCACCAGCGTCCTACGTCGGGCGGACCTTATATGAAGGTGAGTTGGGCGTGGTGATCGGTGCCGTCTGCCGGAATGTGGATGAGGCTGCGGCGGAGGCTGCGATCTTTGGCTACACATGTGTGAACGACGTGACGGCGCTGGACCTGCTGAGCGCGGATGCCTCGTTTGCGCAATGGGCGCGTGCGAAAAGCTGTGACGGGTTTG
>CAIJTR010000157.1 GCA_903823665.1 uncultured Rhodospirillales bacterium
AGGTGAACGGCGCTCAGCTCGCCGGTGCCGATGCTCAGAAGGTCAATGGCGCTCAGCTGGCTGGTGCTGACGGCCAGAAGGTCAATGGCGCTCAGCTCGCCGGTGCCGATGCTCAGAAGGTCAATGGCGCTCAGCTGGCTGGTGCTGACGGCCAGAAGGTCAATGGCGCTCAGCTGGCTGGTGCTGACGGCCAGAAGGTCAATGGTGCCCAGCTCGCCGCTGCTGACGGTCAGAAGGTGAACGGCACGCAGCTCGCCGCTGCTGACGGTCAGAAGGTGAACGGCACGCAGCTGGCCGGTGCCGACGCGCAAAAGGTCAACGGCGCGCAGCTCGCCGGTGCAGAAGGCCAGAAGGCCAATGGCCTGCAGCTTGCTGGTGCTGAGGGCGGTAAGGTGAATGGCACCCAGCTTGCTGGTGCTGAGGGTGGCAAGGTGAACGGCACGCAGCTCGCTTCGGCCGCAGCACCCTGCAAATAAGACTGGCTGCGCTGGCCGATAGGCCATGATTGCCGGCGCGGCATCCGAGAGGGTGTCGCGCCGGTTTTGCTTTCAGCCGCCGCAAGCGGCCTTCACAATCGCCCGGGAGATAACGCCATGCCACTTCTTTCTTGCCTAACCCGGACATGTGCCGCCGCAATGGTGGTGGGCAGCTTGTTCGCGCAGCCACTTTCCGCACACGCCGCCTCGCTTTCGGTGATGAGTGATCTGCCGGCGCTGGTGCAGACGTTGATGCCGTCGGTCGTCAACGTCACCAGCCGCAGCCTTGTTCCCGTCCCGACCAGTTCAATGAATGCATCGACCACGCCCGGGCCTAATTCTGGCCTGACGCCAGCCCAGCGCGCGAAGACTGAACTGGGTTCCGGCTTTGTGATCGACCCTGAGGGATACATTGTTACCAACAACCACGTGATCGACGGGGCGTTCGACGTCTCGGTGACGTTCCAGGATGGCAGCCAGGCGCACGCTGAAGTGCTCGCCACGACCAAGATTGGTGACATTGCGCTGCTCAAAGTGAGCGTGAACCGCAAGTTGCCTGCTGTGAAATTTGCCGATTCGACGAAGCTGAAGGTGGGCGACCCTGTGGTGGCCATCGGCAACCCGCTTGGGTTTGGCGGCAGCGTGACCACGGGCATCGTCAGCGCGCTCAACCGCGATGTGATGCTGAGCCCATTTGATGATTTCATTCAGACCGATGCGGCGCTCAACCACGGCAACTCGGGCGGACCGCTGTTCAACCTCAACGGCGAAGTGATCGGCGTGAATACCGCCCTTTACAACCCGACGGGCGGTGGTTCGATTGGCATTGGTCTGGCCATCCCGGCATATTGCGTTCAGTTCGTGGTGGGGCAGCTTCGGCAATATGGCATTGTGCGGGCCGGTGAGCTTGGCCTGCATGTGCAGAACGTGACGGCGGATATTGCCTACGCGGTTGGCCTTCAGCAGTCAGAACGGGTATCCACCGCCTTGGGAGGCAGTGGTCTCGGTGTGATCGTCTCCCAGGTGGTGCAGGAGGGTCCTGCGGACGCCGCGGGAATCCATGAGGGTGACGTTCTGTTGTCCGTCGGAGATCAGCCGATTGGCGATATTCGTGGCTATGCCCGTCTTGTGGCTGTGCGGCCGATGGGTGAAGAGGTTGCTGTGAAGCTGTGGCGTAAGGGTAAGATTGTCGAAGTGAGGCCGACCGTTCGGGAGTGGTTGACTGCTGAGCAGACCGATCGCGCAGCTCTCGCCCGCAGCACATCGCCGCGTAAGATGACAATGGATCTTGGCCTGCAGTTGGCGGCACTCACCCCGGATGTGCGTTCGGCGCGTAATATCAGCGATGAGATCCAAGGCGTGCTGGTGACCGACGTGCGGCCAAACAGTGTGGCTGGTGATCGTGGTCTTGAAGATGGTGACGTTATCGTCAAGGTGATGGATAAGCCTGTGCGTACGCCTGCTGATATTCTTGGCAGCGTGAAGGGTATGTTCGACGAGAAGGACAGCATGGTGTTACTGCTGGTTCGCAATGACGCTGGGCTGCGTTGGCTGGCTTTGCCGATTGACCCGGCTATGGAAATGAGCGCGAAGAACTGAGCTTTACCATCGCCGCCACGCCCTTGAGTGGGTGTGGCGGCTTTTTTGTATCCTGATCCGGGAATTAATTCAGTCAAGAGAATATAAGCCTTGATTTGAGCCATCGTAGGTGTTTGATGGGGTGTAGTCATGCCCTAACAAAGGATGCCGCACCGATGAAGCCCGAGCCGTCTCCCGCAACCCCCGATCTTAAGGCGCTTGTCTGCCTGATCGGCGGAGCTGTGCGCGAGGCTGGGGCTTTAAATCTGCTGATGCAATTGCTGCTGGTGTCCGGCTATTGCCCGCCTCTGCGCATGGCTGTGCTGATGTGGATCTCAGTGGAGGAGCGTTATGCTAGCTCTGAAACTGAATATGAGCTGTTCGCAGAAGAGGATGGCGAGGGTGGGGCGGATGAGTTCCGGCCGGGGTGGATGAGCCGTGAAGGGCCGGTGCAGTTCTGGCGTCATGTGACGCGGTTTGGCCTAGCATTGCTCATTCCGGTGCAGTTGTTTTGGTCACGTCCGCGGGCGGATTTCGTGGTCCTCGTCCGCAATTTGTGGCGTATGCGCGTGTTAAGTGGCCTGTCTCATTTTAAAATTTTCTTGTCTGGATTGGCCGCAGGGAAGAATTACGTCCTATTTGTTCCGGTTAGTTAATGAAATCCCGAAATTGTGCAGATTGCCGGGGGTGATTGATCTGACGCGGAGTGGCTCCGCGCCAGATCAATTTGGCAACGCTGATATCAGGCGGCGGCCTTTGCTTCGCGGCGACGCTCGTGCAGGACGAACTCGGTGTAGCCGTTCGGCTGGACGCGGCCTTTGAAGACGAGGTCGCAGGCGGCTTTGAACGCGACCCCGTCATAGGACGGGGCCATGGGGGTGTAGAGCGGGTCGGAGGCGTTCTGACGATCGACCACCAGCGCCATCTTGCGCATGACGGCCATCACGTCGGCCTCGGTGGTGATGCCCTGGAGCAGCCAGTTCGCCAGATGCTGGCTGGAGATGCGGAGTGTGGCGCGGTCTTCCATGAGCCCGACATCGTGAATGTCCGGCACCTTGGAGCAACCGACGCCCTGGTCGATCCAGCGGACGACGTAGCCGAGAATGCCTTGGGCGTTGTTCTCCAGCTCCTGCTGGATCTGCTCGGGCGACCAGTTTGGACGGTCGGCGAGGGGGATGGTCAGCAGGGCTTCGAGGCTGGCGGGGGTGCGGGTGGCGAGTTCGGCCTGACGGGCTGCGACATCGACCTGATGGTAGTGCAGGGCGTGCAGGGTGGCCGCGGTGGGGGACGGCACCCAGGCGGTGTTGGCCCCCGCCATGGGCTGGCCGATTTTCTGCTTGAGCATGTCCGCCATGCGGTCCGGTGCTGCCCACATGCCCTTGCCGATCTGGGCGCGGCCGCGCAGACCGCAGGCGAGGCCGACATCGACGTTGTTGAGTTCATAGGCGGAAATCCACGGGGTGGCGCGCATGTCCTCCTTGCGGACCATGGCCCCGGCCTCGATGGAGGTGTGGATTTCGTCACCAGTACGGTCGAGGAAGCCGGTGTTGATGAACACCACGCGCTCGCGGGCGGCGTGAATGCAGGCGGCGAGGTTGGCGGAGGTGCGGCGCTCCTCATCCATGATGCCCATTTTCAGGGTGTTGCGGGCGAGGCCTAGCAGGTCTTCGACGGCCGCGAACAGGTCGCTGGCGAAGGCGACTTCGTCTGGCCCGTGCATTTTTGGTTTCACGATATAGACCGAGCCGGTGCGGCTGTTGCGCAGGCCGTCAGTCTTGTGGAGGTCGTGCATGGCGATCATCGAGGTGATGGCGGCGTCGAGAATGGTCTCGGGGATCTCCGCACCGTCGAACTTCACGGCATCGGTGAACATGTGGTGGCCGACATTGCGCACCAGCATGAGGCTGCGGCCGGGCAGGGTGATGGTGCCGCCATTGGGGGCGGTGTAGCTGCGGTCCGGGTTGAGGCGGCGCTGCATCGTGCGGCCGCCCTTTTCGAAATCGGCGGAGAGCGTGCCGGTCATCAGGCCGAGCCAGTTGCGGTAAAGCTCAACCTTGTCCTCGGCATCGACGGCGGCGACGCTGTCCTCGAAATCCATGATGGTGGAGATGGCGGATTCGAGGATGACGTCGGCGAGGCCCGCTGCGTCAGTGGCACCGATTTGGTTGGTGCGGTCGATGCGCAGTTCGATGTGCAGATTGTGGTGGGCGAGCAGGATGGTGGCGGGCGCAGCGGCGTCCCCGGTGTAGCCCGCGAGTTGGGCGGGGTTGGCGAGTGCTGGGACGAGAGCGCCGGCTTCGATGTGGTAGCCGGTCACAGCGGCGTGGCTGCCGGATGCGAGGGGGGCGGCGCTGTCGAGGAATTCCTTTGCGCGACGGACGACTTCCGCCCCGCGGGTGCTGTTGAAGCCCTTGCCGCGGGCAAGGGGGCCGGTCTCATCGATGGCATCAGTGCCGTAGAGCGCGTCATACAGGCTGCCCCAGCGGGCGTTGCCGGCGTTGAGCGCGTAGCGGGCGTTGCTGACGGGGACGACAAGCTGAGGCCCTGCGATGCTGGTGATTTCGCGGTCGACGTTGGATGTCTCAACGCTGAACGGGGCGGGATGTGGCAGCAGGTAGCCGATGGAGGTGAGGAAGGTTCGGTATTCGGCAGCGTCGACGCCATGGCCCTTGGTGGAGCGGTGCCAGGCGTCAATCTCGGTCTGCAACGTGTCGCGCTTGGCGAGCAACGTCGCATTGCGTTGGGCGAATTGTGCAATGATCCCGGCCAGACCAGTCCAGAATGCGTCTGCGGCAACCCCCGTGCCGGGCAGCGCCTCGGCTTCGACGAACTGTTTCAGGACGGGGTTCACATACAGATTTTGGGCCATTGCGTGTCTCTCCATTCAGGCGCGCTGTTCTGTGCATTTGGCGCGGGCTTGTCGAGAGCCATATTGGGCTTCGGCACACAACGATGTTGCGTGGCCAACGCATTTTAGGTAGATTGTCTTACGATAATTTCAAATGGCACCATCACTCGCGCGGCCTCATCAGTTCCGACGATGCGGGCGAGCAATGCTTCAGCGGCGACGCGGCCAATTTCTGCGCCATCTACTCGAACTGTTGTGCCGGATGGATGGCTTTGGGCGCTGAGTTCAAAGTCGCCGAATCCGCAGATGGCGAGCTGTCGTGGCACATCGATCCCGCGTAGGCGGGCTTCAGTCATGGCACCGTAGGCCACCAAATCGGAACTGCAGAACACAGCGGTGCGTGGGGCGAGTTTATCCGCGATATCTTTCAAGGCGTTTCGCCCGTCCGCGATGTTGCTTGGTGCGGGAAGCATTTTCTCGGCTACGACTGGAAGACCTCGGCTTCTGATATGCTCGGCAAAGGCCTGCCCGCGGCCAACGCCACGTGGATCGGAGGCATAAAGCACGGCGAAATGGGTGTGTCCTGCGTTGATGAAAAAATCCGCAACGGCTCTCCCGACCTCGCGGTGGTCAAAGCCTACCAGCACGTCAGTTGGCTCGTCGGCGGTATCCCAAATTTCGACCACAGGCAGTTGTGATTCGAGCAAAAGCTTGCGAATGGCTGGGGAGCGTCTGGCACCTGTGAGGAGGAGCCCATCCGGCCGGCGGGCAAGCACCGCACGGATTTGGGCGTCTTCGTGTTCCTGGGTGTAGCCAGACAGCGCCAGCATCACGTGATAGCCCGCCTTGCCGACTGCGTCGGTGAAGCTCTGCACCGGGGCGTTGAACATCGGGCTGGCGATGGTCGGCACAATGGCTGCGATCATGCGGCTGCGGCGTGAGGACAGGCCGCCTGCGATCAGGTTCGGAACATAGCCAAGTTGCTCAATGGCGGCCCGGACACGAGCGGCTGTCGGTGCTGACACTCGATCCGGCGTGTTGATCACCCGCGAGACGGTCATTGGGGCGACCCCCGCAAGGGCGGCGACATCGGTGATTTTCACCGGTGCGACGGAAGCACGGCTGCGTTCGTTCAATTTTTTTTCGCCCCCTGGTATCGCTACCTTTTTCGGTCTAGGCTTATACGAGTGGCATCGTAAGACCATTTTTTGAGGGGCAGGGGAAGCGGCATGGAACAAGTTTCAGCAACGCGGCGCGCGGTTCTGGGTGGGGCTGCGGCCATTGCGGCGGCAGGTGTTGCCGGACGCGCAGAGGCGCAGGGCGTGGTTGGCATCAATATCATCGACGCCGCAGGCAATTTGGCGCTGACGCGCGCGGGGTTCGATGCGTTTGCGAAGGCCAATCCGACGCGGGTTGGCAGGATGTCTTATACCAGTTCCACCGCCCCTGAGATCCCCGGCAAGCTGCGTGCTCAGCAGGATGCCGGCAAGGTGGACATCGATCTGATCCTTGGTGGCAATGACGTGCTCGCGGCCGGCATCGAGCTCAAGCTGTGGGAGCCGTTGTTTCCGGCGCATGCGGCCAAGTTGCCAGACCTGAAAACCCTGTCCCCGATGGCAACCAAGCTGCAGACGGCAGCTGAAGGTCAGGCGCTGGTGGTGGCCGTGTGCCCCGGCGGGCCGATCCTGGAATACATGCCTGATCTCGTGAAGGCGCCGCCGGGCACCGCTGAGGAATTGCTGACCTGGTGCAAGCAAAATCCAAAGAAGTTCATGTATGCCCGCCCCGCCAATTCCGGCCCAGGCCGCGCCTTTATGATGGGCCTGCCGTATCTACTGGGCGATTCGAACCCGAAGGACCCGAAGGAAGGCTGGGCGAAGACCTGGGCCTATCTCGAAGAGATGAGCAAATACCTCGAATACTATCCGACCGGCACGGGTGCTGTGATGAAGGAGTTTGGCGAGGGCACTCGCTCGATGATTGCAAGCCATGTGGGCTGGGACATCAACCCGCGGGTGCTGGGGGTCGTGCCCAAGGAGGCCATGATCAGCACGATGAAGGGTTTTCACTGGATCGGTGATAGCCACTTCATGTGCGTTCCGAAGGGTCTGACGCCCGAGAAGCTGGCGCTGGTGCTGGAGATGGTGAGCTTCATGATGCTGCCGCAGCAGCAGGCATATACGTATGACAAGGGCTACTTCTACCCCGGCCCGGCAGTGGCGGGTGTGACGCTGGCGATGGCGACCAAGGAAAGCCAGGACGCGATTGGTGAGTTTGGCCGTGATATCTACGCCAAGCTGATCGCTGAGAATCCGATTGAACTACCGCTTGATTCGGCTGGCCTGGTCTATGCGTTCCGCCGTTGGGACGAGCAGGTTGGCGCCAAGGTTGGGAAGTAACTCCATGTCGTCACAAGATTTCCGGGCGCTGCGGCTTGAAGCAATGAGCCGCGATTTCGGTTCGTTGAATGCGCTCAAGGGGATCTCGCTGGAGGTCAAGCGGGGCGAATTCATCGCCCTGCTTGGCCCATCCGGTTGCGGCAAATCGACGGCGTTGAATTGCCTCGCTGGGCTATTGCCGTTGTCGTCCGGCAGCATCTGGCTGGATGACAAGCGGATCGACACGCTGGGGCCGGAGAACCGCGGCTTTGGCATGGTGTTTCAGAATTACGCGTTGTTTCCGCACATGAGCGTGCGGAAGAATATTGGCTTCGGCCTGAAGATGCAGCGCCGACCGCAGGATGAGATTGATCGGCGTGTGGCTGAGGCGATGCGGCTGGTCCGTCTTGGCCCGCAAGCCGAGAAACTGCCGGGTCAGCTTTCCGGGGGGCAGCAGCAGCGTGTGGCGATTGCGCGCGCCATCGTCGTAGAGCCGCCCTTGGTGCTGATGGACGAGCCGCTTTCCAATCTGGACGCTAAGCTGCGGCTGGAGATGCGTGCTGAAATTCGCCGCATCCACAACTCGCTGGGGTGCGCCACGATTTACGTCACGCATGATCAGGACGAGGCGCTGTCGCTTGCTGATCGGATCGTGGTGCTGCGCGATGGTCAGATGCGTCAGGTCGGCACTCCTGATGAGCTTTATGGTCGCCCGGCGCATCCGGATGTGGCGGAGTTCATGGGATTTCGCAATGTGCTGCCGACCACGGCAAGCTTTGACGGACGGCTGAGTGTGACCCTCGGCCCGGCTTCACTTTGGGCAACGCCTGTGGGGGAGATCGCTCCGGGACCTGCGACGTTGGCCATCCGTCCTGAGGATCTGTCACCGGTGATGAACGGCCCGATCCAAGCCTCCGTTTTGACCGCAGAGTATCGCGGGCGGGATTTTTATGGCGTGGCAGTGACGGCAGAAGGCACCGAACTCTATTTCCGCGCAGAGCACCGTGTGAATCCAGGCGAGGCTTTGACACTGAGTGCTGAGCCGGCCCGCGTGCTGGTTTATCCGGCGTGAACGGCCTGCGCGCGACGCTGGCGCGAAATGGTGTGGATGGGGTGACGCTGCTGCTTTTGCCGGCAGCGCTGTTTATCGTGGCACTGTTCATCTACCCGTTCCTGTTCGGGTTGGTGCTGTCATTTCAGCCAAAGACAGGCGATTGGCTGGCCAATTACGCGCGCTTCTTCTCTGATCCGTTTCTCTATGACACGGTGGGCAAGACACTGAAGCTGGCGGTGCCGGTCACTTTGCTGAACGTTGCTTTCTCGGTGCCGGTGGCGCTTCGCGTGCGGTTGATGGCCAATCCAAAGCTGTTGACGACCATTCTGGTGATCCCAATCACGCTGGGCACCGTGCTCGTGGCCGAGGGCATGCTGAACTATTTTGGGCCTCGCGGCTGGCTGAACCGTGCTCTGCTCGAAATTGGGTTGTCCGATTCACCAGTTCATCTGATCCACAATTACTGGGGCGTGTTTCTGTCTCTTGTGATCACCGGTTTCCCGTTCACCTTCCTGCTGACGCTGTCATACGTGACGGGCATTGATCCGGCGCTGGAGCAGGCCGGGGCCATGCTGGGTGCGCGCGGCTGGGAGCGGTTCAAGCTGATCATTCTCCCGCTGCTGCTGCCAGGACTGGCGATCACGTTTTGCTTGTCCTTTGTGCAGGCGTTTTCGGTGTTTCCCTCGGCGGTGCTGCTTGGCGCACCGGCCGGAGACACGCGTGTGATCTCGGTTGCCGCCTACACCGCTGCTTTTGAAGAATATGACTACGCCATGGCATCGGCCATCGCGATGATCATGGGATTGGTTCAGGTGGTGATCGTGGCGGGGACGCTGGGTTTGCAATCCTTATTTTATCGTGGGCCTGCCGGTGGCGGGAAAGGTTGAGACGATGATCCGCACACAATCTGTCGGCGGCAGGCTCTGGGTCTGGGCAATTTGGATCCTGGTTGGGTTTTTCATCGTCAACCTGATGGGGTTGATTGCGACGGTCGTGGTGAACTCGTTCTCCACTCGTTGGTTCACCACGTGGCTGCCGGTGGGCTTCACCACAAAATGGTATTTGTCGGCATGGGACGAGTTCCAATTGCCCGATGTGCTGCTCGCCACGTTTGAGGTGGTGGGCGCAGTGGTGCTGCTGTCGGGCTTGCTTGGAGTGCCCGCCGCCTATGCCATGGCGCGGCGGGAGTTTCCGGGCAAACGCTTCGTGATGCTGCTTTTCTTGCTGCCGATGCTCGTTCCGCCGATCACGTTCGGTATTCCGCTCGCAACCGTGCTCTATCGAGCGGATATGGCTGGCTCCATCGTCGGCGTTGTGCTGGCCAATCTCGTGCCGACGGTTCCGTTCGTCATCTTGGTGATGATCCCATTCATCCAGCAGATTGATCCGCGCGTCGAGGCGGCGGCCCGCGTGTTCGGCGCTGGGACATTGCGGATGTTCATCCATGTGCTGGTGCCGCTGCTGACACCGGGTATCCTTGCCGCGTTGTTGCTGGTGCTGGTGCGCACGATTGCGATGTTCGAGCTGACGTTCCTGACAGCGGGACCAACAAGCCAGACACTTGTGGTGGCGCTGTATTACGCGGTGTTCGCTGCCGGTGTTCGAGCAGGGCAATCGGTGGACGCGATGGCGGTGATTTACATGATCACCACACTTGCCTGGCTGTTGTTGGCGCTGCGCTTTGTCAATCCCACGCAAATTGTGACCCGTGCCAAGCGCGCATGACAAATTGATAAGTGGCGCGCCAGGCGGAACTGTGAGCCTATGTCGCCATGTCGAAACATAAGTTCATCGTGGGCGATCGGGTCGAGTTCACCCCGGGTCGCTTTGACGGCAATGTGCCCCGTGGCACCTACACAATCGCCCGGCTGATGCCGAGCGAGACGGCTGATCTGCAGTATCGGATCAAGTCGGCGCGCGACAGTCATGAGCGCGTGGTGCGGGAAAGCCAATTGCGCCGAGGTTAAGCGCGGGGCTGATTGCGCGTTTCAGCGTGTTGGACTTCTCTCAGGTAGGACGATCATGGCCTTCAAGCCGAACTACAATCAGCAGCGTGCTGAGCGCAATCGCGCCAAGCAGGCAAAGAAAGACGAGAAGCAGCGTGAGCGCGAGGAAGAGGTGGCACGCCGTAAGGCCGGCCTGCCGCCACTCGATACCGCAGTGTCAGACGCTGTTGCTGAAGATGTCGAATTGAATGAAGGAGGCCATGATGGCACCGCCGCGGCGTAGGATTGAGACCAGCTTCGTGTTCTTCGACGTTCAGTACGTCGACGATACCCGTAGTTCAAACCGCAAGGTTCCGGCCACCGCTCTTGGTGGCTTGGATGGCGATGAGCCGGCTCGTAAGATCATCGAAGCGCAAGACCGTGAGATTGGCCTGGCATCGGGTCGTCCACGTCCAGAGATCCGCAGTATCTCTCGAACACCGGTCAAGAAGAGCGAGCCAGTTTAGCCCGCGGGGTTGAGCCGGGCCAGAATTGGCCCGGCAACCTTTCCCATGAGCCTGATGACCCGGGTCTCAGAACCCTCTGGGCGGCCACCTAGGTACCAAAACGCAGTGGCGAAACCGGCGAATACCGCGATGCATCCGATCCCGAGTGGAAGCCCGGTCAGGAGCGCCTGAAATCCTGGCATTGTGACTTCGTTCCAGCCGAAGCCTGTCGCACGAATGACGATCATTGTAGCGGCCCCCGCGGTGAGGATACGCAAAAAGCCGGGCAGGGACGCCATGATGTTGGCTGGCTCGGCGCGAGCGAGGATTGTCGTGAAGATGATTGCCTCCCCAGCCACGATCAAAACTGAGGCGGTGATAATGGTAGCAATATCCTTGGTGGTTGCCATGACGCCAACAAGCGCCCCCAGCTTGAGCACCGAAGCCAACGCGTTCGCCACGAAATTCGAGCGTAAATACCCAGATGACAGCAGTGCGGATTGGCAGACAAACGCAAACGGCGCGAACAGTCCCAGCCATGCCGCGACCGCGACCAGGTGCTGTGCGGCCAACCAGTTTGGACCGAGGAGTGCCGCCACGAGGTAGCCTGAGGTCGCCGAGATGCCGATCATCAGGGGCATCACCAAAAGTATGAGCGCCTGTGCGACTGGCATAGCGAGAGCCACGGGGCTCCTTCCATCGCGTTGCGCTTCAGAAAATCCGGCGAATAGGACATCACTCACCGGTCCAACGAGTTCACTGACCGGCAGCATCGCCAATTCGACTGCAAGGAGGTAGACACCAAGCTCGGCGGTGCCGATGGCGGGGCCGATCACCACCGGGTCACAGCGATCCCAGATGATGGCAACCACGCTTGAAGCCCAGCTCCAAAGTGAGAAAGCCAATAGCTCCCGCCAGCCTGAAATCGAGAGGCGTGGCCGAAAAGGGTGCATGACGTAGCTCATGATGACGTCCAGCATCTTGGACACCACGATCCCTGCGATCAGCGCCCAGTAGCTGTGCCAGATCAGTGCCATCGCGATGGTGATGGGGACTTGTATCAGTCGCGGCACCGACAACAGCACGAATTGCCGCTGATAGAGCATATCCCGGCCAAACTCGACGGTGCCGATGTTGCGAATGCCAGACAACACCGATGCGGCCGCAAGAACATAAAGCACCGCCACAAGCCGGGGTTCGCTGAACCAATCGGCTGCAAGGGGAGCTGCGAGCACAATGCCGATGCCGGTGATCATTGCGCGTGCGAGTTGTAATGTAAAAGCCGTGTTGTGCAGACTTTGATCCCGCTCGACGCGGCGGATCAGAGCCTGTTGCAACCCCAGTTGTGACAGCGCGTCGATCGCAAAGGACAGTGCGGTGGCCATGGCAGTGAGGCCAAAATCGCCCGGCAGCAAAATCCTGGCCATAACCAAGGTGGAGCCCGCTCCGAGGACACGGGTGAGCAGCCGGAAGGCGAACAGCCAAAATGCACCAACGGCCATGCGCTGGGAAACCGGCTCATGCGGCACCCTTGCTCAGCCCATCCTGGTGCGAAGTATGTTTGCGGTGGCTTCGGGCATTTTTCCAAACCGACGCATGACGTAGTCGCGGATACCAGCGCGCCCGGCGATCGCCGTGGCCTCGTTTGAACACAGCCAGCGCAAGACACGCCAGGCGTTCAGATTGCTGCCCAAAATACCCTGCATGCCCCAGTACATCCGGCGAAGCATTTCAATTCGTCCGGTGATCCCGGACGCATGTTTCTCGCCAAAAAGCAGCTGGTTGCGCAGCATGTAGTAGGTCTTGGTGGGCGAAACCTTGCCACCAAAGCTAACAGATTCCTTGTGCAGTACGCGCCCCTGTAGACAAACGCGTGCTGCGAAGCCCATCGCTTCAGCCCGGGTATAGAAATCGGTCTCTTCCAGCTGCAGGAAAAAGCGCTCGTCAAAAAGGCCTACACGTTTGAACAAGTCTGCATGAACCATCATGCAAGCACCGTAGGCGTGGTGCATGAGGTGAATGTCAAGATGGCCAGGGAGCGCCGTTTGGTCATGTGCGGTGTTATGCTGCACAACATCCGGCGCGTAGTGATCGTGGAACCTTGGGTGCATGAGCCCGGGTCCAACGCTGGAGGCAGCCTCGATCAAGCGGTCAATGGTTCCTGGGTCAACGGTGATGTCGTTGTTCATCAGGCAAAGCAAGTCATACCCACGCTCCAGAGCCAGCTTGATGCCAGCGTTGTTGCCACCGGCCCAGCCGGAGTTTTCCGCGAGTTCAAGGATCTCCAGTGCAGGGAAGGTGTGACGGAGTATCTCTACGGTTCCGTCGTTCGGGGCGTTGTCGACCACGAGCACATCAGCCGCGGTGGGTTTGTCGCAGTATATACTGGTGAGGCAGTCTAGCGTGTCTTGAGCACCATGAAAGCTCAGCACAATGAGCAACGTGCGCAAATCGCCCTCGCTGGACTTCGTGGATTTCTTGGTGTCAGCCGTGTCCATATAGGACAATCCATTGCTTGCGAACCACGCTTGTGGCGCGTCTGCCGAGCCTGCGCAGGAGTTCCATAGCATCACGTTCAGCGCCCACCGGCCGGCCTGCAGCAAGCCAGAGCAAGACGACCGCTGTCGTGTAAATGAAGGCTCCAGTTGCAACTGAAATGGCCAGTGCCTGAAGGGCTTTCCCAGGTACTGTGGGCGCATCCATCCAGGCGAGGCCGAGTGCCATCATCCCGGCCACCATCGTTCCGCCGCCAATCAGGGCGCGGCCGTTGTGTCTTATCAGTTCCATCGGTGACAGACGCAATCTGTGTAGGGCCATGGCGACGTAGAGCATCTGCTCGATACCAGTTCCCAATGCCCCTGCAATTGCGCCACCCAGCAGGCCGAAGCGGCTGACCAGGAAAATCGCTAGCGGAATGCGCACTATCACGGCCGCAAGCTGAATTTTGAACATGCCGCGCAATTGGCCGTATGCGTTCAGGAGTGGCGCGCTGATCATCCCCATGGCCATCAAAGATAGACCTAGCCCAGTAACCTCGATCACCACGCTGGCTGCCCGCCACCGTTCACCGAATGCCACCTCGACAATCAAAGGCCCGACCATGGAAATGCCGAGGCTGGCGGGAAGTGCCAGAAGGACGGCACTGGATAGAACCCGCAGATAGGTGGTGATCGTGTCGTCGTTCGAGCCTGCATGGCGCGTGCTGGCGAATGCCGAGAAGCTTGCGCGCTGGAGCGGGGCGACGAGTTCACTCGCCGGCAGCACGGCAATCTCGACCGCGGCCGAAAAGAACCCGGCATTCGCGATATCCATAACGCGGCCAATAACGAACGTGTCGCAGCGGTCCCGGGCCAGGCTGGTAAGGCTGAGCAGCCAGGACCAAATCGAAAAATTCGCAATCTGCCGCCATGCTTTGAGCCCGAAGCGCGGGCGAAACGGGTGAAACACGTAAGTCAGCACAATGCGCAGCGTGCTCGAGATGAAGATCGCCATCACAAGCGCCCAGTAGCTGCGCCACCAGAACGCCAGGCTGATTGCAAGAATGATGCTCACCACGCGGGGAATAGACAGCATCAAAAACTCGCGGTCGAACTGCATGTTGCGGCGAAATTCGATAATGCCGACGTTTTCAAGGCCGTTGATCAGCGCGCTCAGCGCCAATACCAGCAGGACCGGAAACAATCGCGTGTCACCGAAGAACTGCGCCACCGGCCAAGATGCCGCGACGAGAAGCGTGGCGGTGGCGACGCTGCGGATGACGTTGATGGTGAAGGCGCTGTTGTAGAGGTCCTTGGTCGGGTTTTTCTCTCGGATGACCGCTTCCTCAACGCCGAGTGCCGACAATGCATCGATCGCCTGCGAGAAGCCCATTGCAAGCGTCACCAAGCCGAAATCGGACGGAAGCAGCAGGCGAACCAGGAACAGCAGGCTCATCATGCCGAGCACGCGGGTTACCATGCGCCAGCCGATGATCCAGCCTGCCCCCTTGGCGGTTTTGGCGAGCAAGGTTTCTGGGCTGATATCAGTCATAGCGGGCCAAATGATCCGATGATGTTCAATGATCTAGGGGGGGATGACATCATGCACCCTTCTGGGTCAATCTACAGTTTCTGTGGTGGTTAGGTGCCGACCAGGGTTCGCCTCACGGCATCTTGCCAGCCAGCGTAGAGCTGATCGTGTTTCGTGACGTCACCTGCTGGAATGAAACGACGTTCTAACGCCCATTTGCTGGCGAACTCAGCTGGTTCCGGGCATAGCCCAGCCTGCAACCCGGCAAGATATGCCGCGCCGAGCGCCGTCGTCTCCAACACGCGTGGCCGGTCTACGGGAGCCGCGAGCTGGTCGGCTAGAAATTGCATGGTCCAATCGCTTGCAACCATGCCACCATCAACACGCAGGACGGCCGGAACGGCCTCTGGCCAGTCGGCATGCATGGCAGCGATGAGGTCGCGGGTTTGAAACGCCACGCTCTGTAGTGCCGCGCAGGCGAATTCGGCAGGACCGGAGTTTCGCGTGAGACCGAACATGGCACCTCGTGCGTTGGCATCCCAATGCGGTGCGCCCAAACCCGTGAAAGCGGGCACCAAGTAGACCGCCTGATTGGGGTCGGATTGCCGTGCCAAAACCTCCGCCTGATCAGCGGCCGAGATCATCTTCAACCCATCGCGAAGCCATTGAACGGCTGCACCTGCGACGAAAATTGCGCCCTCCAACGCATAGCTGCGCGATCCCCTTAGTTGGCTGGCAATCGTGGTGAGCATTCTATGTGCGGAAGGGACCGCGTGTTCGCCAGTGTTGAGCAATAGAAAACAGCCAGTGCCATACGTGGATTTGACCATGCCCGGGGTAAAGCACGCCTGCCCAATGGCCGCCGCCTGCTGATCTCCCGCTATCCCCAAAATGGGGATTGAGGCTCCTAGAACTGTTGGATCGGTGAAGCCAAAAGGGGCTGCACAATCCCGCACTTCAGGCAGGATACAGGCCGGTAGCCGGAACATTTCAAGCAATTCGGTGTCCCACGTTCCAGTGTGGATGTTGAGCAAAGCGGTTCGACTTGCATTGGTGGCATCGGTGGCATGCACACGTCCGCCCGTTAGCTTCCACAACAACCAACTGTCCACGGTGCCGAATGCGAGGTGACCAGCCTCGGCGGTTTCACGCGCGCCTTCTATGTGGTCGAGCAGCCATGCAATCTTCGTCGCGCTGAAATACGGGTCGAGCAGAAGTCCGGTGCGGCTGCTCACGGTTGCTTCATGCCCTTGCGAACGAAGCTTTTGACATATTTCTGCAGTGCGGCGGTCCTGCCAGACGACGGCCCGATGGATGGGCTTGCCTGTGCGACGATCCCAGATCAGCGTTGTCTCGCGCTGATTTGTTATTCCGATCGCTGCGACAGCGCCATGCGGCTCGACCTGGGTGATCACGTCACGCAGAACCGCCACGCTATGCTCGAAAAGATCGGCACCCTCATGTTCAACCCAGCCGGACGCAGGAAAATGCTGCGGAAGGTCGCGCCTTGCTGTTGCCAGCGGCATCAGGTCTGGCGTGGTGAACGCGATTGCCCGGGTGGATGTGGTGCCTTGGTCTAAAGCCAAAATGAGGCGCTGGCGTGAGCTGGTCGACATGGTGTTTCCGTCTGGCGTTTTCGACGCCAACCGTTACACCAAACACGTTTTCACGTCAGGCGGCGATCTCTTGTGCTTCGTCCTGCGAATGACCGGGCGTAAGCATTGCCTCGTGGGCCCGAGTGATTGCCTGCTCAGCTGTCAGCCCGCCAATGCGATCCACGCCCGACATGGATGCAACGCCGAGCTCAACGGCTTGCGGCATTGCATCTCCTTCGCGGGCCAGCGAGATCGCATTCACCGCCGCGCGGAGCCTTTCTGCGACGCGTTGGCCGCCGCGCTCAGGAATTTCCGGCAGAATGACAACGAAATCCGTGCCAATACGGCCGATGGAATCAGAGCTTCGCAGACACGTGCGGCATGCAGCAACCATCCGGCGGAGGAAATTCTGTCCAGCCTCAACACCAAAACGAGCCACGACATCGTCAAATTGCCCAAGTGACAGCATAACAAGGCTCATGGTTGCGCGAGACAACTTGGCGCGCTCTAGCTCTGCTTCGATCCGATTGTGCAGGCCAAGTGGAGACAACGAACCGGTGATGGCGTCGATCAATTCCACTTCATGCATATTCATTGTAAGGCCCTGGCTTGATTGAAAACCCATGATACCCACCCTCGAAGGTTTACCCCGTCATTATCAGAGCGATCCATTGTAATTCAAGTTATCGGTATTTATGTAAAATTCACAGTTACATTTTGATCGTGTTGGTCAACTTTTGTATATAAACTATTTTGTTTGATAGTTATTAAATTTGAAGAGTGATAATTTTGATGTTGCTCTGATAATTTAGAGCGTGAAGGATATCCCAATAAAATCGTTATGACATCAATTTTTAAAATTGTTTTAGCAGCCTGTCGGATTGGACTGTCACTGGGGGCGTAGCAAGCTGCTGAGAGGTCGGGAGTTGCCCTTTCATGCTGCCTGCATTCGGGCCATTCGCCTGCAATTGTAGGCCAGTGCGACGAGGCTTCACTCGGTTGCTGCGTTCGCTAGAGCACGTTTCGACCAGATGGAATCATCTGGTCGGCGCTAAGTTGCTCTAGAGCCTTAGCCTTGATCGGATTGAACCGAACCGGTTCAATCCGATCGGGCGTTGCTCTGGCTGCGGTCAGCCGGGCCTGCTGATATCGAACCGGCTCGACGGGCTGATCTCTGCGTAGCCGGAGGGGCCTCCTGCGCGAAGGATGATGCCGGCGCCAAAAGTGTCGAATACGCCATCCTTCAGCAGCCGCTGGGCAATGTGGACAGCGACGACTTCGCCGAACACCATCTGAGCCGGCGTGTCGCCACCTTGCCAGTTCTTCAGCACCACGATCTGCGTAACCTTACATTCAAACGCCACGCCGCTCTCCGCCACGCGCGGCGGGGCGACGACGCGAGAGGGTGCTTGGGTGAGGCCCGCCAACTCGAACTCGTTGCGACCGTAGGGGGCCGGGGCACTGGTCTGGTTCATCGCCTCAGCCAGGTCACGCGTGGCGAGGTTCCAGACGAATTCGCCGGTCTCCTGGCAGTTGCGCAAAGTGTCTTTCAGGCTTGTGCTGGAAAAGCCAATGATCGGCGGTGTGTAGTTGAAGCCGTTGAAGAAACTGTATGGGGCAAGGTTGATCGAGCCATCGGCACCCTTGGACGAAATCCAGCCGATCGGGCGTGGGCCGATGATCGAATTGAACGGGTCGTGCTTGAGGCCGTGGCCGAGGGCGGGTTCGTAGACATGCATTTCGGTCTCGCTCATATCGGCTGGCCCTCGGTAAGCTGGAGCAATTGGCGTGCGGTGCGGATGATGCGGCGTGCTTCGTGCCAAAGCTGGTAACGGTCAAACTCGTCAAATGCCGCCCATGCGCATTGTGTGATGTCACCGCCCGGCTGCGTATCACCGTGCGTCCAGAGGGCGGCGTAGTCGATGATCGTGTAATGATAACGCGGGCGACCGTCAGCATCCGGAGTGATACTGTCGATAACGCCTGCCAGAAGCAGGGGGCCGACTGAGAGGCCTGTTTCTTCGGCCAACTCCCGCCGCGCGGCCTGTTCGGTTGTCTCGCCCAGTTCCTGCGCCCCGCCCGGAAGGCTCCAGGCCCCCACGTTCGGCGGTGTGCCGCGGCGGACGAGCAAGGCCGAGCTGGGCCTGAGCACGGCCACGCCGATGCCAATGATCGGGCGCATTGGATATTCGCGGCTCACTTCGGTGCGGTTTCGTCGGCAGTGGCCAGCAAGTCAGACTTGGCAGGGATCAGGCTGGTCGCGCGCCATTCCGGCAATTCGAACGCCCAGCCAGACAGGCGCTGATATTCGTCCTCGCCCGGGCCGTGGGCGGCAAAACTGGCCCAGACGGACTTGCCATCGCGATTGACGGTGACAATCAATGAAAGCCCGCTGGTCGTGGTGAACACCGCATTGCCAAACGGCATGCCCGGCAATGGGCCACGGCGGACGTCTGATTGGCTGACAAGCTCAAGCGCACCGGCCATGGCTGCAATACGATCATCATCGAGCTTGCCGCTTGGCGGGTTTGAGAGTGCGAAAGCCTCCCCATTGCGGCGGAAATCGAATGTGTCCTCGCCGCGCTGCACCACAACGCGGGCGATGCTGTCATGGCCTATGTTGACGATGTCGCGAAGCAGCCAGGATTGCGGATCAGCACTGACGTCCAAATGCCCCTCGGCCAGCCAGGATTGCGTGTCGCCAGGGCGGCGGATGTAAAGGTGATCCGGCAGGTCGCCTTTGGTGGCCGTGGTGCGATGGCCCAAAATGATGTCCGCCAGGACCTTGCCCTGCTCATCGAGCACGCGCAGCGAGGTGGCGGTGGACGACGGTGGTGCGGGATCTTCGACGCCGAGCCTTGCCCATGAGGTGGCGTCACTGCTGCGCCGTTCGATCTGCCGCAGCTCCCCCAGGCCGGAGAACAGGGCCCGGACCTTGGAGACCGTGACCGGGTATTGTTCGCGCTCCGCCAAGCCCCATTTGCCGTCCAGGCGCACCAATGTGCTTGTTTTGGCACCTTGATGCAGCTCAACCCGGGCAGCTGTTTCCAACTGGCCAGCGATGCCCGGCAACACCGGCTGAGCGGTGCTGGCGATGGGCGCGGTGTTTTCGGGCTGCAGTGCCGCACCGGCGGCGATGCTTGCGATGCCGAGGGCCAGCAAAGCAAGCGCGGTTGCGGGTTTCATGCCGGCCTCCGGTTGCGGCGCATTTGCCGGACGAAGCCCATCACCACATCGAAGATCAGCAACAGGCCAGGCACGAGGGCGACGTTGAAGAGCTGCAGTCGCGTTTGCAGTGCTGCGATGTCTCGGCGCAGTTCAAGCTGCACAAGGCGAAGCTTGCCGCGCGTGTCGATCATGTCGCGGCGGAGTTCTTCGATGCCCGCGCGCTGGGCGTCGTTCAGCGCGGCATTGGCGCTGCCGTCACGACCGGCATTGAGATCTGCGAGCTTCTTGGCGCTCTCCTCCAGGTGCGTAGAAAGCGCCTTTTCGGTCTGGCGATATTGCAGGTTGGCCTTTTCCTGCATGTCATTCACCACGTCGAACGGACGGGCGACGCTGCCACGGCTGCGCAGGCCGATCAGCACATCACCACCCGCCAGCGTGCCAATGAGGTTGCTGACGAAGGCTCCATTGTCGGCGAAGGCCGTGCTGGTGGGGGACCCGAAGAAATCAGCTGTGCGCGTCCAGAAGCGGTCCGCCAGCATATCTGTATCGGCGACAACGACCATGTTGGCTGGGGATTGAGACTGCGCCAGGAATGTCTCTTGTGCGCCGTCGGGTGCTTTGTCGAACGCGGAGTGCAGGTTGCCGCGGATGCGGGCGGCGATCACGCGGTGGGTGCCGTCCGGCTTGAAGGCGTCGAGGATGGCGGTTGGGTTCGGATCGTTGCGCAGCACGTCCGCGGGCAGGGACTGCGACTGATCTGAGGTGGACAGCAGCGGCGTGAAGGAGAGGTCGGTCCCTGGTTTGAGCGCGATGTAGCCGGGTGTGGCGACCATGACTTCGGTAAGGTCTGCGGTGGCGGGGTCATCGTGGTTGATGCCGTCATGGACGCGGAAATAGCCGACATAGTCCACTGGACCACCAGACGTGCCGGGGCGTGGGCGCATTTTCCAAGCTCCGGTGAGATCGCCCACCGCCGTATTCGGATCGTATTCGATACCCCATGCCTTGAACAAGCGCGGCAGGTCGCTTTCCGGATGTTCCGGGGCAGCATTGGTTTGTGGATCACGCGGCAGCGTCTCGTTGCTCGGCCCAACCATGGCCAGCAGCTTGCCGCCGCGCATGACGAACTGGTCGATGGCATAGAGCGTGGCCTCCGACAGGTTCTGCGGATGTGCGAGCATCAGCACGTCGATGCTTGGGTCGATGCTGGTGGTGTCGACGGCGACGGACTTCACGTTGTAGGTTTGACGCAGCTGCTGCATCACCATCCACGGGCCACCGCCTTGCCGGCGCATCATCATCTGCGGGTCGCCATCGAGTTTGAGCGTGGTCAGCACGCCCAGCGTGGCGCGCCTGGGGTTGGAAAGTTCGTAGACCAGCTTGGTCATATCGTATTCGAGGAATCGCTCGCGCTCCTGCTGGAAGAAGGCGATGCTGCGCTGGTCGTCGAGCAGGTTGGTGCCGGCGAGGCCGAAGAACACCTTGTTGCCGTTCTCATCGAGCGGGACGGATTGGAGGCCATAAGCGGTGGCGCGATCCTCGGTGTCGCTGAACGGCTCGGGGTCGTGGAATTCGAGGCGGATTTTGCCGGGGGCGAGTTCCGCGTATTGGCGCATCATTTCGCGCACGCGTTCTTCGTAAGCGGCATATTGCGGAATCTGCACGCCGAGGGCTGGCGAATAATACAGGCGCAACGTGATGGGATCTGCCAAGCCGGCGAGCACCGTGCGGGTGCCGGGTGCAAGAGTGAAAACCTTCTGCTCCGTGAAATCGAGCTTACGACCGGCGAGGGTTTGCTCGGCGATCATGTTGATGCCGACGGCCAATGCGGCGGCACCGAGAACGCCGATGAGGGAGATGAGGAAGCGCTTCATGGCGGCTCAGCTCGCCCGTTTGTGGTCGATGACCACGGCGTTGAGGAACAAGAAGAAGCTGATGAGGCTTGCGAAATAGATCACGTCGCGCAGCTCGATGACACCGTGGGTGAAGTCCTGATACCGGTCGGCCACCGAGATGCGGGACACGATGGCGGACAATCCCGGTGCGTTCGTGGACAGAAAATTCACCACGAGCGTTGTGCTGGCGACGACGGTTACAAAGCACAACGCGACGGCAAGGACAAAGGCGACGACCTGGTTTTTTGTCGAGGCGGAGACCGCTCCTCCGATGGCGAGGAAACTGGCGGACAGTAGCAATGCGCCGAGGTAGCCGCAGGCGATGGTGCCGTTATCGGGGTGGCCGAGGTAGTTCACGGTGATGACGAACGGGAAGGTGAGGGCGATGGCGATGGCGGTGAACGCCCAGGCGGCGAGGAACTTGCCGATCACGGCCTGTGTTTGAGTCACCGGCAGGGTGAGGAGGAATTCGATGGTGCCGGCGCGGCGTTCCTCCGCCCAGAGGCGCATGGTGAGTGCGGGCACCAATAACAAAAGCACCCAGGGTAAGAAGTTAAAGAATGGCACGAGGTCGGCCTGATTGCGTTCAAAGAATTGGCCGAGGTTAAAGGTGAGTGCCCCCTGCAGTGCCAGAAAGATCACGATGAACACGGCGGCCACAGGTGTTGCGAAATAGCCGCCGAGTTCGCGCCGGGCGATTGTCAGGATCGCGCTCATGTCAGGCGGCCTCTTGCAAAGTGAGCTTGCGGAAGACGTCGTCGAGCTTGCCGGACGGGTGCATGGCCGCGAGTTCCTTGGGTGTCGAATCAGCCAGAACGCGGCCCGATGCTATGACCATCGCGCGGGTGCAAACGGCGTCCACTTCCTCAAGGATGTGGGTGCTGATGATGATGGCCTTGGTGGCGGCCATTGACTGAATGAGGCCGCGCACATCGTGCTTTTGGTTGGGGTCAAGACCGTCGGTGGGCTCGTCGAGCACCAGCACGTCCGGGTCGTGCAGCAGCGTTGACGCGAGGCCGACGCGACGCTTGAAGCCCTTTGAGAGGGTTTCGATCGGCAGCAGGCGAACCTCTTCCAGGGCGGTGAGATGCAGGGCGTGGTTGACCCGGTCAGTCAGTTCACTGCCGCGAAAGCCACGGATGCGGCCGCAGAAGCGGAGGAAATCGCCGACTGCCATGTCGGGATAGGTAGGCGCACCTTCGGGGAGGTAGCCGAGATGTCGGCGCGCGGCGACGCCTTGTTTTTGCACGTCAAAGCCGCAAATGCGGGCGCTGCCATCGGTGGGGGTGATGAACCCCGCGAGCATGCGCATGGTGGTGGATTTGCCTGCCCCGTTCGGGCCGAGGAAGCCCAGCACTTCGCCGCGTTCGACATGAAACGAGATGCCGTCCACGGCGGTGAAGGTGCCGAAGCGCTTGGTGAGACCTGTGATCTCGATGAGGGCAGCCATTTCCACATTCCCAAACGGTCAACGCGTGAATGCCGCGAGATCAGCCGGAGTGCAAGGTGCGGAAGGCGTCCAGTCGATTAAAAAGCCGTAAAAGCAGCAGGATCGCCTGCCCTCGTGGGCTTTCTAAGGCGGGATCGCGGGTGAGCAGCGCCTCCGCGTCGCGCCCGGCCATATGGAGCAGGCCTTCATCGGTTTCGGGGTTGGCGAGGCGCCAGCCGGGGAGGCCGGATTGGCGGGTGCCGAGCAGGTCGCCGCCGCCGCGCAGACGGAAATCTTCATCGGCGATGCGAAAGCCGTCCTCGGTCTCGCGCAGCAGCATGAGGCGTTTGCGGGCGGTTTCGCTGAGTTGGTCGTCGTAGAGGAGGAGGCAGAAACTCTCGGCCTCGCCACGCCCGACGCGGCCGCGGAGCTGGTGGAGTTGGGCCAGGCCGAAGCGTTCGGCCTGTTCGATGACGATGACGCTGGCAGACGGCACATCGACGCCCACTTCGATGACGGTGGTGGCGATGAGAAGTCGGGTGCAGCCGGCGGCGAAATCAGCGATGGCGGCTTCGCGGACATTGGTGTCCTGGCGGCCGTGGGCGAGGCCAAGCAAGGGGCCGAAGCGTTCGGAGAGGGAGGCGTAGCGGGCTTCGACAGCGGCGAGGTCCATCTGCTCGCTTTCGCTGACCATCGGGCAGACCCAGTAGACGTTGGCCCCTCGGGAGATGGCGCGGGCGACGGCGTCACACACGATGCCGAGGGTGCTGAGCGGGTGGGTGGTGGTCTTGATCGGCTTGCGGCCGGCGGGTTTGCCGGAGAGCCGGGAGACCTGCATTTCGCCCCATTGGGTCAGCAGCATGGTGCGCGGGATGGGGGTGGCGGTCATCACCAACACGTCGCTTTGCTCGCCCTTTGCCCCGAGCATGAGGCGCTGGTTGACGCCGAAGCGGTGCTGTTCGTCGATCACCGCGAGTGCGAGATCGCGGAAGGCCACGCCTTCTTGGACAAGTGCGTGGGTGCCGATGGCGATGGGGATGGAGCCGTCAGCGAAACCTTCGAGCACGCGGGCGCGCTCCTTGCCGGTGACGGTCCCGGCCAGGAGGGCGGAGGGGACCGGGGCGATGCGGGCGAGGGTGCGGGCGTGTTGGCGGGCGAGGATTTCGGTGGGGGCCATAATCGCGGCCTGCGCGCCCGCTTCGACGGCACGTAGCATGGCGAGGATGGCGACGAGGGTTTTGCCGGAGCCGACATCGCCTTGCAGGAGCCGCAGCATCCGGCGCGGGGCTGCGAGGTCGGCGTCGATTTCGTGCAGCACTTCTCGTTGCGGCTCGGTGAGGTCGTGGCCGAAGGCTAGCAGGGTTTGGGCGCGGAGGTGGCCGTCCCCGGTGAGGGGGCGGCCTGGGCGTTCGCGGCTGCGGCGGCGCATGAGGCCCATGGCGATTTGGCCTGCGAGCAATTCATCATAGGCGAGGCGCCGCCGGATTATGGGCGACGGCATGGTGGTGGGGGCTTGGAGTACGTGCAGCGCGTCCGCGAAGCTGGGCCAGCCTTCGCGTTTCATTAGGGCTGGGTCGTGCCATTCCGGCATGGCGGGGATGCGATGGAGCGCATCTGACATGGCCTTGCGCAAATGCCAGGCGAACAGGCCCGCGGTGAGAGGCCAGACCTGTTCGACGCCTGGGAATTGCTCGGGCTGGCCTGCGGGTGCGATGTGGTCGGGGTGGGCGATCTGGCGGCGGTCGTCAATCTTGCCGCCGATCAGCACGCGGGTGCCGGGCCGTAGTTTGGCCTGGGGAAAGGTGCGGAAGAACACGAGTTCCGCGAAGCCGGAGCCGTCGGTGACGGAGACTTTGGTTGGTTGGCGGGCGGTTTCGGGGAGTGTGATGCTGATGACGTCCACCTCCAGCGTGACCGTCTGGCCGGGCAGTGCGTCGCGGATCAGGGAGCGTTCTCGGCGGTCGATATAAGTTTCAGGGAGGTGGAAGAGCAGGTCGATCACCCGGTCGCCGCCGAGCGCGCGGGCCATGAGCTTGGCCAAAGTGGGTCCGACACCGCGAAGGGCGGTGATTTCAGCGAACAGGGGATCGAGGGTGTAGGTTTCCACAGGCTGACAGTGCGATGCGACACCGCTATAGGATGGCGGATGATGACAGAGAATACCCTTTCGCCCAGCGAAACCCGCCGTCGCCGTTTGCTGTTCCGGGCCACGCATCGCGGCACGCATGAAACCGACCTGCTGATCGGCGGCTTTGTGGAGCCGCGAATCGCGTCGATGTCTGAGGTGGAGATGGATGCGCTGGAGGAGGTGATGGAGCTGCCGGACGTTGATCTCGCGGATTGGCTGACCGGGCGGTTTCCGATTCCCGATTATGCCGACAGCCCGATGCTGCGCGCGATTAAAGCGGCAGGCGGCAAATGAGCGCTGCGACTGTATTTGGCGCACCCGAGGGCTGGGATGCGATGCTGCTGGCCCGCCGCGCGCGGGAGCATGACGGGCCGTTGCTGCATGTGGCGCGCGATGATGCGCGGATGGCGAGCATGGCCGATGCGCTCGCGTTCTTTGCCGACAACACCGAGGTGCTGCGGTTTCCGGCGTGGGATTGCCTGCCCTATGACCGGGTTTCGCCAAATGCGGCGATCACGTCTGAGCGTATCGCAACGCTGGCGCAGTTGCTGGAGCCTGCGCAGGGGCGGCGGATTGTTCTGACGACGATGAATGCGTTGGTGCAGCGCGTGCCGCCGCGGCATGTGTTTCATGGCTCGTCGCTGTCGCTGGTCACCAATGGCGTGGTGAAATCCGACGAGTTGGCGCGGTTCCTGGAGGGGCGCGGCTATGCGCGCTCGGGCACGGTGATGGAGCCGGGCGAGTATGCCATTCGCGGCGGCATTATCGACGTGTTTCCGTCTGGCTTTGCCGAGCCGGTGCGGATTGACACGTTTGGCGACACCATCGAGTCGCTGCGCACGTTTGATACGTCCACGCAGCGCAGTGGGGCTGCAATTGACCGGTTGCGGCTGCGTCCGGTGTCTGAGGTGTTTCTCGACAAGGCAAGCGTGGCGCGGTTCCGCACGGTGTGGCGGGAGCTGTTCGGCCAGCAGGCGAGCAGTGACCCAATCTATCTCTCGATTTCCGAGGGGCGGCGGCATCCGGGCATGGAGCATTGGGTGCCGTTGTTCCATGAGGGCATGGAGACGCTGATTGATTATCTGCCGGGGGCGTCTGTCAGCCTCGATCATCAAAGCGAGGACGTGCTGACATCGCGGCTGGAGATGATTGCCGATCATTATTCTGCCCGGAAAACGCTGCCGCGCGATGGCGAGGTGCCGTACCGGCCGATCCCGCCGGAGATGCTGTATCTGACGGAGCAGGATTTCCGCTCGATGCTGGCGAAGAACCAGATGTTCACGTTCAGCCCGTTCTCGCAGCCGGAGGGTGTGCCGGGGATTGATGGCGGCGCGCGGCCTGCACCGATTTTTGCACAGCGCGGGGCTGGTCCGGGCAGCAACGTGTTCGATGAATTCCGTGCCACGGCCGAGCGTTGGCAGCAGGCTGGGCGGCGGATTGTGGTGGCGGCGTGGTCGCGTGGTTCGCGGGAGCGGATTGGGCATTTGCTGGGCGAGCACGGCTTTTCCACCGTGCAGGCGGATAGCTGGGAGGCGGTGCGCGATGCGCCGCTTTCGGCGGCGTGCCTGATCACGCTGGGGGTTGAGCGCGGGTTTCTTGCGGATAAGCTGGCGCTGGTCAGTGAGCAGGATTTGCTGGGTGAACGCATTGCCCGGCCGCCACGGAAACGCAAGCGGGCGGATCAGTTCATCGCCGAGGCCACTGAGTTGGCCGCGGGTGATCTGGTGGTGCATCAGGATCATGGCATTGGGCGGTATGACGGGCTGATCACGCTCGATGTGAACCAGGCCCCGCATGACTGCCTGCGCATTCTCTATGACGGGGAGCAGAAGCTGTTCCTGCCGGTTGAGAACATCGAGATGCTGAGCCGGTTCGGCTCGGATGGCGGCGGGGTGGCGCTGGACAAGCTGGGCGGTGCCAGCTGGCAGAACCGCAAAGCCAAGATGAAGCAGCGCGTGCAGGATATGGCGGGCGAGCTGATCCGCACCGCCGCTGAACGCCGGATGCGCGAGGCCGAGATGATGGTGCCCGGCCCTGGCGAGTGGGACGAGTTCTGCGCCCGCTTCCCGTTTGTGGAGACGGATGATCAGGCGCGCGCGATCGCGGATGTGCTGGAGGATATGGCGTCTGGCCGGCCAATGGATCGGTTGATTTGCGGCGATGTGGGCTTCGGCAAAACCGAGGTCGCGCTGCGGGCTGCGTTTGTGGCGGCGATGTCTGGCGTGCAGGTGGCCGTGGTGGTGCCGACGACGCTGCTGGCGCGTCAGCATTATCGTGGGTTCACCAAGCGATTTGAGGGATTGCCGGTCAAGATCGGGCAGCTCAGCCGGATGGTGACGGTGAAGGATGCCGCTGTTGTGCGGGCGCAGGTGGCGACGGGTGAGATCAACATTATCATCGGAACCCATGCGCTGCTGGCGAAGTCTATCGCATTCAGCAATCTGGGCCTGGTCATCATCGACGAGGAGCAGCATTTCGGCGTCACGCATAAGGAGAAACTGAAGTCGCTGAAGGCGGATGTGCATGTGCTGACGCTGACGGCGACGCCTATTCCGCGCACGTTGCAGCTGGCGCTGACGGGTGTGCGGGAGATGAGCATTATTGCGACCCCGCCTGCGGATCGGTTGGCGGTGCGGACGTTCATTATGCCGTTTGATGCCGTGGTGATCCGCGAGGCCATTCAGCGTGAGCGGTTCAGGGGCGGGCAAGTGTTCTGCGTGGTGCCGCGTCTGGAGGATATGGACCGGATGGCCAAGCGCCTGTCGGAGATTGTGCCGGAGGCGCGGGTGGCGCAGGCGCATGGCAGGCTCGCCCCGACTGAGCTTGAGCGGGTGATGACCGAGTTTGGTGACGGCAAATACGATATTCTGCTCTCCACCAATATCGTCGAGAGCGGGCTCGATATGCCGGCGGTGAACACGCTGGTGATTTATCGGGCGGACCGGTTTGGTCTGGGGCAGTTGTATCAGCTGCGCGGGCGCGTGGGGCGTGGGAAGCTGCGTGGGTATGCGTATCTGACCTGGCCGCCGACTGATGCGCTGTCTGCCGCCGCTGAGAAGCGGCTGACGGTGATGCAGACGCTGGACAATCTGGGTGCGGGCTTCACGCTGGCCTCGCATGATCTGGATATTCGCGGCGCGGGCAATCTGCTGGGCGATGAGCAGAGCGGGCATATTCGTGAGGTGGGCATCGAGCTGTATCAGCAGATGCTGGAGGATGCGGTGGCGGATATGCGCGCCTCTGCCGGGCGTAAGAAGGCGGCGAGCCGGGAGTGGACGCCCAATATCAGCCTGGGGCTGCCGGTGCTGATCCCGGAGACTTATGTCCGCGATTTGCCGGCGCGGTTGGGGCTGTATCGGCGTATTGGTGCGCTGGAGAGCGATCCCGAGAGCGAGGCAATGGCGGCCGAGCTGGTTGATCGCTTTGGGCCGCTGCCTGAGGAGGTCGATAATCTGTTGCAGGTCGTCGCACTCAAGCGGCTGTGCCGCGAGACTGGGGTCGAGAAGATCGATGCCGGGCCGAAGGGGATGGTGGTGAGCTTCCGCGGCAACAAGTTCCGCAATCCCGGCGGGCTGATCCAATGGCTCGCCAAGAAGGGCGGGCTGGTGAAGCTGCGGCCGGACCACAAGCTCGCCATTGTGCGCGACATGGATGTGGGCGTGCGGGTGAAGACGGCGCGTGATGTGTTGGTGAATTTGAACAAGCTGGTGCAGGAGGCGAAGGCGGCTTAGAGCAACGCCCGACCAGATTGAACCG
>CAIJTR010000158.1 GCA_903823665.1 uncultured Rhodospirillales bacterium
CAAAGCGTTCACGCCAACCGAATGTGCAAACTACCTCCGCAACTCAGGCTACGCGTCAACCTAAAGCTATCAGGCTCTAGAGCACGTTTCGACCAGATGGAATCATCTGGTCGAAAGTTCGTGCTCTAGAAATATATGAATCTAGAGCAACTTAGCGCCGATCAGATTGCACCGGAACAGTTCAATCTGGTCGGGCGTTGCCCTAGCTTGGTGTTTGATCGCACGCTTCAGACCTGTGGCGATTCCGCCTTCGGTCATCATGCTCTGGCACATCGCGTGAGGCACGGTCAGTGATGGATTGTGAGATGCGGATGCCGCGCGGAGGGTGATCCATCGCTCATGGATCGCGGTGGGAGCGAGCGGCTATTGTTTTGGCAGGCAATACAGCACTTCACCCTGGAACAGCCGTCGTGCCGTCCGGTAGACGGTGGCGTGCCTGATGTGGATGGCGTCGCCCTGCAGTTCGGCCGCTGCGTCTACCAGCACCACGCCAGAGGGATGGCCGATGCGGACGGGGCCGGTGCGAGCGGCTTCGGAGAGCATTCGGTTGGGGATGCTGCCGGGCACGCGGCAAGCGGCGGCGAGGCACATGGCACCGGTCAGCTCAGTGGCGCGATGCGGCTGGCCGGAAGAGATCATGCGGACGTGAATGTCCATATCATCAGCCGTCAGCATTTTGCCGCTGAGTGTGCGAGCGTCGGCCGCTGCTGCCACCATCGCAACCTTCGGAGCCGTGGCCATGCGTCTGGCCTCCTCAATGCTGGAGGTGAGGCCCATCGCCACCGATGCCATGCAGCGCATCTCCTGCAGCCGGGCCAGCAGTTCGGTGTTGCGTTCCAGCTCCGTCGGCAACTCCAGGCCGGTGATGCCCATGGATGCGGCCGCGACAAACATGCAGGCGTTGGTGGCGTCGATCAGACTGACTTCGACCTCGCCGAGCCCGTCCACCGTCAAGTGATCGACGGCGTGGCCGGTGGGCAGCAGCTTGCCGGTGCCAGCACCGCCGGGATCGAGGAATTCGAGCCGGATCGGTGCCCCGGTGCCGGCGACGCCATCGAGCGCGAGGTTGCCGTCCACCGCCGCCATGCCGTCCTCGACCGGGAAGCGGGCGTGGATGATTTTGCCGGTGTTGGTGTTGTGGATGCGCACCAGCGCCTCTGGCCCGGTGGGGCGGGGGACCAGGCCTTCATCGACGGCAAACGGGCCGATGGCCGAGGACATGTTGCCGCAGTTGGCGGCGTAATCGACCATTGCCGATGTGATCAGCACCTGGCCGAAAGTGTAGTCGACATCGGCATCCTCCCTGCTGGGTGGGCCGATGACGCAGACCTTGGACAGTGACGACACGCCACCGCCCATGCCGTCCAGTTGGCGACCGTTGGGGTCCGGTGAGCCCATCGCCGCGAGGAAGATAGGTGCCCAGCCGGCCTGATCGGCGGGGAGATCACCGCGATGGAACATCAGGGCGTTGGAGGTTCCGCCACGCATAAACACCGCGCGAAGCCTGTGCTGCGCCATGGCCGCTCTCCCCCGTGGATCGTTATGTCCTTGGGGGAGAGTAGCAGGTCAGACGTAGTGCTCAACCAGCGGCGCGAAACCGTTGAAGCGTTGGCTCGCATAGGTGGTGACGTAGGCCCCGGTGGAGAGCAGGGAGATGCGGTCACCGGATTCGAGCGCCATTGGCAGGCGGTAGTTGGACTTCTCGTAGAGGATGTCGGCACCGTCGCAGGTGGGGCCGGCGATGGCGACCGGGCCGCACTCGCTGCCGTCATGGTCGGTGGTGATGCGATACTTGATCGCCTCGCCTTCGGTTTCGGCCAGACCGCCGAAGCGGCCGATGTCGAGATAGACCCAGCGGACTGGGTCGGTGCCGCGCTTGCTGACCAGCACCACTTCGGCGCTGACCACACCGGCATCGGCCACCAGGAAGCGACCGGGTTCGATCAGCATTTCCGGCAGGGCGTTGCCGAAATGCTTGGTCATGGCCCCCATAATGGCCATGCCGAACTTGTCGATGCCCGGCACATCATCTCGGTAGGCGGTGGGGAAGCCGCCGCCGAGGTTGACCATGCGCAGGTTGACATGGGCATCACGTAGGTCGGTGAACAGCATGCCGACGCGACCGATGGCGGCCTCATAGCTGGCGGTTTCGGTCTGCTGGCTGCCGACGTGGAAGGACAGGCCATAGGCGTCCAACCCGAGCGTTCCGGCGCGGATCATCAGCGCACGGGCATGTTCGAGCGTGGTGCCGAACTTGCGCGACAGCGGCCAATCGGCACCGGCATTCTCCACGAGAATGCGGCAGTAAACGCGGCTGCCGGGGGCGTGGGTGGCGATCTTTTCCAGTTCCTCGTCCGAATCGAACGCGAACAGATCAACGCCTGCCGCGAAAGCGCGCTTGATGGCCGACACCTTCTTGATGGTGTTGCCGAAGCTGATGCGTGAGGGCGCGGCACCGGCGTTGATGCAGTATTCGACCTCTTCCGCACTTGCGGCATCAAAGCTGCTTCCGAGGCCCGCCAAGCGTTCCAGAATGGGGGCGGCGGGGTTGGCCTTCACAGCGTAATAGATGCGGGCCAATGGCAGAGCCGTTCGCAGCGCGTGGAAATTTTGTTCCACACGATCAACATCCAATACCAAGCACGGCGTGGCCGGTTGGTGGTCAGCAAGGAATCGCGCGACTTTTGGGGTCATCGCACGGGGCCTCCTATGAAACATCCGCCTGTTCAGGCGACGGACGTGGGTTACTAAACGGTCGAACGAACCAGCGACCAGACGAAGATTTCGCGACGAGAGGGTGTCGCAAACCCGGTTTGCCAGAACGCTTGACGTCGTTACGTAACCCCGGAGGCGAAACAGCTGGGGGCCAGAGGCACGTGCGTTGCTGCGTGACTGCCCAAATAGGACCCCCACCCCCCCTATGCAAGAGATTTTTTAGGGGGCAGGCCCACAAAAAAGGCCGGGAGTTGCCCCCCGGCCTTTTGTGACATTTTAACTCAGGATCAACTAGTTGCTGCGACGGTCGCCAGTGAGCTGGAGGATCAGCATGAACAGGTTGATGAAGTTCAGATATAGGCTCAGAGCGTCATAAACCGAGCGTTTGCCGCCGTCCTGGATGCCGCCATAGCTGGCCGTTTGCAGGTAGGTCGCCTTGATGCGCTGGGTGTCATACGCGGTGAGGCCGGTGAACACGAGGACACCGATCACGCTGATGGCGAACTGCAGCGCGCTGGAGCCCACGAACATGTTCACCAAACCTGCGATGACGATGCCTATCAGGCCCATCATGAGGAAGCTGCCCATGCGGCTGAGGTCGGTGCGGGTGACGTAGCCCCAGATGCTCATGGCAGCGAAGGTGCCGGACGTGATGAAGAACACGCGCACGATGCTTTGGCCGGTATAGACCAGGAAGATGTTCATCATGCTGGCACCCATCGCGGCGGCGAAGGCCCAGAAGATCGCCTTGGCGGCGGTGGCGGAAAGCTTGTTGACGCCGAAGCTCAGCACCATGACGAAGGCGAGCGGTGCGAACATGGAGATGTAAGCGAGGCCGCCGGGCTGGTGCATCATGCCGCGCGGCGTTGCCACCAGCGGGTAGAACACATCGAGCAAATAGGTGCTGCAACCATAGGCCACGATGCCGGTCAGCAGCAGGCCGGATGCCATCCAGTTGTAAACATTGAGCATGTACGAGCGCAGCCCGGCATCAACCGCGGCCGCCGAAGATGCGGCACCGCCGGTGGCGGGATAGGACCGATAGTCGGGTGTGAAAGCCATGGAGTGTTTCCTTGTTTAGGAGCAGCATTAGCCGTGGGAGATGGTAGCAGAAAATTCCCCTGCCTTCATCTTGTATAAACCCTCGTTTTATACAAGCGTCGGCGAGATTAAACGGCGGAAAGCCGGATGTCGGTTCAGTCGTTTCGCAGCAGCGGAGCCACTTTTGTGCGCAATGCCTGTTCGGTGCCGAAATAGCCGAACACCAGCATCAGCGCCATGCAGCCGAGAATGGTAAGGGCAAGCGTCCCGGGTAGGAACACCCAGGTGGTGGCCATGACGTAATGCGTGACCGCGAAGCTGGCGGCGGTGCCGATCAGTGCCGCAATGATTCCGGCGGTGAGGCCGAGCACGCCGAATTCCACCAGCCAGGCGGCGCGGATCTGGGCGCGGGAGGCGCCGAGGCTTTTCAGGATCACGGCTTCGTTGATCCGCCTGCGCTGCCCGGAGGCGACGGCACCACCCAGAACCAGCGTGCCTGCAATCAGCGTAAGTGAGCCGGTGGCAGCGAGGGCGGCGCTGAGCTGGCCGAACAGCACACCGACGGCGGCCAACACATCGGCGACGCGAATGCCGGACACGTTCGGCAGGGCTTGGGTGACGGCGCGGAGAAGGCGGGGTTGGCTCGCATCGGTTGCGCGGACGGTGGCGATATGCGTGTGCGGTGCGCGATCCAGCAGGCCGGGGCTTGCGACCATAGCGTAGTTGATGCCCATGCTGCGCCAAGCGATGTCTCGCAAATTGGCGACTTTGAGGTCGATGTCGCGGCCGAGGACGTTGACGCGGATGGTGTCTCCTACTGTGACGCCCCAGCCGCGGGCAAGATTGGCGTCGAATGAGACCAAGGGCGGGCCGTTATAGTCCGCGGGCCACCACGTGCCTGCAACGATGGTGGTGCCATCTGGCGGGGTGGCGGCGTAGGTGAGGCCGCGATCCCCGCGCAGGGCCCAGACCGTGTCTGGCGTGGCTTTGACTTGTTCTGCTGGGACGCCGCCGACGGCGACGACGCGGGCGCGCAGGTTGGGCACTTCCTTCATGTCGATCACGCCGGGTTCGGCTGCCAGAATCTGGCGGAACTGCGCCATCTGGGTGTTCTGGATGTCGATGAAGAAGAAGCTGGGGGCGTTGGCGGGGAGCTGGTCGGCCACCTGCGCCTGAATGTTGCCCTGAATGAGCGCCACGGCCGCGAGGGTGGACAGGCCGAGGCCGACGGAGACAAGCATCAGCGGCGTGGCGTTGCCGGGGCGGCTTAGGTTGCCAAGGCCCAGTCTCGCCCAAGGCTTGCTGGCATGCGTGCCGCGAATGGTGCGGATCAGCGCCCAGGCCCCGATGCGGAACAGGGCGAGGGTGGCCACGGCGGCTCCGCAGAAGCCGATGGCGAATTTCCACTCGGTGGCGGTGACGATGGTCAGCGCGATGAGGCAGGCGGAGAGCAGCAATGTGGTCAGCACCAGCCAGCGCTTGGGCTTCCCGCCATCCGGCAGCACCGCATCACGGAACAGGGCGGCGCCGGAGATGCTCATGGCGCGTGACAGCGGCCAGAGGGCGAAGGTGGCGGCGGTGAGCGCTCCGAAGCCGGCGGCGAGGGCGAGGGGTTTCCAGTAGAAGCCGCTGATCGGCGGGACCGGCAGCACCTCCACCAGCAGGCGGGAGGCGAGCATGGGCAGCAATCCGCCGATGAGCACGCCCACACCGATGCCAATGGCCGCAAGTGCTCCCACCTGAAGGGCGGAGCTGGCGAAGACCAGGCGGGGTGACGCCCCGAGGCAGCGCAGGATGGCGATGCTGCGCGCGCGGGCCTCAAGCCACGAGCGCACGCCGTTGGCGACGCCGATGCCGCCGACGAGCAGCGAGGTGAGGCCCACCAGCGTCATGAACAGGCTGGTGCGGTCGAGGAACTGACGAATGCCGGGGGCGGCGTCGCTGCTGTCGCGGATGCGCCAGCCAGTGCCGGGGAATTCCCGCCTAAGATCGGCGATGGCGGCCTTGATGTTGGTGCCGTCCGGGAAGCGGGCGCGGAGTTGGTGTTCGATGATGGCACCGGGCTGGATGAGGCCGGTGGCGTCCATGTCCTCGCCGCGCATCAGCACGCGCGGGCCGAGGATGGACGGGCTGGAGACAGAGTCGGGCTCGTTGGTGATGACGCCGCCGAGCTTGAGCTTGGCGTTGCCGATTTGCACGGTGTCGCCAACTTTCAGACCGAGGCGATCTAATACCAGCGGGTCGACGGCGATGCTGCCGGGGGCAAGGGCTCCGACAGGGGCGAAGGTTGCTGTGCCGATGAGTGGCCAAGCGGCGTCTACCGCCTTGAGTTCCACCAACAGGCGTTCGCTGGAGGGGGCGGCGAGCATGGAGCGCATGCCGACGCCGTCGGTGATTGCGGCACCGCGGCCTTGCAGCCAGTCGTGCAGGCTGGCGGGAAGCGGTTCGTAGCCACCTTGGACGGAGATGTCACCGCCGAGGATGCGGGTGCCGTCTGACGCCAGCCCAGCGTCGATCCCGGCGCGCAGGCTGCCGACGGCGGCGATGGCGGCGACGCCCAGGGCGAGGCAGGCGAGGACGACTCGCAATCCGCGCACACCGGCCCGCAATTCACGGCGCGCGATGCGCAGCGCCATCATCATGCGACGATTTTACCGTCGGCAATCGAGATCGTGCGGTCGCAGCGGGCGGCGAGGTGGAGGTCGTGGGTGATCAGCATGAGCGTGGTGCCGTGCTCCGCGCGCAGGCCGAACAGCAGATCCATCACCGCCTCGCCGGTGGCACCGTCGAGATTGCCGGTCGGCTCGTCGGCGAGAAGCAGGCGGGGCCGGGCGGCGAAGGCTCGGGCGAGGGCCACGCGTTGTTGTTCGCCGCCGGAGAGTGTGCCGGGCAGATGCGTCAGGCGGTGGCCGAGGCCGACGGCGCGAAGGGAGGCTTCGGCGCGGTCCATGGCGTCCGCAGCACCCGCGAGTTCGAGCGGGATGGCGACGTTTTCCAGCGCCGTCATGCTGGAGATCAGGTGGAAGGCCTGGAAGACGATGCCGACATCACGGCGGCGCAGGGCAGCGAGTGCGTCCTCGTCCTGGCCCACGAGTTCCTGGCCTGCCACGCGGACGGAGCCGGAGCTGGGGCGTTCGAGGCCTGCGAGCACCATCAGCAGGCTGGTTTTGCCGGAGCCGGAGGGGCCTACGACGCCCACCGCCTCGCCGGTTGCAATGTCGAGGTCGATGCCTCGCAAGATGTTGACCGCGCCCGCTGCCGAGGGCACCGTCAATGTCAGATTGCGCACGCTGACCAGTGATTCTCTCTGGTGTGACGGTGCGTTGGTGGCCGGAGGCGTGATGAGAACGTCCATGGTCAAGCGATATGGCCCGTTGGTGGCCCTTCGCAAAGCCGCACTGCTTGTGTGTTGCGTGATTTTCATCTCGGCGACGCAAAAGCCGCGGCTGCTGATCCTCGGTGATTCACTGTCAGCGGGGTACGGGCTGGCGCATTCCGATGGGTTCCAGGCCCAACTGGCGACGGCGTTTCCGGGCGTGGAACTGATCGACGGTGCCGTTTCCGGGGATACCACGGCGGGAGGGCTGGCGCGGCTGGACTGGGCGCTGGCCGACGGCGCGGACGCTGCGCTGGTGGAACTGGGCGGCAATGACGGGTTGCGCGGCATTGATCCGCGCAACACCGAGGCGAATTTGACGGCCATTCTGGATCAGTTGGCGGCCAAGCACATTCCGGTGCTGCTGTCCGGCATGAAGTCTCCGCCCAATCTTGGCGATGCTTATGCTCGGGATTTCGACGCGGTGTTTGACCGGCTGAGCCATCGGCCCGGCGTGATCTATGATCCGTTTTTTCTGGAGGGTGTGGCGGCGGACCCGGCGTTGAACCAGGCCGATCATATTCATCCCAATCCGGCGGGGGTGAAGCGTGTGGTCGCGCGGATTTCGCCGCTGGTGGCTCGGTTGATCGCCCAGGTGGGGACGAAATGAGGCTGTTTGTCGGCATTGATCTGCCGTGGGAGTTGCGGGAACGGCTGGCGGCTCTGTGCTCCAGCCTGCCGGGCGCGCGGTGGGTGCCGCGAGAGAATTTGCATCTGACGCTGCGGTTTGTGGGCGAGGTGACGCCCAATCAGGCGGAGGAGGTGGACTTGGCGCTGGGGACGATGCGCGGGAAACGGTTTCCACTGACCGTCACGGGCATTGGCACGCATGACAAGGCGGGGCGGCCAGTGGCGTTGTGGGCGGGGGTCGAGCGCAGCCCGGGGCTGGAGCATCTGCAATCCAAGATCGAGACGGCTTTGCAGCGCGCGGGGCTGCCTGCGGAGAAGCGGCGGTTTTTGCCACACATCACGCTCGCCAAGCTCGATGTGGCGGCAGAGGCGAAGCTCGGCTTGTTCGTGCAGACGCATAATCTGTTCCGCGCCGGGCCGTTCGAGATCGGCCACATCACGCTGTTCAGCTCGCAACTTGGCAAGGAGGCTTCGGTTTACACGGCTGAGGTGGAGTATCCGCTGGCGTGAACTGGTTCATCACGCATCCGGATGTGGTGATCGATCCGGACGTGCCGATGGCGGAGTGGCGGCTTTCTGAGCGTGGGCGGGCGCGGATGGCGGTGCTGGCATCGCGGGAGTGGGTGCGGGGGATCACGTCGATCTGGTCGAGCGCCGAGCGCAAGGCGATGGACGGGTGGCGGGCGATTGATGGGTGATCTCGCGACTGAAGCCGCCACCGCTCGGGCCTGCACCATCTGTGCGGACACGCTGCCGCTCGGGCCGCGTCCGGTTTTGCGGGTTTCCACCACGGCGCGAATTTTGATCATTGGGCAGGCACCGGGGACGAAGGTGCATGCGTCTGGGGTGCCTTGGGATGATCCTTCCGGGGTGCGGCTGCGGTCTTGGTTGCAGATGGAGCCGGAGGTTTTCTACGACGAATCGCAGATCGCCATTTTGCCGATGGGGCTTTGCTATCCCGGCGTGTTGCCGAATGGCGGGGACAAGCCGCCGATGCCGGTGTGCGCGCCGACCTGGCATCCCCGGCTGCTGCCGTTGATGCCCGATGTGCGGCTGACTTTGCTGGTGGGCAGTTATGCGCAGGCCTATATCCTTGGCAAAGGGCCGATGGGGGAGCGGGTGGCTGATTTCCGGCGGTATTTGCCGGATCGCATTCCGCTGCCGCATCCTTCGTGGCGGACGCAGGGGTGGGAGCGGCGTAACCCCTGGTTTGGCGAGGAATTGCTGCCGGTGCTGCGGTCTTGGGTGCTAGAAGTGCTCGCACGTTGATGTGATATCGCCCCCATGCTAGGCGGCAGCGATGGCGAAGGATCGCGCGCAGGCTTATTCCAGCGTGATCTGGCCATTTTGGAGGACAGGTTTTGAGCATTCCCTTCGATCCTGAGAGCGTGCGAAAGCTCGCTGAGATCCTGACTGCGAATGGTCTGACGGAAATTGAGATTGAGCATGAGGGCGGGAAGGTGCGGCTGGTTCGCGCGCCCGCGCCGGTAATGGCGGCTGCTGCGGCCCCAATGATGGCGGCCCTTGCGGCTGCACCCGCGCAAGTCGCATCGGCGCCTGCGCCTGCGACGGATGATCCGGCCAAGCATGAGGGTGTGGTGCTGAGTCCGATGGTGGGCGTGGCGTATCTGTCGCCGGAGCCGGGGGCGGCCCCGTTCATCACGATTGGGCAGAGTGTGGCGGCTGGGCAGACGTTGTTGCTGATTGAGGCGATGAAGACGTTCAATCAGATCAAGGCCCCGAAATCCGGCATTGTGACGCGTATTCTCATCTCGCCCGGCAGCCCCGTTGAATACGGTGAGCCGCTGTTGATTGTGGAATAGACGGCGCGTGACCGAGGCTCCTTTGTTTCACAAGGTTCTGATCGCCAATCGTGGCGAGATCGCATTGCGCATTCAGCGGGCGTGTCGCGAGTTGGGGATTCCGACGGTTGCCGTGCATTCGACGGCGGATGCGCAGGCGATGCATGTGCGGCTGGCGGATGAGAGCGTGTGCATCGGGCCACCGTCGGCACGGGATTCTTACCTGAATGTCGCCGCGATTTTGTCGGCGGCGGCGGTGACGGGGGCGGATGCGATCCATCCGGGCTATGGGTTTTTGTCGGAGAACGCGAATTTCGCCGAGATGGTGGAGGCGCATGGTCTGACGTTTATTGGGCCGTCCTCGGCCCATATTCGGATGATGGGCGACAAGATCACCGCCAAGACGGCGATGGCGTCGCTGGGTGTGCCGCTGGTGCCGGGGTCGGACGGCGAGGTGAAGGATTTGGATGAGGCCCGGGCGGTTGCGGACCGGATCAAGTATCCGGTGTTGATCAAGGCTGCTGCCGGTGGCGGCGGGCGCGGCATGAAGGTGGCGCATTCCGAGGACGATCTGGAGGAGGCGTGGCGCGTGGCCCGCACGGAGGCTCGGACAGCATTTGGCAATGATGCTGTTTATATCGAGAAATATCTCGACCGCCCGCGCCACATCGAAATGCAGGTGATGGCTGACAGCTTCGGCCACGTGGTGCATTTCGGCGAGCGCGATTGCTCGTTGCAGCGGCGGCATCAGAAGTTGCTGGAGGAGGCGGGCTCGCCTGCGCTGACCGGGGCGGAGCGTGATGCGCTGGGGGCGACGGTGACGGCGGGGCTGGCCAAGCTCGGCTACCGCAATGCCGGCACGCTGGAGTTTTTGTATCAGGACGGCCAGTTCTCGTTTATCGAAATGAACACGCGCCTGCAGGTGGAGCATCCGGTGACGGAGATGGTCTGCGGGGTGGATTTGGTGCGTGAACAGATCCGCATCGCTGCGGGCCAGGCGCTTGGCTACACGCAGGCGGATGTGACGTTTAGCGGCCACGCGATTGAGTGCCGGGTGACGGCGGAAGACCCGGAGACGTTCATGCCAACGCCGGGGCTGGTGAGTGTGTTTCATGCGCCCGGTGGCCTGGGCGTGCGTGTCGATTCAGCGCTGTATGCGGGCTATGTGGTGCCGCCGTTCTATGACAGCCTGGTGGCGAAACTGATTGTGCATGCGCCGACGCGGCCAGAGGCGATTGCGCGGATGCGCCGTGCGCTGGCGGAGTTTGCAGTGGTGGGGATCAAGACGACGATCCCGCTGCATCAGCGGATTATGAACGACCCGGAGTTCCAGGCGGGGGATTATACGATCCATTGGCTCGAACAATTTGTGGAGCGGTTGGCTGAGGATTGAGCTCTCACGCTTCGCGGTAGCCAGCAATTTCGTGTGCCGACTCGGCGGCATCCGCTAACTTAGGGCGTTCGAGATTGGGAGACTGACCATGCGGCGCGTGATGATTGGATTGTGTGCTGTGGCGGTGACGGCACCGGCTTGGGCGCAGAGCATCACGTCGGAGACGCTGGCACCGCCGCCGGGTGTTGCTGCAAAGCTGTCGGCACCGCTTGCGCCGAATGCCAGTGTGCCGCTGGTTCCGAAGATGCCTTCGATGCCGTCCGCTGCTGCCGCGCCTGCGGTCCCTGCGCTGCCAGACACGACGACGGTGGCATTGCAACAATTGCAGGTGCAGCCTTCAGCTTCTGCTGTCTCTGCCCCGAAGATGATGACGGTGCCGGCAACCATACCTGCGCCCACGCCGTCAGTGCCGAGCGTGGCGTCGGGTGAGCCGCATGGGGTGGCTCCGTCGCTGCTGGGGCATTCGGCTCCGGGGCGGGCGGAGGTGCCGCAAGGTGAGGGCCCGCGCGCTGCGGTCGCTGCTTCGGCGTCTTTGCCGGTCGGCTCGTCTCGCGCTCGCCCGGCTGCGCCCAAGACCGCGGCCCTGCCGGCCCCGTTTCAGTCGGCAGCGCTCAGCCAGCCCGACCCAGCGCATGCGCCCGCCAAGCCTGCGGCACACGCAGCGAGTGTGACGCTGGGCAAGTCTGCGGCACCCGCCAAGACCCCTATTGGCCACAAAGCGACGCATTCCACGAAGCCGAAATCCCCGTTGAAGCCGGGGGCGGCCACGGCCTGACGCCTGGCGTGACAAGATCGTTGCGGTCGGTGGTGTCTTCGACCATCCTCCTGAAAACATCGCAGACGCGTGTGTGACGGGAAGAGACGCATGAACCGCAGAGAATGGCTCGCTGGCTCCGCCGCTGCCCTGGCCGCCGTAACCCCGCTTCGTCGTGCCCTGGCCGAAGGGGCGGCCGTCCATCCGGCCCTGGCGCTGGGCACGAAGGAGGAGGCGGTGTTCGACGCGCTGCCGGGCAAGCAGAAGCTGATCAAGCTGAGCTATCGGCCGCCGAATTACGAATCACCGCTTTCGGCGTTCCGCACGCCGATCACGGCGAACGACCAGTTTTTCGTGCGCTATCATCTGTCGCAAATCCCGACCATGGCCGATCTGGCGGATTGGAAGCTGACAGTGGACGGCGATGCGGCGGGCAAGCCGCTTAGCCTCACGCTCGATGATCTCAAGAAGCTGCCGCAGAGCGAGGTGACGGCGGTGTGCCAGTGCTCTGGCAACCGGCGTGGCATGGCGAGCCCGCATGTGGCCGGTGTGCAATGGGGGCCGGGGGCGATGGGCTGTGCCAGTTGGACGGGACCGAAATTGGCCGACGTGTTGGCGCTGGCTGGTGTGAAGGCCAACGCGATTGAGGTGGCGTTTCGTGGGGCGGATAACGCGCTGATTGAGGCGACGCCCGCGTTTGCCAAATCCATTCCGGTCAGTCGGGCGCTGGATCCGAACACGATCGTGGCCACCGGCATGAACGGCGTGCCGCTGCCGATCTGGAACGGCTATCCTGCGCGCATTGTGGTACCGGGTTGGACGGCGACGTATTGGATGAAGCACATCGCCCGTATCAGCGTCAGCAGCCAGAAGCTCGATAATTTCTGGATGAAGACGGCGTATCGGGTGCCAACCGGCTTGTTCCCCGGCAGCGACTTCCCCTCGCAGGACAATGCGACCAACCGGCCGATCACTGATATTGTGCTGAATTCGCTGGCGACGTCACATGCCGATGGGGACACGGTGCGGGGCGCTGGATTTACGCTTTCGGGCTTTGCCTGGGACAATGGCACCGGGATTGCGCGAATGGAGTTCTCGATCAATGACGGGGCGACCTGGGGCGTGGCCATGATGGGCATCTCGGACGGGCCGTTTGCATTTCAGACCTGGAGCACGCAGCTTGCTGCGTCGCCCGGCCCGCTGACGGTGTTGATCCGCGCGGTGTCGAAATCTGGTGCTGTGCAGCCGGATAAGGCGAGCAGCAATCCCGCTGGTTATCATCACAATGCTGTCCAGCGCCTGTCGCTGGTGGCTGTATAAAGGGCCCCGCCATGCGCTCGATGATCGTTATCGCCGGTATTGTGGCGTTGGCTTTGCCGGCTTTGGCCGATGAGCAGCCCGTGGTTCTCAAAGAAGCACCGGGTCTGGTGCAGATCACCGTCAATTGCTCGGGCTGTCATAGCCTTGATTATGTGCGGATGAACGCGCCGTTTCTGACCGCCGATGCCTGGAAGGCCGAGGTGGGCAAGATGCGTGCGGCCTATGGCGCTGCGATCGACGACGAGGACAGTGCCAAGATCATCGCCTATCTCGCGGCCAATTACGGTCCGGCCTCCTGATCACCGTAGCATCAGGTCATGGGTTTGACCTGGCCGATCATGACGCGGCGCTGAAGCCGCCGATTGACAGGGATGAGGGCGAGAAGCGGCTAGCGAAGGCCGCTGCCACGATTGCCGACCGTCAGGATTTGATGATGGCGCGGCAGAGCTGGTCGATGCTGGCGATTTTTCAGGGCATGGATGCGGCGGGCAAAGACGGCACGGTGGCACATGTGTTCGACCGGGTGAATCCGTCCGGCATCATCGTGACCAGCTTCAAAGCCCCGTCGGAGGAAGAGAAGCGGCATCACTTCCTGTGGCGCATCCATCGTGCGGCCCCGGCGGCAGGCCTGATCGGGGCGTTCAACCGAAGCCATTACGAGGACGTGTTGGTGCCGCGGGTGCATGCCGGGCTACTCAAGGAGGACCATCTGCCGCAGGCGATGATGGACGACGATATTTGGAAGCGACGGCTGGCGGACATCGTCCATTTCGAGGACATGCTCGTTCATAACGGCACGTTGGTGCACAAGTTCTTCTTGCACATCTCACCCGAGGAGCAGCGCAGTCGATTGCTGGACCGCCTGGATGACCCAGCCAAGCATTGGAAGTTCAGCCCGGCGGATTTGGGCGAGCGGGCGTTTTGGAAGCGCTATCAGGCCGTCTACACTGAGGCGATAGCCGCCACCGCCACCCCGGATGCGCCGTGGCACATCATTCCAGCTGATCACAAATGGTATGGCCGGATGCTCGTGGCGGAGATTTTGGCGGGGCATTTGGAGGCGTTGGATCTTTCCACACCGCCAGCCACTGTGGCTGAGTTGAAGGCGATGGCGATCGCCCGGAAGGCTTTGCGGTAGCCCGTATCGCTATGTGGCGATGCTGGGATTGTGCGAGCGTACCGCAGTGCCCAAGGGCGATGTGGGCCACTCATCAGGAATGGTGTTCGGTGCCAGCTGACAAGAGCGATGCGATTTCGCTGATCAGTTTGCGGCGCATGGCCCGGCCGAAGGATTGGAAGTCGTGGACCTCCAGCACGAAGCTGCCGGGGCCGCCGATGACATGCTCTCGATACCAATTGGTGAGGCCGCCTGCTGGTGCCACATGGGCGAAATTGTAGTTCACTGGGCGGTCGTTGATGATGGTGAGGCCGTTGATGACGATGCCCTGTTTCAGCGCGTCATCGCGTGCGTCATTGATGTTGCGCCCCGCGTTGTTGGTGCCGTCTCCGCACACGTCAATCACGTGGCGGGTGGCTTCGAATGGCAGTTCGCCGAGTAATTTGACGGCCGCGTCGATGCCCGAGCTGATGGCGGTGCGGCCGGCGAAGCTGCGGGGCAGTTCGCCCAGTTTCTCGGCGAAATCGCGCGCGGTTTCGAAGTCTCGGATGATGGTGAAGCCGATGACGGTGCGGACCTGCGATTCACCGGCAAATTCGACGTATGCCACCGCGATGGCACCGTTGGGGCCGTTGTGGATGGCGTTGAGCACGGCGGGATCAAGAAATGCGGCCCCGGTGCCCTTTTTCTCCAGATCGTATTCGCTGTCATCGATGGAGCGGGAGACGTCGGTCACCAGAACCAGCGCCAGATCGACCTGCTCGGCCGCGCGGGCCGAGTGGAGGCAAAGCAGCACGGCCAAGATGAGGGTGCCAGCGAACTTCATGGCGGTATCGTCACGCAAAGTGGTGGACGAATACAAACCAAATCTTGTGCGGATCTAAGACTCCGGGATGGCGCGTTCGACCGCCCAGTTGATGCTGACGACGGACGGCGCATCGATCTCGCGCACGCGGGCGAGGGCTGCTTCGATGATGGTGTCGCTGCGGGTGGAGGCGATGGCGCGGGCGGTGATGCGGACGCGGGTGGTGTCCATGATGTCTTCGCTGTCGATGCCGCGCATGATCATGTGGGCGCGCTGCAGCGATTGCAGAATGGCCTCGCGCAGACGCATGACATCTGGTGCGTCGCAAACGATCTCAACTGTATAATAGGTCTCGGCTGCCTCCACTCTCAAAAGCTTTGCATTGAGACGTCGCACGAGCGGGCGGAGGGCGATGTTGGTGATCACGATGAAGGCTGTGGCGATCACCCCCGCCACCGATTGTCCGGCCCCTGCGAGCGATCCGACCATGGCGGAGCACCACAGCGTGGCTGCGGTGTTCAGGCCGTGGACGTTGATGCCTTCGCGCAGAATGACACCTGCGCCGAGAAAGCCGATGCCGGAGACGATTTGGCCGACGATGCGGGCTTCCTCGTTATGGCCTCCGAGCACGGCGAAGGTGACGAAACCAGATGCGCCAAGGGCGACGAGAGCGTTGGTGCGCAGCCCCGCCATTTTTTGATGCCATTGCCGTTCGACGCCGATGGCGGCACCGAGCAGCAGGCCAAGGCCCATGCTCGCGGTCGGGCTGGCCCATTGCATCATGAAGTCATTGACGATCACGGGTGCGGCCGGATTATTGGCTCGCCCAGACGATTCGGTGAATCCACGCGACTTCGGACAGATCGAAATTGTAGTGCGGATGTTCCGGGTTGAGGCTGCGCAGTTCAACTCGGCGGGCGGACCTTCGCGCGAGCTGCTTGGCCATGACTTCGCCGGCGTTGGTGCGGACGACCACGCGGTCGCCACGGCGGATGGGGGCGTTGGGGGAGACGATGACGAGATCACCGTCACGAAACACCGGCTCCATGCTTTCGCCGGAGATTTCGAGTGCGTAGGCGTTGCCGTCGGCGACTTCGGGCAGGCCCACTTCGTCCCAGCTGCCGCCGACCGGGTAGCCGCCATCGTCGAAGAAGCCTTCACCACCGGCCTGGGCGAGGCCGATGAGCGGGATGCGGCGCGACATTTGGCGCTGGGGGGCGCTGGCCGGAATGGCGCGGGCACCGGTGACAAGCGAGGTGAAGGCGTCCAGCGGGCAGCCGGTGGCATCGAGCACCTTGGCGATGCTCTCGGTGGACGGCCAGCGCGACCGCCCGTCGCCCATTTTGCGTTTGGACGGGTTGAAGGTGGTGGGATCGAGCCCGGAGCGTTTGGCGAGGCCGGACGCGGAGAGCCCGTTTTCGGCGGCGAGCGTATCGAGTGCGCGCCAAATGTCTTCGTGCTTCATGCCATTCTCCGTTTGAATCGATATGGCGCATTGACTGCCGAGTCGCAGCGTTAAAAGAGTGTTATAGGATTTTTACCAAACGTGAATAGGAAATTCAACTTATTAACTTTTTAAACCTTCGGAACTGTGGGTATATGTTCTTGCTTCGTTCCATCATCCTAGCAACAAGGACACACACCATGGATTTCACCGCACGCAACCTCTCGATCCTCGCTTATGCCCAGGGCTTCACGCTTTGGCACTACAAGGCCCCGACACTGCCGCTGGCGCAGTTGAACCGCCCGGGTTTTTTCAATCCTGCCAATGACATGATCGCATCGGGCGACATCATCATGTTGTCGGCTGAGGATGGTGGGCGGGTGGCCTTCGTGGCGGCAGCAAATGACAGCATTACGCTGGCAGCGCTGGCATAGCGGGGCGATTTGCGGCATCACCCAATCATGAATCCTGCACTTGCCTCGCTGCTCACCCCGGCCCTGCGCCTTTTTGACCCAGAAACGGCGCATGGGCTGGCTTTGCGGGCGCTGAAGCTTGGCTTGGCAGGCTCGGCCAACGGGTCTGATCCGCGGTTTGAGGTGCAGGCGATGGGGCTGACGTTCCGCAACCCGCTTGGCCTGGCCGCTGGGTTTGACAAGAATGCTGAGGCGTTGATTCCGCTCGGGCGCATCGGGTTTGGCTTTGTGGAGGCGGGGACCGTCACCCCGCGTCCGCAGGTGGGCAACCCGAAGCCGCGGCTGTTCCGGCTGACGGAGGACAGTGCGGTGATCAATCGCCTGGGCTTCAACAATGGCGGAATTGATACCTATCTGATTAATATCGAGCGGCGGCCGCGTGATATTCCGGTGGGTGGGAATATCGGCATCAACAAGGACAATGCGGTGCCGGAGCGGGATTATCCGGCGCTGGTGCGGGCGCTGGCGCGGAAGGTGGATTACATCACCATCAATGTTTCTTCGCCGAACACGCCGGGGCTGCGGGATTTGCAGAGTGAGCAGAAGCTGCGGGGCATTTTGGCGGCGATTGCCGATCAGGTGCCGGAGCATCCGCCGCTGCTGGTGAAGATTGCACCGGATCTGTCGCCAGAAGGTGTGGCATCCGTTGTGGAGACGTGTGTGGCGGGCGGGGCGGCGGGGATGATTGTCTCCAACACCACGCTGGCGCGGCCGAAACTGCGCTCTCCGCAGGCGACGCAGGCGGGCGGATTGTCCGGCGTGCCGCTGATGGGGCCATCGACGGCGATGCTGAAGATTGCGGCACGGCAGGCGGCGGGGCGGTTGGTGTTGATCGGCGTGGGCGGGATTTCATCCGGCGCTGATATTCTGACGAAGCTGCGGGCTGGGGCATCATTGGTGCAGCTTTACTCGGCGCTGGCGTTTGAAGGGCCGGCGCTGATCCCGCGACTGCTGGATGAGTTGCGTGCGGCGCTGGATGCGCAAGGTTTTCCCACGGTTGAAGCCGCCATTGGCGCTGACCTGTAAACGGACGGGCATATCATGGAACATCTGACGCAGTTTCGCTCGCTGGCCGAGCGGTATGACGGGTTTATTCTCGATCTTTGGGGCGTGATCCATGATGGGGTGACGCCGTATCCGGGGGCGGTGGAGTGCCTGGAGCACATCAAGGCGCTGGGCAAACCGGCAGTGCTGCTCTCAAACGCGCCGCGCCGGGCGAGTTTTGCGCAGCGGGCGTTGCGGCATATGGGCGTGGGGGACGAGCTTTATTCCGGCATTATGACGTCTGGCGAGGCGGCGCATTTGGCGTTGGCGCATCGCTCTGATCCGTGGTTCGCGGCGTTGGGGACGAAGGTGTTCCATCTCGGCCCGGCGCGGGATCGCAATGTGATTGACGGGCTGGATGTGGTGCGGGTGGAGACGCCGGCCGAGGCGGAGTTCGTGCTCAACACCGGGCCGGATGATCTGGCGGCCTCGGCTGAGCCTGAGGAGTTTGACGCGGTACTTACGGAGTGTTTGGCGGCGGGGCTGCCGATGATCTGCGCCAATCCGGATTTGGAGGTGATCCGCGGCGGCGTGCGGGTGATTTGTGCGGGGCTGTTGACGCAGCGATATGAGGCGATGGGCGGCGTCGCGTGCTGGCTCGGCAAGCCGGACCCTGCGATTTATGCGCCTGTGCTGGCGATGCTTGATGTTCCGCAATCCCGCGTGCTGGCGGTGGGGGATGCGCTGCGGACGGACATTGCGGGGGCGCAGGCGGTGGGGATCGACAGTTGTTGGGTGCTGGGCGGGATTCATGGCGAGGCTTTGGGCGGTGATGTGGGGAAGATCGAGGCGGCGGCGCGGGAGGCTGGGTTGGGGCCGGTTGCTTGTGTGCCGGGGTTTGTTTGGTAGGGGTGGCGTTTTATTTGAAGTTCGGCGGAGATTTTTATGGACGAAAATGCAAAGCCACGGGCCTCTGTCCGTAAACGTGCTGCAGAGATCAAGCCATTTCGCTGCAAAAACCTGATTGCTGTGCTTGAGAACCCCGCCGATGTGAAAAACATTGGAACGGTCATTCGCAACGTGAACGCATTGGGCGTTGAGAAGGTTTATGTCGTGGACACGCGGCGCGCGCTGCCCGACGATTGGCAGGTTTTGCGGGAGCAGAGATCTGTTTCAAAGACGTCCGTGTCTGCAGTGAAATGGACGTTTGTGAAGCGCTTCGACAGCACTGACGATTGTTTTGACTATTTGGAGCAAAACAAGTTTGTGTCGATTGTCACGTCACCGCATGTGAAGGGCAAAGAGAGCATCTTCCTTCACGAAGGCGACTATACTGTCCATCACAAGCTGGCGGTTTGGTTTGGCAGTGAGTCGATGGGCATCAGTGAGCGCGCCGTTGAACGAAGTTCTATGTGCGTGAGCATTCCCATGTTCGGGATGGTTGAAAGCCTAAACCTTGGGACGAGTTCAGGGATCGTCTTATACGAGGTTGCGAAGCAGCGCCGTGATTATCAGAGCAGATACAAATGGCGCGGACGTAAGGGCGAACGAGAGACGCCGCTGCCAACCGTGATTGTCCCCGAGAGTTAGCACCTCGTAGGGTGGGTGGAGCGATTGCGAAACCCATCGGTGCTCCGTGCAGAGTGATGGGTTCCGCTGGCGCTGCACACATCCTACGCTTGCTAATTTGATATCGTTGATTGTGGTACTACCCAGTAGTATATTCTGCTGTGGAGGTGGCCATGACGGTGAAGACGTCGATCTCGCTCACGGATGACCAGGAAGCCTATGCGCGCTCGCTCGTGGACAATGGGCAATTCCCGAGCCTCAGCGCGGTGCTTCAGCGTGGGCTTGATATGCTGCGGCGGGAGAGTGAGATGCGGGAGGCGGAGCTTGAGGCGTTGCGGACGTTGATCGATCAGCGCCGTGCGGGGGCTTTCGTTGATCTCGATGCCGGTGAGGCGGAGACGCGGGCGATGCTGACGCGCAAGCGGCACGCTCGTGCGGCGTTATAAGGTCAGCCGTGCGGCTGGCATCACGCGTGACTTGGATTTGATCGAGGATCATCTGACCGGGGCGTACCAGACATTCGGCGACGATTTAGAGAATGCTGTGGAGCGGGCGGCTGCGCGGATTGAAGACGCTCTGGTTTACATGCGCAGCTTTGCCACTCATCCCCATCGTGGCACGGAACATCCCACGATCTGGCCCGGGCTCCGGACCGTGACCCATCGGGCCTTCGTCTTTTATTTTGAAATTGATGAGGCCGCGTTGAGCGTGCGGCTGCTCGCGGTTTTCTTCGGCGGGGCTGACCACAGGCGTCAGATCATGGATCGTCTGGGGAACTGAGAGCGGTAGGTCGGGCATCGCCCGACTTTATGCCGGGGCGATGGTGTCGGGCGGTGCCCGACCTATGGGTTAGCGTTCGACCTGCGACACATCCCGCACCGCGCCGCGTGAGGCGCTGGTGGTGAGGGCGGCGTAGGCTCGCAACGCGGGGGAGACGAGGCGTTCGCGGCTCTCGGGCTTCCAGGCCTTGCTGCCGCGGGCTTCCATCTCGGTGCGGCGTGCGGCGAGTTCCTCGTCTGAGAGGGCCGCGCGGAGGATGCGGTTGGGGATGTCGATTTCGATGATGTCGCCGTTGCGGATCAGGCCGATGGCACCGCCCTCGGCGGCTTCGGGCGAGATGTGGCCGATGGACAGGCCCGCGGTGCCGCCGGAGAAGCGTCCGTCGGTGATGAGGGCGCAGAGTTTGCCGAGGCCCTTCGATTTCAGATAGCTGGTGGGGTAGAGCATTTCCTGCATCCCGGGGCCGCCCTTGGGGCCTTCGTAACGGATCAGCACCACCTCGCCGGGCTTGACGCGGTCGGCGAGAATGCCGGCCACTGCGTCATCCTGGCTTTCGAAGATGTGGGCGGGGCCAGAGAAGACGAGGTTCGATGGATCGACGCCTGCGGTTTTCACGATCGCACCTTCGAGCGCGATGTTGCCGTAGAGCACGGCGAGGCCGCCATCCTTGCTGAAGGCGTGCGCCACGTCACGGATCACACCGTTCGCGCGATCCGTGTCGAGTTCGGCGTAGCGGCGGTCCTGGCTGAAGGCTTCGACGGTGCGCACGCCGCCTGGGGCTGCGCGGTAGAGCACGCCGGCGTTGCTGTTCGGGTCCGCCCCCACCACGTCCCACTTCGCGAGTGCTTCACCGATGGTGGTGGTGTGGACGGTGGGAACGTCGGTGTGGATGAGGCCCGCGCGGTTGAGCTCGGAGAGCAGCGCCATGATGCCGCCGGCGCGGTGGACGTCTTCCATGTGAACGCTCAGCACGGAGGGTGAGACTTTGCACAGGTTTGGAATGCCGCGCGACAGGCGGTCAATGTCGGCCATTGTGAAGTCAAGCCCGGCCTCCTGTGCTGCGGCGAGAAGGTGCAGCACGGTGTTGGTGGAGCCGCCCATCGCAATGTCCAGCGACATGGCGTTTTCGAAGGCTTTGAAGGTGGCGATGTTGCGCGGCAGGGCGCTCTCATCGTCCTGCTCATAGTAGCGGCGGGCGAGGTCCACGACGGTCCAGCCGGCTTCGACGAACAGCTTGCGGCGGTCGGCGTGGGTGGCGAGCAGACTGCCGTTGCCGGGGAGCGAGAGGCCGAGGGCTTCGGTGAGGCAGTTCATCGAGTTGGCGGTGAACATGCCGGAGCAAGAGCCGCAAGTGGGGCAGGCGGAGCGTTCCTGCTCGGCGGCTTCGGCGTCGGACACGCGCGGGTCGGCTGCGGCCACCATGGCGGTGATGAGGTCGGCGCGGCGCTCCAGCACGTCACTGTCGGATTTGATTTTGCCGGCTTCCATCGGGCCACCGGAGACGAAGACGGTGGGGATGTTGAGGCGCAGGGCCGCCATCAGCATGCCCGGCGTGATTTTGTCGCAGTTGGAGATGCAGACCAGCGCGTCGGCGCAATGGGCCTGGACCATGTATTCGACGGCGTCTGCAATCAGCTCGCGCGAAGGCAGGCTGTAGAGCATGCCGGAATGGCCCATGGCGATGCCGTCATCAACCGCGATGGTGTTGAATTCCTTGGCAACACCGCCGGCCTTGTGGATTTCACCGGCGACGAGCTGGCCGAGGTCCTTGAGGTGGACATGGCCAGGCACGAACTGGGTGAAGGAGTTGGCGATGGCGATGATCGGCTTGCCGAAATCAGCGTCACCCATGCCGGTTGCGCGCCAAAGGGCACGGGCCCCCGCCATGTTGCGGCCATGGGTGGAGGTGCGAGAACGATAGGCCGGCATGATGAAACCCTTATGTGCGGCAGCGTTTGATGAACATTTCCAGCGTCACCAATATGCCATTTCATGTCGTTTGGCGACATCCCGGCAGAGCGTGTCAGACCTTCTTGAGAAACTCCGTCCGCAACACGAGGCCCTTGATCTTCTCGGCGTTGCATTCGATCAGAGCGTCGTCGTCGGTGAGGCGGATGTTTTTGATGAGCGTGCCGCGTTTGAGGGTGGACGAGGTGCCTTTGACTTTGAGGTCTTTGATCACCTGCACGCTGTCGCCGTCGGCAAGTTCGGTGCCGTTGCTGTCTCTGGCTGCCATGTCGCGCGCTCCGTGTGAGAGGCGGGTTTAGGAGCAGCGCCGCCGCACGGCAACTGTCAGGCGCGGCCGGATTGGGAGGAGAGCCTGCCGGGGCTGATGTTGAGGCGGGCCATGGCGCGTGCCCATTTGCTGGGGTGGTCGGCGTCGAACAGCAGTTTGATGTCGGCAGAGGCGGTGAGCCAAGAGTTCTGTTTCATCTCGGAGTCCAGCTGTCCCGGGCCCCAGTTGGCGTAGCCGAGGGCCAGGATGCCCTGCTTGGGGCCGCCGCCGTCGGCGATGGCTTTGAGGACGTCTAGGCTGGCAGTGAGGGCCACTTCATCGTCCACGCGCAGGCTGCCGTCGCCGGTCCAGTCTGCGGTGTGCAGAACGAAGCCCCGGCTATTATCCACCGGGCCGCCTTTGCAGAGGCCGATCGCCCGAGCGGGCGGCATGGGGCCGACGGCGAGATGGCCCAGCAGATCGGCGAAGCTTGGCTCGTTCAGCGGACGGTTGACGATAATGCCCATGGCACCGTCGTTGGTGTGCGAGCACAGATAGACGACGCTGTGGGAGAATTCAGGGTCCGGCAGGCCGGGCATGGCGATGAGGATCTGGCCAGCCAGCGAGGTCTCAGACCGGGTGGTGGGGAGGTGATCTGGTATCATGATCCTTATGTTGGCAGGCTTGGCGTGACAGGCAAGCGTCCGTTCGCTAGGAATTGCGGCGAAACCTGGGCAGGAGACTGCCCGCCACCTTAAGGAAGCTCATTGCATGACCACGCCCATCCAGGTTGGTGCCGCTATTCCGGCCATGAAGCTGATCACGGCCACCGCTGACGGCCCCAAGGAAATCACCACCGAAGAATTGTTCGGTGGCAAAAAGGTTGTGGTGTTTGCCGTCCCCGGCGCGTTCACGCCGACCTGCAGCGCCAAGCATCTGCCGGGTTTTGTGCAGCATGCCGGCGAGTTCGCAGCCAAGGGCGTGGATACTGTGGTGTGCATGGCCGTGAACGATGCCTTTGTGATGAGCGCATGGGCGAAGGATCAGAATGTGGACGGCAAGATCGTCATGCTCGCCGATGGTTCGGGCGCATTCACCAAGGCGCTGGGTCTGGAGCTTGATCTGGTGGCGCGCGGCCTGGGAATGCGCAGCCAGCGCTTTGCCATGGTGGTCGAAAACGGCGTTGTCAGCCATCTGATGGTGGAAGCGCCAGGCGGATTCGATGTCAGCCGGGCCGAGGCAGTGCTCGCAGCGCTTTGAGATTGCTGGGCGGGCCGCAAGCTCACGTTTTCGTGAGTTTTGCGGCCTGATCAATGAAGCGTGATTGTCACATTTCGCACGTGACACGGCTCGATCTGTGGACCAAGGTTATCACGTTAAGGTAACCAGTGGCCGGAACCCATAGAAAACAAGGGGCGGCCCAACCAGGGTGGGATTAGGTGCGATGCGGGCGTTCCACGACGAGGACAATATGTTCTTGGAGCACAATTGCCGTTATGGTGCGCGGAGCACGCGGGCGTCGATTTGGATATTGCTGGGTCTTGCCACGCTGACATGGGCCGGGATCTGGGTTGTGGGTGTTGGGATCGAACGGCTGTTCGCCGGATAATCCCGTCTAAGCGAACGCGAGCAGAACCACACCGGCGGCGATCAATCCCAATGCGGCGATGTGGGTGGACGAAATGGGCTCACCAAAGCCGAAATGGCCGACCAGAGCGGCGGCAATATAGGAAATAGCGGTTGCCGGCAGCGCCACGGAGAGTGGGATTCGCCGAAGCGCCGTCATGTAGAGCAGGGCTGCTGCACCATAGAGGCCGAGGCCTGCGATCGAGGTCCATGACAGTAGCTTGCTGATCAGATCTGGCGCGCGGGCACCAGATTTCAGCAGTGTTTGGCCGCCCATGCTGACCGCGATGGCGGAGAGCAGCAGCACCCAGGATAGGTTCATGCCCGTGCTCTCTTCCGATGGGGACTCACGCAGCGGTGTCGATGCGGCGAATGGCCGTTGGCTCATTGCTGGCGATCATGCGCACGCTGCCCTGCGGCTTGCCGTTGGCGGACAGGAAGGTGCGGCCGACATATTCGCCGAGCACGCCAAGGATCATTGATTGCACGCCGCCGACGAGGAGAATGGCCGTCATGGTGGAGGCCCAGCCATCCGGTATGGAATCGCTCGACAGCGCTTCGACGATGGTGGCGATGGCCCCGATCATGCCCAGCATCGCCATGACGAGGCCGAGCAGGATGGCAATTCGCAGCGGGGCCAGCGAGAAGCTGGTGGCGAGGTTGAGCCAGAGCAGGACGAGCCTACGCAGGGTGTAGTTCGACCGGCCCTCGGCGCGCGGCAGATGTCGCACCTCAATGCTGTCGATGCGCTGCGTGGCCTGCATGATGAGGCCGTCCACGTAGGGATAAGGGCCTTGATAGCGGGTGATCTCAGTGATGACGGAGGCCGCCATGCAGCGGAATGAGGAGAGATACAGGCCGCGTGGCTTGTCGAGCAGCATGTCGGCCACGCCGTTGGCGAAGCGGCTGCCGAGGTTGCGCCAGCCGGCGTGTTCCTTCACCACGTAGCGCGTGTAGACGACGTCCCAGTTGCCGAGCCGGGCGTGGTCGTAGAGTTTGATCACTTCCTCGGGTGGGTTTTGCAGGTCGTCGTCCATGGTGATGACGTAGCGGCCGGTGGCGTGGCGCAAGCCGGTCATCACCGCGTTGTGTTCGCCGTAATTGCGGGCGTGCTCGATGTAGACGAGTTTTACGCCGGTGGTGGCGAGCAGGGCGCGGCAGACATCGCCGGAATCGTCTGGGCTGCCGTCGTTGACGAGGATGATTTCGAGGCCGCCTTGAGGTTGCAGCGCTTCGAGTGCTTGCACGAGCATGCCGACGGTGGCGGCACCGCGGTAGACGGGCACGACGATTGAGAGGCCTACGGCCGGCGAAGCGGGGGTGGCGATCATGGTGGGTCCAGCAAGGGTTTGGTGGCGATGGCGAGCACGGAGCCACCGAATGGGAGCGCGAGCTTGAGGCGGCGCTCTATGTCAGTGGTGGCATATAGCATGGTATCGAGCCATGGCGGAAATGCGGCGACGTCTGATGCTGCGTCTCCGCGAGCGAGGAGTTTGCGCTGGACGATCATCAGCGGCAGTAGCAGGCTATTCCAGAAGCGGGTTTGGATGCCGGTGAATGCTGCGTCGTGAAGCCAGATTTGTAGAGCGCTGGGTGTGACGCGGCGGGCGTTCGCGACGCGGCGGTCATGCGCGGAGGTGAGCCACTCGTAGGCGGGCATGTTCAGGATCAGCTTGCCGCCGGGCCGCAGCACGCGGTGGAATTCAGCGAGGGCGGCGGCGGGTTGCACGCCTGCGTGGCAGAGGACGTCGGCCGAGATGACGGCGTCGAACTTGCTGTTTGGGAAGGGGAGATCGGCAACGTCGCCGCACAGAACTGTGGTTTGTGCCTTTTCGGCGGCGCGGGCGGCTGCTTTTGCGTCGTATTCGACGCCGGTGGTGAAGAGCAGGGGGCGTTTCTGATGGAGGACGGCTAGAAATCCGCCGGTGCCACAGCCTGCATCGAGCACTTCGCCTTGCGCGTGAGCCAGTTCATCCAGCAGCCGGGCGTGAAGGGCGCGGTACCACCACATGCGATCCTCAGCTACGTCCATCAGCTCGTATTCGCGCGATTCCATCCGGGTGTTCTGCCATATTCAACGACAGATGCACCACTGGCGCGTTTGATCACATTTGCAGCAGCGTATTGTACACGCTGACAAATCGGCGTTTAGGTGCGATATCACCGGCCATGCCATTTTTGACCGAACCTGAACCGCCGCGCGGTGTTGCCACTGAGGTTGTGGCCTCCATCCGACGCATTGTCGCCCGCAATCCGGGCCCCATGACGTATCATGGCACCAACACCTATCTGATCGATGGGCCGGAGGGGGCGAGCGTGATCGACCCCGGGCCAGCGGATGAGGCTCATCTGCGGGAGGTGATCGCAGCCGCAGGCGGCACGATTGCGCGCATTTTGGTGACCCATCGCCATCATGACCACGTGGGCGGACTGGCCGCGATGCGGGCCGCGACGGGGGCGAAGGTCTATGCGTTCGATGCCGCTCTGGTGCCGGATCAGGTGCTGACGGACGGCGTCGTTGTGGCAGGTTTCACGGTGCTGCACACGCCGGGCCATTCGCCGGATCATGTATGCTTTGCCCGTGAGGACGGTGTGGTGATGTCGGCGGATCATGTGATGGGCTGGTCCACCAGCGTGGTGCCGCCGCCGCCGGATGGCAGCATGGCGGATTACTTCGCGTCACTGCAGCTGATGCTGGAACGGCGGGACTGGCTGTATCTGCCCGGTCATGGCCCGGCGATTATCGAGCCGTTGGAGCATGTGCAGGAGTTGCTGCGGCACCGGCAGGCGCGTGAGGATCAAATTATGGCGTCGCTGTTGGCTGGGCCGCAATCAACCGAGCAACTGGTGGCGCGACTTTACATAGGGATTGACGACAAGCTGCGACCGATGGCGGTGCATAGTGTGAATGCGCATTTGCTGAAGCTGATGGACGAGGGCCGCGTTGTCCTCCGCAAGATGGTCTGGTGGGCTATTCCCGTTCCCAGACCCGCTCGCGCAAAGTCGGCGTAAAATCCCGCGCGAGGCGTTCGCCGGGCGACATGGCGAGCCAATCACCGAGCGATTCCAGCACCTTGCGGGTGGGGAAGGCGAGGTCGAGGGCGAGGGCATCAGCGAGCCCATACCAGCGCAAATCCTCTAGTTCGCCGGAGCCGAGCAATTCGCCGGTGGCGCATTCGGCTGGGATGATGAGGAAACGGGCGTCGAAGCGCGTGGTGTAGCGCTCCGGGGCAACCGCGCGGCAGAGATAATCCATCTGAGACAGATCGGGCGGCTCACCGAGGCTCAGGCCGGTTTCTTCTGCAAGTTCGCGCGCGGCGGCGTGCAGGATGGCGTGCGCTTTGGGGCCGAGACGGGCGCAGGTTGTAGGATGCGGCAAGGGACCGAGTGAGGCGGTGTGGTCGTCAGCGTCAACCCGTCCGCCTGGGAAGACGAGGTGGTTGGGCATGAATTTATGCCCGGCCCCGCGCAGGCCCATCAGCACTTCCGGCTGGGTGCCGCGCAGCAGAAGGAGGCTTGCGGCGTCACGTGCGGGGACGGGAGCCGGGGCGGGCTCTGGAATGGGGGTGGATATGTCGGTCATTCCGCATGCTTGCCGCAGTCCGTCTGTTGCGCAAGGCTTACGGAAACAAGTGAGGACCGACCATGGCCGCTGCGCATGACTACGCCACTCATCTCGCCCAGATTGAGGCCATTCTGAAGGGCTGGGGGATGCCGCAGATGCAGGCGGCCGAGACGGCGGAGATTTTGGGCTACGCCGATTTGCACGGGATCGACAGCCACGGCATGTCGATGCTGCCGCCTTATGATGTGTGGCGGCGCGAGGGGCGGCTGAACATGGCCCCGGAGCCGAAGATTTTGCGGGAGATGCCGGTTTCTGCGCTGGTGGATGGCGGCGGCGGGCTTGGGCATGTGCCCGGCGCGTTTGCGATGCGGCTGGCGATTGCCAAGGCGCAGGCGGTGGGGATTGGCGTGGTGGTGGTGCGGCGGACGTCGCATTTCGGCGCTTGCGGGTATTATGGGCGGATGGCGGCGGAAGCTGGGCTGATCGGGATGGTTTCCACGTCGGCTTCTGGTGTGCGGGTGCCGCCGACGGGTGGGGCGCAGGCGCGACTCGGCACTGATCCATGGTGCTTTGCCGCACCGGGTGAGCCTGGGCGGCCGTTCCTTTTGGATATGGCGACGACGACGGTGGCGTATGGCCGGGTGCGCAACAAGTCCAACGAGGGCCAGCCTGCGCCCGCGGGCTGGGTGATGAACAACAAGGGCGAGCCGAGCACGGACGCGGATGACGTGGTCAAGCGCGGCGGGTTTCTGACCTCGCTGGGAGGGACGCCGGAAAATTCCAGCCATAAGGGCTACGGGCTGGCGATGATGGCCGATATTCTCTCGGCGGGCTTGGCGGGTGAGAGCTTTCCCTCGGACCCGATGCACGCGAAGGGGGCCGAGATCGGGATGGCGCATTTCTTCCTGGCGATGGACCCGTCGATGTTCCGCGAACGCGAGGCGTTTGAGGCCGATGTGACGCGGTTCTGTCACGATATGCGGGCGACGCCGCCGCTTGATCCCGCCAAGCCAGTGATGGTGGCGGGTGATCCGGAGCGGGCGAAGGCGGTGATCCGGCTGCGCGATGGCGTTCCGGTGGGAGATGGATTGAAGGCGCAAATCCGGCAGTTGGCGTTGGAGGCGAATGTCGAATGGATGCTTTAAGGGCGCTGCTCGGCATCGTGGTGCTGCTGGGGCTGGCGTTTCTGTGCAGCGAGAACAGGCCTGGCATCCGGCTGCGCCCGGTGCTGGGCGGGTTGGTGTTGCAGTTGGTGCTGGCGTTGGTGCTGATTGATTTTCCGCCGTCGCGCCGGGTGATGCTGCTGCTCAATCATGCGGTGGATGCTTTGCAGGCGGCGACGGATACCGGGACGGGTTTTGTGTTCGGCTATCTCGGCGGCGGGGCTTTGCCGTTTGCCGAGACGCATCCGGGGGCGTCGTTTATTCTGGCGTTCAAGGTGCTGCCGCTGGTGCTGGTGATCTCGGCCTTGTCTGGCCTGCTGGTGCATTGGGGGATTTTGCAGCGGATTATGGGCGCGTTTGCGTGGCTCTTGCGCGGCACGCTGGGCGTGGGTGGCGCGTTGTCCTTGGGGGCGGCGGTGCATGTGTTTGTGGGGATGGTGGAGGCACCGTTGCTCATCCGGCCTTGGCTTGAGCGGATGTCGAGGGGAGAGATTTTCGCGCTGATGTCGTGCGGGATGGCGGGGATTGCGGGCACGGTGATGGTGATCTACGCGGCGATTTTGGGCCCGGTGATCCCGGACGCGCTGGGGGCGATTTTGTCGGCGGCGATCATTTCCACGCCGGCGGCACTGGCGGTGGCGGCGATGATGATCCCGTTTGAGGCGGCTCCTGACGATGAGAGCAAGCTGATGCTGCCGCATGCGCCCTCCGGTGCGCTGGATGCGATTGTCCGGGGCACGGCGGATGGGGTTGGGCCGCTGGTGGGCATTGCCACCATGCTGATCGTGGCTGTGGCTCTGGTGGCATTGGTGAACATGGGTCTCGGGCAGTTGCCGGATGTGATGGGTGAGGCGATCACGCTGGAGCGGCTGGCCGCGTTGCCGTTTCGCCCGGTGGTGTGGCTGATCGGGGTGCCTTGGGGCGAGAGTGCGGCGGCGGCTGGGTTGATGGGGACGAAGACGATCCTCAACGAGTTCGTGGCGTATTTGCATTTGGCGTCGCTGCCGGTGGAGACGCTTTCTGCGAAGTCTCGGTTGATTATGACCTATGCGCTATGTGGGTTTGCCAATTTGGGCAGCGTTGGGATTTTGGTGGGCGGCATGGGGGCGATGGTGCCGGAGCGGCGGTCGGAGATCACGGCGCTGGGCATGCGCTCGTTGTTGTCCGGCACGATTGCGACGTGTTTGAGCGGGGCTTGGGCGGGTATTTTGGGGTGATCATGGCCGGGCGAAAAGCTGCGCTTCCAGGCCGCCGAAATGTTCGTCGAGCACACGGGGGAGCGTGATCGCGGCCCCGAGTTCCTGCTGCGCCTTTGGGCGTTGGCGAGTGATGATCCAGACCCTGGCGTGCTGGGCGGCGTCGGCTGGGATGGCTGATTGTGGGAGGATGCGGCCAGGGAAATTGCGGAACCAGGGCTCCTCGTTTTGGTCGAAGCCCACGACATCGACGCCTTGGCGGGGCCAGCCGTAATGGTCGAGCAGGAGGGTGTTGGCGAGGGTGGAGACGTAGACGGTGTCTGCGGGTCGCATTTTTTCGCGCAGCATGGCGGTGAGGGGGCGGTATTGTTCGCTGTGGGCGTCCGCTGCGTCGTAAGCACCCCATAGATGCAGGGCCACGAGGGCGGCGAGGGTTGGAATGCGCAGGCGGCCGAGGGCGGTGCAGCCGATGCCGGCGGCGACGAGGCCGATTGGGCCGATCCAGAGCAGGGTTTTGCCGTTCAGCAGCGGGCGATACTGGCTGACGGCGAAGAGCAGGGCGGGGGCGGCGACGATGGCTGCGAGGAGCAGGAGTGGGCCTATGGCGCGCGTGCGCATCTGCCAGACTGCCAGCCAGACTGCGGCGATGAAGGCCATGTCGATCCAGGGCTGGCCGACTGAGAGAGCGGGCTGGCCGAGGACGAGATGCATCTGGGTGATGACGGCTTCGAGGTCGGGCTTGGGTATCCAGGCCAGCGAGAGCGGGTTTTTCGCCTGGAAGAGCAGGACGGGAACCCAGGGGAGATAGAGCAGGGCCACCAGAACGTTGGCCGCGAGCCAGCCGCGCAGGAACCGGCGGGCTCCCTCCGGTTCGGCCAGCAGGCTTAGGAGCATGGCGAGGTTGATCACCAGCAGCACGAACGGGGCGATGTTGTGGGTGTAGAGCGCTGCCGTGGTGGTGATGATGTAGAGCGCCCAACCGGCGCGGTGATTGCGTGCCAGCACGAGGCCGAGTGTGGCGGCCAGGAAGGTAAGGGCGAGCAGTTCGTAGCTGCGCGCGTATTGGCTCATGGCGATGTCACGCGCGGACAGGGCGAGCAGGAGGGCGGCAGCACCGGCGGCAAATCGTCCGGCCAGGCACCATGCGAGGGCGGCACCGACGGGGATGGTGAGCACGCCTGCAATCACTGAGACGAGGCGGAGTTGCTCGACGCTGCCGCCGAGGCGGTTGATGAGGCCAGCGAAGGTGTAGAACAGCGGCGGGTTGGGTTCGAGCCAGGCCGGGCCGGTCCAGAGATCGGTGAAGGGCAGGGCTGCGAAATAGCCGGTTGCCGCCTCGTCATAGTCCAGTTCGATGGTGGTGAGGCCATGCAGGCGAAGGGCGAGGCCGAGCGCCATGGCGGCGAGGATGGTGGCGTAGGTGACGCGGTCCTGATGCGAAGCTGAGACCGGCATCGGCGTTTCCCTGGCAGTGACGCCGCTTTTCGCGGCAGATCAGATGAAGTGATGCTTGCACGAGGGCCGTGGCCGCCGCTATACCCCGCGCTTCGCGGGACCGGTCGGGATCGGTTGCGCCATAGGAGCGATCAACATGAAGCCGGGCATTCACCCCGAATACCATACCGTGACCATCATTCTGACCGATGGCACCGAATACAAAACCCGCACCTGCGCCGGCAAGGAAGGCGATGTGATGCGGCTCGACATCGACCCGAAGTCGCATCCGGCGTGGACTGGCGTACAGCGTGTGATGGACACCGGCGGCCAGATCGCCAAGTTCAACAAGAAATTCGCGGGGATCGGCGTCAAGAAGTAATGCTTCTGTCGCATATCTGATGCGCTTTATGGAAACGCCGCCCTCTTGAATGAGAGGGCGGCGTTTTCCATTTGAAGTGTTGTCCGGGGTGCCCTGATGGGGCTCTGGAGACTGCGGCGCAGGCCCGAATGGGGTGCGCATTTTGGCTACCACAATCGACCCTTGCTTACTCAAGAAGGTGATGAACCATGAACGCTCTGAATCTGTCTCCGCTGTTTCGCACCGCCATCGGCTTTGATCGCCTGGCACGTATGGCCGATATGGCCGCTGCTGCGGACGTTTCGTATCCGCCTTATAACATTGAGAAAACCTCCGAAGACAGCTACCGCCTGACGATGGCCGTGGCGGGTTTTGGCCCGGACGACATCGAGCTGGTGGTGAAGGAGAACACCCTGTTCGTCGCCGGTCGCGTGGCTGGTGAGCCGGAGAAAACCGAGCTGCTGTATCGCGGCATTGCCGGGCGCGCCTTCGAGCGTCGCTTCACGCTGGCCGAGCATATGGTGGTGGACGGCGCTGACCTGAAGAACGGTCTGCTGCAGATTGGCCTCAAGCGTGTGGTGCCGGAGGCTTCCAAGCCGCGCAAGATTGCGATTTCGGGTGCGACTTCGACTGTTACGGCTGCGTCCAATGACAGCCAGCCGGGCGTGCAGGCTGCATAAGGCGGGTTAATTCCCGCTAGGTTTGCGAAAGAAGGCCTCGGCTGCGTTGCGGCTGAGGCCTTTTTTCGTGATGTCGGCCTCGGCGCGGGCAATTTCGGCTCGGAGTTCGTCGATGTATAGGCGCAATTCGGCGATGCCGAGCGGTTCAAGATTGAGCTTGATGAGCCGTGTGGGAACTGGCTTTGGCGTTTCATCGTCAAAGATCATGATATTTCTCCATGCAATGGCCCGATGGGAGCATTGTCTTACTTGACCCGTTGAAGTGTAGCGGTCCATATGCCCGTCTTTCCTGCGGTATTGGCGCGACCTCTTCGAGGATCAAGCGCCCCGCAAGGCCCGAACGATGCCAGAAAGATGACCTCATGACCCTGCCTTTGATGCCAAAAGCCACCGCCGTGTGGCTTATCGAGAAGACCGCGCTGACCTTTACCCAGATTGCTGATTTCTGTGGCATGCATCCGCTGGAGATCCAGGCCATTGCTGACGGTGAAGTGGCGCAGGGCATTGTTGGCTACGATCCGGTGGCGAATGTGCAGGTGACGGCGGACGACATCAAGCGCTGCGAGGCCAATACGGACGCGCGGCTGAAGCTGCTCGCCGCCGCCATGCCGCAGCCGAAGCGGGGCCGGGGTGCGCGCTATACGCCGGTGGCCAAGCGCAATGACCGTCCTGATGGCATCCTGTTCCTGCTGCGCAACTACCCGCAGCTGACCGAGGCGCAGGTGGGCAAGCTGATGGGCACCACGAAGGACACCATTCAGAAGGTGCGTGACCGGACGCATTGGAACTCGGCGAACATCAAGCCGCGTGATCCGGTGATTTTGGGGCTTTGCACGCAGACTGATCTTAATGCGGCAGTCACGTCGGCGAATGATCGTCTGGCCCGTGAAGGGCGTGCTGTGCCGCCGCCGCCGATGCCTGAGACGGAAGAAGCGGCCTGAGGCTGCGAGAGGCTTGGGCATTAAAAAAGGCCGGGGTTTGCGCCCCGGCCTTGATTTGGTTCAGGAAACTCCAGGTTTGATGCGGTCCATCTCTTCCTTCAATCGCAGCTTCTCGAGCTTCAATTTGGCAAGCACGCCAGTGTCTGGTCGGGGCCGGTGATCTTCGTCGGTGATGCGGCTATCCAGGCTGGCGTGGCGCGTTTTGAGACTGTCGAGACGGGATTGCAGGTTCA
>CAIJTR010000159.1 GCA_903823665.1 uncultured Rhodospirillales bacterium
GAGCAACGCCCGATCATATTGAACCGGTTCGGTTCAATATGATCGCGGCTAAGTTGCTCTAGAGTCACATGTTTCTAGAGCACGAACTTTCGACCAGATGATTCCATCTGGTCGAAACGTGCTCTAGAGCGTGCCCGCCGCCGTGTCGCCTTTTACGGCGAGAGCGCCACGCCCTCTGGCCGCCACAGGCCATCCGGGCGGCCGTGGAAGCCTTGCAGCTTCGACGTCATGCCCCAGAGCAGGCCGAAATGGTAGAGCACCACGTCGGGCTGGTCCTGCAGGAAGAGGTCTGATGCCTGCTGGTAGAATGGCAGGCGCTCGGCCAGGGTTTGTGGCGCGGTGCCTTGGGTGAACAGCTCGTCCATCTTGGGATTGCAGTAGCTGCCCCAGTTGGTGAAGCCCTTGCAGCGCAGCCAGATCGGTGCGTTGCCGTCCGGGTCCACGCGGCCTGACCAGATCAGGGCTGAGGCCTCGAAATTGCCCGGCTGGGTGGCACCCATGAGCGCCGCGTTGTCCTGGGATGCGATTTTCATGTCGAAGCCCGCTTCCTTGACCATGGACTGGATGATCTCGGCCACCTGCGTGTCCAGCGGGTCGGTGCCGGTGCCGAGGGTGAAGCTGACCGACTTCACACCGGCCTCGGCCAGCAGCTTCTTCGCCCCTTCCACGTCACGCTTGGGCACGGGGTGGGCCTTGTTGAAGTAGGGATTGCCGGGGGCCTCCATCTGCGCGGAGGGGATGTATTGGCCGTCGAAGGCGACGGTGTTCAGCGCCTCGCGGTCAATGGCCATGGAGAAGGCGCGGCGCACGCGGGCGTCCTTGCCAAGCGGCGTGTCGGCGGCGGGGCCGTGGGCGACGTTGAATTCGATCAACGAATAGCCGAGCGAGGGGCTGCGGAACATGCGCAGCTTGCTGTCTCGGCTGACGGAGGCGACGTCGGTGGGGGCGATCTTGTCGGCGAGGTCGAGTGCGCCGGCGCTGAGATCAACCTTGCGGATGTTCGAATCAGGAATGACGCGGAACGACACGCCGGAGAGTTTGATGGCCTGGGCGTTCCAGTAGCCGGGGAATTTTTCCAGCGTGATGTGATCCTGCGCCACGCGCTCCTTGAAGGCGAAGGGGCCGGCGCAGACGGGGTGGGCGGCGATTTCATCCTTCGGCAGGTTCAGGATCTTTGGCGAATAGGGCGTGCCGGGGCGGTTGGCGAGCAGGGCGAGCAGCGGGGCGTAGGGCTGTTTCAGCTCGATGCGTAGGGTGAGCGGATCGACCACCACCACGCCGGAGATGGCGGCCATTTCGGTTTTGCGGATGGAATAGTCGGCGGTCTGGTAGCGCTTGAGGTTGGCGGCCATGGCGGCGGCGTCGAACTTCTCACCGTCCTGGAACAGCACGCCGGGGCGCAGATGCAAGGTGAGGGAGAGGCGGTCTGGTGCCCATTCCCAACTCGTCGCAAGCTCCGGCACGAAGGTGAGATCGGGTGCGATATCAATGAGACTGTCGCACATGACGGTGGTGACGATGCGGTTGGTGTAGCTGCCATCGACGGCGGGATCGAGGGCGGAGGGGTCGAACTCCAACCCGACGCGCAGGGTTTGGGCGTGGGTGAGGGTGGGGAGGGCTGCGAGAGCCGTTGCCATCAAGAAACGAGATATCCGGCCATGAACCGCTTGCATCGATGCTCTCCCCGTATCGTTTGGTCCGAGACTGAACCTTGGACCGGGGATATTGCAAGTGTGGTGCCAGCTTTGGCTCACACGCGCTCCCGATAGGCACTCGGTGAGCAGCCGGCGCGGGTTTGGAAGAAGCGGGAGAAATAGGCGGGGTCGGCGAAGCCGAGGGCTGCGGCGATTTGGCTGATGGTCATGGAGGTGTAGGCGAGCTGGCGGCGGGCTTCGAGCATGAGGCGGTTGTGCAGGACGGTCTGCGCCGAGTGGCCGAGCACCTCGCGGCAGACGCGGCTGAGATGCGGGGCGGAGACGCCGAGTTTGCTGGCATGGGCGGAGACGGGGCGGTGGGCGCGATATTCGGCCTCCGTCAGCACCGCGAAACGATGCAGCAGGGTGAGGCGGGCGTCTGGTGCGGCGGCATTTTGGGCTTCGGCGCGGGCTGCGGCGCGGATGAACCAGAGGGCGATGAGGGCGGCGTGGGCGGCGAGGGCGGTATCTCGGGCGAGGTTGGCTTGGGCGAATTCGCTGAGTGCGTGTCGCATGGCGGTGGAGAGTGCTTCGTCGGCGGGCAGGATCATGGGCTTTGGGGTGGTGGCTTTGAGCAAGGGCTGCAACACCGCTTCGGCGACGCTTGCGACGGTGCCCTGGGTTGCTTCCTCGAATTCGAAATCATGGATGACGAGCGGCGGGATGAGCATGGCCATGCCTGCGCCGATTTTGTGCGTTTGGCCGTCGATGCGGGCGGTGACGCCGCCGTGCTCGATCAGGAAGAACTGGTGCAGCGCCTGGTGGCGGTGCGGCTGGATGCGCCAATGGTGCAAGGCGCTGCGGGCTGCGATCGTCTCGATGTGCAGCGCATCGGGGAAAGGATCGCTGTTTTGCTCGCCATACAGCGCATAGGCCGGAACCGCCACGGTGATTCTCCGATGTTCGATTTGTCCAACAGACTGCGCGATGGCTCCATTGGCGGCAAGGGGGCGGGTGATAGACTGGCAGAAAGGGAGAATTCGTTATGCGCACGCAGGTTGCCATTATCGGGGCTGGTCCGTCCGGTTTGTTGCTGGGTCAGTTGTTGACGCGGCAGGGCATCGACAATGTGATTTTGGAGCGGAAGGACCCGGCTTATGTGCGCGCCCGCATTCGCGCTGGTGTGCTGGAGCAGGGCACAGTGGGGATGCTGGAGGAGGCCGGAGTTGCCGACCGGCTGCACCGTGAGGGGCTGGTGCATGACGGGTTCTCGCTGGCGTTCGACGGGCGCAATCACCGGATTGATCTGCGGGCGCTGACCGGCGGCAAGACGGTGACGGTGTATGGCCAGACTGAGGTGACGGCGGATCTGATGGATGCGCGGGCGGCGGCTGGGGCTGTGAGCATCTATGAAGCCGGGGACATCGAACTTCATGATTTCGGCGGCGATGCACCGCGCGTGAGCTACACCAAGGACGGCGTTCGGCACGAGCTTGCGTGCGATTTCATCGCGGGTTGTGACGGCTATCACGGTGTGGCGCGCAAGTCTGTGCCGGAGGCCTCGATTTCGTTGTTTGAGCGGGTGTATCCGTTCGGCTGGCTCGGTGTGCTGGCGGATGTGCCGCCGGCGGCGCATGAGCTGGTCTATGCCAACCATGCGGACGGGTTTGCGCTGTGCTCCATGCGTTCGCCCACGCGCAGCCGGTATTATGTGCAGGTGCCAGTGGAGGAAAAGGTGGAGGATTGGTCGGATGATCGTTTCTTCGACGAACTGCGGAGGCGGCTGCCGCAGGAGGTGGCGGACGGGGTGACGCCGGGGCCTTCGATTGAGAAATCAGTCGCCCCGCTGCGCAGTTTTGTGGCCGAGCCGATGCGGTTTGGCCGGCTGTTTCTGGCGGGGGATGCGGCGCATATCGTGCCGCCGACCGGGGCAAAGGGGCTGAATTTGGCGGCGTCTGACGTGCGGTATCTGTTCGATGCGTTCGCGGAGTATTACCGCGAGCATTCCTCGGCGGGGATTGACGGATACTCGGCCCGCGCGCTGCGGCGGATTTGGAAGGCGGAGCGGTTCTCGTGGTGGATGACGACGATGCTGCATCGCTTCCCGGCGGATAGCACGTTCGCGCAGCGGATTCAGCTGGCGGAATTGGATTACGTGGCGGGCTCGGTGGCGGCTTCTACGGCTGTGGCGGAGAATTATGTGGGGTTGCCGTATTGAGGCCGTAGGATGGGTGAGTGGGGCGTCACTCATCAATGCGTGTGGAATGTGATGGGTGGGGCAGGCGGTTGCGCATCCTACGGTTGCTACAGACAGCGATGGGTGGGAAGCAGACGGGCCGGTTTGCGACACGAACTCACGAAAGCTGCAATTCGCATTTTGGCGAGGTATCGCCGAAACCAGCTTTTCCGCTTTGGGGTGAGAGGTAGCAAAAGGCGGAAGCCGCGAGATGAAGCCTCTGTCGTTTCGAAAGCCGCATTGCATGATTAGATATATTTTTTTAGATACTGATCGAGAATATTTTTGAAATGAAACCGTGGAATGGGTTGCAGCAGAGGCAAAGTAGCCACCGCACTTGCGTAGACCTTGGTGACCCACTGCAGTTCAGCTTTTAATTCCTCATGCGCGTCCGCCTGCTCATAACGAATTGATAATGCCATCGCAATTTGACTCTGGTCGTTGTGCGGGAGGCCAACGAGTATTTTAACGAAATCGTCCGGTGGTATGACGCTCAACACACCAACCGACGCGTAAGTCGATGGGCCCGCGTTTGTAAAGCTCACCAGTCGCAGGAATTCCTCACTATCAGATGCCATAAGGTCTTTGAGGCTTTCCGCGATCTGTGGGTAGTGCCGTTGTCGGCCAACGGTGGCTGCATTCTCTAAGTATTTTACCAAATTTTTGAAATTATCGTCAGACGACTTGTAAAACATATATCCAAATGCAGCGCCCATTGACATGTAGAGTGCGATTGCGTTTGTGTTTAATGTATCCCAATCTGCATATTTACAGACATAATCAATATAATCTTTCAATTTTTTAATGATGTCCTTTTCATCCCAGCCTGGCTGATCTATAGAAGCAAGCCAAAGGCTCAAGCTGATAACGTGCATGATCTCCCCTGCCGTCTGAAAAGTTCTTTGCTCGAAGTCTTTTTCAAACCAATACAGGGCATCGTTTAATCCATCTATGTCAAGATTCCGACTGTTCCATAAAGTTCGCCATGTCGGCTGTTCACTCGGCTCCATGAAGTATGGATGCCCTTTTAGTTGCCCCTGAATATCATTACGATCAATGATAGAATGTTGCACTATTGTGAGGATGGTATTCTCGGTGAGGAGTGTACTGTCGAAATTCACGCTGGGGTAACGCTTTGCAAGCTTAGAAGCCGCTATTGTCAATTCGTCGGCAGTGCCATTGTGAAGCTGCATTTGCTGCGTGATTCCGTAACGGAGTGGTCCGTCCGACTTGATGTTGCCAGCCCTCACCTCCAAAGTTATCGCATAAAGGAGGCCTACAATCTCCCGCATCCCGGCAGTATGAGCGCGTTGTGAAGCTGTAAGGACAGACCAAAGGCGTTCAAAGTCCCAAATGAACTGTCGAAGAAGACGAAGATTTTCGCTTTTGGAGTCTCGAAAGATAGTCAAGACAGTTTCGCTTTCCGCGTTGAGGAAGTCACGAGCTCCAGGGTCTTCGATCTCGGCAATTAATTTCTCGTAAGCAGCATAGACGTTGGCTCTGACCCGAAATATCCGACCTACAGTTTTCTCTTTCTGTGTGCGATATGCAGCGGCAGTATTTTTGTCCGCTGTTCCGATCCCGTGGATTTCAGACTCGTTTGCCAAGATGATGACTTTACAATCATCATGTTCGACCAATTGGTTGATATAGGCTAACACAGCTACAGGAGGCATGACCGCGCGTTCGAAATCGTCAAAAATTAATATGCGCCCGGGTGCGCCTGAGACGAAATCTGCTAAGTTCAGGTCTGGTATTTGCGAATTGACCGTGATGGTATCATGCAGCTTATCAAAGTCCACCTTGATGGCAGTCTTTAACAGCCCCTTAAATACGATCCCCGCGATACGTGTGTAACGATGGGCCAGAATAGGGTGAAGCTGCTGATGTATCTGCTCGTCGATCGCAGCAACATCCGCAATCCCGTAAAGGCTGATGTAGATTGGCTTCCTTTCTTTGCCCTGAACGTCAATTTGGACAAGCTCGGTTAAGAGGGAGTTTACAAGATGCGTTTTGCCGCTTCCCCACGGCCCATTGACCATGACGGCAAACTGCTGAGGTTTGGGATAGGTACAATACTGCTTGATTGCTTCTGTAACAGCCAAATTGTGTGCAACTATCGTTTCACGGTCGGCGCTCGGCCACTTCTCTGGCTCTGACATCTTTACACCTCAGATTCGATAAAATTGATTGTATTTCAATCCAAAGCCTAAATGGGATCCGGGTATCATCGCTGGCACCCGTGGCGAGTAAGTGTACGATGGGCCGAGCGATTGCGGAACCCATCAATTCCAAATCGAGTTGATGGGTTCCGCGAGGGCTTCACCCATCCTACGGTTTGGGTGCTCCATTTAAATTGACGCAGTGCAGCATCGCTTCTACACCGCACCCAAATCCAAACATCGTAGCCAAACCCGGCGCCGTTTAATCAGCGCCGGAGGCGCGGTTTGTTATGTCTTGCACATTTTCTGATCTCGGCCTTGCCCCGCAGCTGCTTCAGGCGTTGGGGGAGGCGGGGTATGTGACGCCTACTCCGATCCAGGCGCAGTCGATCCCGTATTTGCTGGCGGGGCGGGATGTGTTGGGGATGGCGCAGACGGGGACGGGGAAGACGGCGGCGTTTGCTTTGCCGTTGTTGCATCGGCTGGCGGCAGATCGCAGGGCGGCTCCGAAGAAGGGGGCTCGGGTGTTGGTGTTGGCGCCGACGCGGGAGCTGGTTTCGCAGATTGCCGAGGGGTTTGAGAGTTTTGGGCGGCATTTGCCGTTCAAGGTTGCGACCATCTTTGGCGGGGTGAGCCAGTTTCATCAGGTGGCAGCCCTCAAGGCGGGCGTGGATGTCATTGTGGCGGCACCGGGGCGGTTGCTCGATTTGATCGGGCAGGGGCTGTGCGATTTGTCACAGCTTGAGGCGCTGGTGCTCGATGAGGCCGATCAGATGCTCGATATGGGGTTTGCCAAGCCGATCGAGCGGATTGTGGCGACACTGCCGCGGGATCGGCACACTCTGCTGTTCTCGGCGACGATGCCGAAATCCATTGCCGCACTTGCGGATAGTTTGTTGCGCGATCCGGCGCGGGTGGAGATTTCGCCGCCGTCCACCACGGTTTCGCGCATTGAGCAGTCGGTGATGTTCATGGACGCGGCGGACAAAAAGGCGGCGCTGCTGGCGCTGTTGCAGGGGCCGGGGATTGGGCAGGCGGTGGTGTTCACGCTGCAGAAGAACATTGCCAATGAGGTGTGCGCGTTCATCACCGAGGCGGGGATTTCAGCGGAGGCGCTGCATGGCAACAAGTCTCAGGGGCAACGCGAGCGGGCGCTGGATGCGTTTCGCGCGGGCGATGTGCAGGTGCTGGTGGCGACCGACATCGCGGCGCGCGGCATTGATGTCGAGACGGTGACGCATGTGTTCAACCATGATCTGCCGGCGCTGGCGGAGAGTTATGTGCATCGCATCGGGCGGACCGGGCGGGCGGGGCGGAGCGGGTCTGCGATCACGCTGTGCGACGCCGAGCAGCGGGCGTGGCTGCGCGATGTGGAGCGCGAGATTGGGCAGGCGCTGCGGGTTCATACCGAGCATCAATGGCATTCGGAGGCGGCGCGGCATTCGACGATGCGGGCCCCGGTGTTGGGCGGCGGGCCGGTGAAGCAGGTGAAGGCCCCGGTGGTGCGTGAGCGGAAGGTGTGGTCGGACGAGGAGAAGGCGGCGGCGCGGGCGGCGGCCAAGCCGGCATGTGAGAAGGTTTAGCGCACTCCCAACTTCGCGCGCATGAGTGAAATGCACGTGACGGCCGCAATCGGGGGGTGACGGCGGGGCCGCATCGCGCCATCTGTGTTGCAATTGCGAACGACATTGGCGTCGTTCCCGCCGATGCCGGAGCGTGAGCATGACCGAGACTGCGACCATCAAGGCCCCGGCTGCGGCAGATGCGCTCGACCCGAACCGGTGGGCGGCGTTGGCGGTGCTGCTGGTGGGGGCGTTTTTGGCCCCGTTGGATTTCTTCATCTGCAACGTGGCGCTGCCCGCAATCACGACCGGGCTGCAGGCGTCGGCGGCGGACGTGCAGCTGGTGATCTCCGGCTATGCGGTGGTGTATGCGGTGTTTCTGATCACCGGCGGCAGGCTTGGCGATATTTACGGGCGCAAGACGATCTTTCTGGTGGGGCTGACCGGGTTTGCGCTGGCCTCGGGGCTGTGCGGGCTGGCGTGGTCGCCGTTGTCGCTGATCCTTGCGCGGCTGTTGCAGGCGTTCACGGCGGCGTTGATGGCCCCGCAGGCGCTGGCGTCGGTGCATGCGCTGTTCCCGCCGCATGAGCGGGGGCGGGCGTTGAGCATTTATGGCGTGGTGCTGGGGCTGTCATCGGCCATCGGGCAGATGTTGGGCGGGTTTCTGGTGGCGGCGGATATTGGTGGGCTGGGCTGGCGGTTGGTGTTCCTGATCAATCTGCCGGTGGCGGTGCTGGCGGTGGTTGCGGCTATTCCGCTGTTGAAGGAGACGCGGAGTGCGAGCCGGCCGACGCTGGATTGGGGCGGCGTGGCACTGTCGAGCCTTGCGTTGTCGGCCTTGGTGGTGCCGCTGGTGGAGGGGCGTGAGCAGGGTTGGCCGCTGTGGTCGATCATCATGCTGGTGGCGGCCCCGTTCCTGGCGGAGGCGTTCCGGCGCTATGAAATTCGGTTGGCGGCGCGCGGCGGTGATCCGCTGGTGGCGATTGAGGTGTTCGAGACGCCGGGGCTGCTGCGCGGCCTGGGCTCCATCCTCACGCTTTACGCCATGGCGGCGTTCTTCCTGACGTATTCGATCTATTTGCAGGACGGGCTGGGCTTTTCGGCATTTCAGGCGGGGATGGCGATCGTGCCGTTCTCGGCGGGTCTGCTGACCGGCTCGACGGCGAGCCCGGTGCTGGGGCGCTGGATGGGGCGGTATGCGCCGTCGCTTGGGTTCTCGTTCTCCGCGACTGGGTTGTTGTGTCTGGCGGCGATCACGGCGTGGTTCCCGACCGGGCATGTGCCGCCGTGGGCGCTGATGATCCCGGCCCTGGCGTTGATTGGCCTGGGGATGGGGATGTCATTTCCCACGATGGTGCGGGTGATTGTGGAGCGGGTGGCGCCGCAGCGGGCGGGGCTGGTGGGCGGTGTGGTGAACTCGACCTTGCAGGTGAGTGCGGCGCTGGGCGTGGCGTTGCTGGGTGGGCTGTTCTTTGTGCTGCTGGCGGGGCGGAGCGATGTGGCCTCGATCACGCACGCCTTCACGTTCACGCTGCTGGGCGTTGCGTGCGCGCATGTGCTGGGCGCGTCGCTGGCGTTCGGCTTGGGGCAGCGGCGGGTCACGCATTCCGTTTGACCGCGGCCCGGCCTTGCCCCTAGCCTTTGGGCTTCGATCATTCGACTGATCAGCAGCTTAGAGGCCAGTGCATGAGCCTGATGTCTGACGAACCTGCGGCAAAGTCGGCCCGGCGTTATCCGGCGCGGGCACCGATTGTGCTGACCTCGCATCCGAACCGGGCGAAGCATGCGCGCATTGAGTGGGGGGCGGAGGACCCGCTGGTGCGTCAGCCGGTGGTGGCGACTGTCACCGATGCGTCGCAGCGCAACGTGATTGGGACGCATTCGGGGGCGTATTCGCTGTATCGGGCGCTGGCGGTGGCGTCTGGCCAGCTTGATCCGCAGCATCGGCCGGATCTGACCAACACGCGGCCCGCCGCCAATATTGGTCCGCATCCGAGCTGGTTCGGCACCGAGAAGATCGTGTCGATGGACCCGTGGGGGCATATGACATCGGAGGTGTTCGCCTCTGAAATCGAAGCGGGGCGGGATATTCGGCCGACCGTTGCGATCACGCGGGCGCATATCAACATGCCGGAGCTGGTGGACGCGATCAAACAGGGGCGGCTGGTGCCGGATGGTGAGGTGCTGCTGGCCAATGGTGATGTGCGCGTCACCAAGATTGCCATTGAGCCGGTGTGGTGGCTGCCGGGTGTGGCCAAGCGGTTTGACATTTCGGAGCCTGATCTGCGGCGCAATCTGTTCGAGCAGACCGGCGGCATGTTCCCGGAACTGGTGACGCGGCGCGATTTGGAAGTGTTCTTGCCGCCGATTGGTGGGCAGACGGTTTACTTGTTTGGCGATGCGGACAAGCTGGGACGTGCTGAGACGAAGATTGCGTGTCGTGTTCACGATGAATGCAATGGCTCGGACGTGTTTGGCTCGGATATTTGCACCTGCCGGCCGTATCTGGCGCATGGCATTGAGGTGTGCATCGGAACCGCGCAGCAGGGCGGCGTGGGGGTGGTGATCTACAACCGCAAGGAAGGCCGCGCGCTGGGTGAGGTGACGAAGTTCCTCGTCTATAACGCCAGGAAACGCCAGGAGGGTGGCGATCGGGCGGACAGCTATTTCCAGCGGACGGAGTGTATCGCGGGCGTGCCGGACATGCGGTTTCAGGAGTTGATGCCGGACACGTTGCACTGGCTGGGGCTGACCCGGATTGATCGCCTGGTGTCGATGAGCAACCTGAAATACGAGCCGATTGTGTCCAGCGGGATTGAGGTGGTGGAGCGGGTGCCGATCCCTGAGGAATTGATCCCGGCGGATGCGAGTGTGGAGATGGATGCCAAGAAGGCTGCTGGCTATTTCACCCTGGCACTGCCGGATGCGGCAGAGTTGGCGAAGATCAAAGGCCGGGGGTTGCAGGACTGACCCGTGACTGATCCCATCGCCATTTTACGTGATCCGGCCACGATCCGACAGCGCAGCCATGCCATTCTGGCCCTGGGCGAGGCTGGGCTGCTTGCGCATTTCACTGTTGATCTCGCGCGGCTGCCTGAATGCAGCGCGTATGTGGCGGGGGTGATGAGAGACAATTACCCGGACCTGAAAATTCCTTATCATGCGCGCTGGCGGCATTTTGCAGCCGGTGGGCGGGATCGGTGGGGGGCGCTTGCGCAGGCGTTGCGCGTGGATGCGGCGGAGATGGCGCGCATCCGGTTTGATCTCTGCGTGATCAGCGTGTTGCTCGATGCGGGGGCAGGCGCTGCATGGCGGTATGTGGAGCCTGGGACGGGCGATGTGGTGGCGCGGTCTGAGGGGCTGGCGGTGGCGAGCTTGCACGCCTTTGCCGCTGGGCTGTTTTCGTCTGATCCGGCGAACCCGTTGCGCTGTGATGCGGCGAAGCTTGCGGCGATCACGGCGGATGATCTGGCGGTGGCGTTTCAGGTGACGGCGGACAATCCGTTGGCGGGGCTGGACGGGCGGGCTCGGCTGTTGCGCAGTCTGGGGGAGGCGTTGGCGCGGCGGGCTGATCTGTTCAACACGCCCGGCCGGATCGGCAAGTTGGCGGATTGGCTGATGGCACAGGCGCAGGGCGGTGCCGTTCCGGCGGCGGCGATTTTGGCAAGTGTGCTGGATGGCTTGGGCTCGATCTGGCCGGACCGGCTGATGCTGGACGGGCAAAGCCTGGGCGATGTGTGGCGGCATTCGGCGATTGTGACCGGTGACGCCACGACCGGGCTCATTCCGTTTCACAAGCTGTCGCAATGGCTGAGCTATTCGCTGGTGGAGGTGCTGGAGGATGCGGGGCTGCGCGTGTCCGAGCTTGATGCGCTCACGGGACTTCCGGAATATCGCAATGGCGGATTGTTTCTCGACTTGGGTGTGATCGCGCTGCGTGATCCGGCGCAGGCGGGGCGGGTGCATCAGGTGTGGGATGAGCTGGTGGTGGAATGGCGGGCGCTGACGGTGGCGCTGCTCGATGGCTTGGCGCATCCGGTGCGGGCGTTGCTGGGCCGGACGGCGGAGGATTTGCCGCTGGCGTGCATTCTGGAAGGCGGCAGCTGGGCGGCGGGGCGGAAGATTGCTGCGGTTCGCAGGCCGGGCGGGCCGCCGCCGTTGACCGTTGTGAGTGATGGGACGGTTTTTTGAGGGCGTCGTCGTTGCGAGGAGCGCTTGCGACGTGGCAATCCAGAGTCGTGAGGCAAAGACTGGGGGCGTTGCTCTGGATTGCCACGCCCCCAAGTGGGGGCTCGCAATGACGACGTTTAAAATGAGAGAGATGACGGGTGCGTCTGCATGATTGAATATCCGAGCGTTGTCGTGGTCAGCCATCCGCTGGTGCAGCACAAGCTGACGTTGATGCGGCGGGCTTCGACCTCGACCGCGAATTTCCGACGGCTGGTGCGCGAGGCGAGTTTGCTGATTGGCTATGAGGTGATGCGCAATCTGCCGCTGGAGATGGTGGAGATCGAGACGCCGCTGGAGACGATGCAGGCGCCGAGGCTGGCGGGCAAGAAGCTGTGCTTTGTCTCGATTTTGCGGGCGGGCAACGGTCTGCTGGAGGGGATGGTGGAGCTGGTGCCGTCGGCGCGGATTGGCCATGTGGGGCTGTATCGTGATCCGCACACGCTGGAGCCGGTGGAGTATTACGTAAAGCTGCCCGAGGACGTGGCCGAGCGCATCGTGATCGTGCTCGACCCGATGCTGGCGACGGGGCATTCGGCGGCGGCGGCGGTGGACCGGGTGAAGCATGCGGGGGCTTCGCAGATCAGTCTGGCGTGCCTGCTGGCGGCACCGGAGGGGTTGCGGGTGTTCACCGAGGCGCACCCGGATGTGCCGGTGTTCACCGCCTCGATAGACCGTGAGTTGGATGAGCACGGCTATATCCGGCCCGGTTTGGGCGACGCGGGTGACCGGCTGTTCGGAACGAAATAGGATAGTTCGCCTATCATAACAAAACCGTGATTTGGCGTAAGTTCCATTGCCGTGTGTAAATCGAAGTGATGTGTCCGTGGTCTATTTTGGCCTGTTCAAATCCGATCCTGCTGGAGCTGTTCTGCATGCCAATCTCTCTTAAATATCTGCCACTTGCCGTGCTCGCGGTGTCGTTGTCGCAGGCTCGGCCGGCGTGGGCCGATTACGTTGAGAATTTCGACGAGCTTTCCAACAACGCGCCTTATTCGAGCCCGCTGATCGCCACCAATCCACGTGGTGCGGCGCCCACCGCTTCGCAGGCGGTGCCGCTGGTCACCACCAATGGTGGGCTGACGGTGACGTATACCGATCCGGGCACCAACGGGGTGCTGACCACCTCGCCGCTGCCGTATACCGACCCGTACGGCTATGTGGTGCGCTCCAATCAGGAACTGGATCCGTTGGCCAACAACACGGTCCGTTTCAACTTTGCGTCGTTCAGCGGCAACATGCTGCTTGATTTCGGCAATGATCCGTTGAAGATCACGTTGTCCGCGGCTGAGACCGGCATTCAGTTCAATTTCGGCCTGCGCTTCCCATCCAGCGCTGCGTTCGGCGGCAGCGCCGATATCGCGCCGTCGACCAGCCTGATCCTGAACGCGTATCTGAACGGCGTGCTGGTTGGCACCTCGCTTTATGACACGACCATTCAGGCTGGGCATGAGTTTGAGGAAGGTGTTGCCTCGTTCAGCGGCGTTTCGTTCAACGAGATCGACATCGTCAGCACAAACTACAATTATCTGCTTTATAACGGCCACGGCCCAAGCTCGGCTCCCGTTTCGGTCGCCATCGACAATGTCGAAATTGCTGAGCCTGCGAGCTGGGCGATGATGATGGCGGGCCTTGGCCTGCTTGGCTCGCTTTACCTGTCGCGTCCAACCTCGCACCGCGGTGCTATTCGTCGCTCCTGAGTGGGCGAAGCAGTTTGGGACTTGCGAAGCTGGGTGTTACTCCACATCAGATGAGATCGCTGATGTGGAGTAGGGCCTGGGAATGGATACGATAACGGACGACAGCGATGCTGGCGTTGGAATAGGTGCATCCACCCGCCGCGTTGAGGACGCTCGCTTCCTGCGCGGGGCCGGCCGTTACGTTGCGGACTTCAGGCTGCCCGGCATGGCGCAGATGATTGTGGTGCGCTCGCCTTACGCCGCCGCCGCCATTGACGGTATTGACGTGACAGCCGCGCGCGCAGCACCGGGCGTGCTTGCGGTTCTGACTGGGGTCGATCTGCAGGCGGACGGTTTGGGCAGTCTGCGCAGCAGTGTCGCGCGAAATCGTCCCGATGGCAGCCCGATGCCGCGGCCGCCTTATCTGCCGCTGGCGGTCGATGCGGTGCGGTTCGTGGGCGATGCGGTGGCGATTGTGATCGCTGAGACGGCAGCGCAGGCGCAGGACGCGGCGGAGTTGGTCGATGTCAGCTATTCGCCGCGCCCTGCGGTGACGGGGGCCTCGGCCGCCTTGCAGCCGGATGCGCCGCTGGTGTGGCCGGGGCTGACCCAGGACAATCTGTGCTTTGAGTTCCAGCTGGGCGATCAGGCGGCGACGGAGGGGGCGTTCGCGCGGGCGGCGCATGTGACGCGGCTGCCGTTTCGGATCACGCGGGTTTCGGCCAACAGCATGGAGACGCGCAACGCGATCGGCGTGTTCGACCCGATCGACCAGCGCTACACGCTGCATGCGGGTGTGCAGATGCCGCACAAGATCCGCAGTGAGCTGTGCGAGACGGTGTTTCACATTCCGGCACGTAAGATGCGGCTGAATTCGCCGGATATGGGCGGCGGGTTCGGCATGAAGGGCAGCCCGTATCCGGAGCACGCGCTGGTGCTGTGGGCGGCGCGGGTGGTGGGTCGGCCGGTGCGCTGGACGGCGGGGCGTGGCGAGAGCTTTCTTTCGGATTATCACGCGCGCGACAATGACAGCGAGGTGGAACTGGCACTTTCGGCGGAGGGCGAGTTCCTGGCTTTGCGCATTCGCACCGTGTCGAATCTGGGCGCATATCTCGGCTTCAACACGCCGCATTCCTCGACGAATAATCTGGGCGGGTTGGCTGGGATGTATCGCACGCCGCATATCCATGTGCGGGTGCGCGGTGCGTTCACCAACACGCAGCCGACGGCACCTTATCGTGGCGCTGGGCGTCCGGAGGCGACGTATGCGCTGGAGCGGGTGATTGATGTGGCGGCGCGGGAGATGGGGATTGACCGGGTGGAGTTGCGTCGGCGCAATCTGATCCCTTCTGCCGCGATGCCGTTCAAGACCGGGCTGGTGTTCACCTATGATTGCGGTGAGTTCGAGCGGTCGATGGATTTGGCTTTGCAAGGCGCCGACTGGGATGGCTTTGCTGATCGCGCTGAGGCATCGCGTGCGCAGGGGAAGCTGCGCGGTATTTGCTTGGTGAATGCCATCGAGATTGCCGGTGGTCCGGCGCGTGCGCCGAATGAGGAAGGGGCGGAAATCCGCTTTGACACATCGGGTGACGTGACGCTGCTGCTGGGGTCGCACAATCACGGCCAAGGGCATGAGACGGCGTTTCCGCAGATCATTCATTCCATGCTGGGCGTGGAGCCCAGCCGCGTGCGGGTGGTGAGCGGGGACACCGATCAGGTGGCGCATGGGCGCGGCACGTTCGGCTCGCGCTCGATCATTGCGGTGGGCACGGCGCTGAACCGGGGGGCGGAGAAGATCATCGCGCGCGGCAGCGAGATTGCAGCGCATCTGCTGGAGGCGGCGGTGGCTGATATCGAGTTCCACGATGGCGCGTTTCATGTGGCCGGGACGGATCGGCAGGTGCGGATCGAGGAGGTGGCGCGCGCCAGCTTCCAGCTTGGCAAGCTGGATCGGGGCAGTGAGATGGGCCTGTCCGCCGCCGTGGTGATGACGGCCGATGATGCGACGTTCCCGAATGGGACGCATATCTGCGAGGTGGAGATCGACCCGGAGACGGGGGTGGTGGAGATTGTGAGCTACACCGCCTCAGACGACGTGGGCACCGTCATCAATCCGCTGCTGGTGAAGGGGCAGATGCATGGTGGCATCGCGCAAGGGGCCGGGCAGGCGCTGGGCGAGCAAATTCTCTACGACGAGGACGGCCAGATGATCACCGGCTCGTTCATGGATTATCTGATGCCGCGCGCAGCTGATTTGCCGTCCATGCCGATCATCAGCAACCCGGTGCCGACGGCGAACAATCCGCTGGGGGCGAAGGGTGCGGGGGAGGCCGGGTGTGTGGGCGCGCTGGCCGTGGTGATGGGGGCGGTGGCGGACGCGCTGGATATCGACCACCTCGACATGCCTGCGACGCCGGAATGCGTGTGGCGGGCATTGGAGCGGTCGCCGCGATATGGTAACGCTGAGATCAAACGATAAATTAGGGGGGCTCTCCATGCGTCGTCGCCATCTGCTCGCCGGGATCGGCGCTCTTTCGTTGCCGGCTGTTGCCCGTGCGCAGGCCGCACCTTTGGTGATCCGGTTTGGCTGGGCGATCACGCCGGCGCAGTTTCTGCCGCTGATCTTCGCCAATACCGGCATTTTGAAGCATTACGGCCGCAGCTACACGGCGGAGGGCTATTACTTCAAAGGCAGCGCGCCGCAGATCACCGCACTGGCGGCGGGTGAGCTGGAGATCGCAGCACTTGCGTTCTCATCGTTCGGGCTGGCGATCCAGAATGCGCACATGGCCGATATTCGGGTGGTGGGCGATCTGTATCAGGACGGCGTGACTGGGTTTTATTCGAGCCAGTATGTGGTGCGCGCGGACAGCGGCATCAAAACGGTTGAGGATTTGAAGGGCAAGACCATCGCCACCAACGGCCTTGGCGGTGCCATCGACATGGCCATGCGCGAAATGCTGCGCAAGCACGGGCTGGAGGACAAGCGCGACTACAAGGTGATCGAGGTTGAGTTCCCGAACATGGCCGCGATGCTGGGTGAGCAGAAGGTGGATATGGCGGGCATGGTGGCCCCGTTCTCGCTGACCGAGGTGAAGGCCGGGCGGGTGCGTAGCTTGTTCACGATTGCCGACGCGATGGGGGTGGCACAGACAACGCTGATGGCGGCGCGCGCCCCGGTGATTGCCAAGAACCGTGCGGCGTTCGTGGATTTCTTTGAGGATGTGCAGACCGGCACGCGCTGGCTGCTCGACCCCGCCAACCGCCCCGAGGCGCTTGCGCTGGTGTCGAAGGTGACGAAGCAGCCGGTGGCCAACTTCGCTGACTGGCTGTTCACCGGCGATGATTACTTCCACAGCCCGGACGCGATGCCGAATGTGAAGGCGTTGCAGGCCAATCTGGTGGTGCAGAAGGAGCTTGGGTTCCTGAAGGCAGATATCGACGTTGCGAAGTATTCGGATTTGTCGCTGGTTGAGGAAGCAGCCAAGCGGCATGGGTAGCACGGTAGAGCTCGTCTTGCGGCTCTGGATTGCCACGCCCCCAAGCTGGGGCTCGCAATGACGGATCAGATCATCTTCGACACGGTGGGCCACGCCTATCGCACGTCGGGCGGCACGCAGA
>CAIJTR010000160.1 GCA_903823665.1 uncultured Rhodospirillales bacterium
CCAAGGCACCGATGACGCGCCCGAGCATTCTGGGACAATTATCCTGCAAGTGGCCGATGTCAACGCTGGCACCACCTACCAGATCGCTGGCCCCGGCCTGAAAGCGCCCACCACCATGCGCATCGCAGGCCTGCCGGATGATTTCGTGGCGCAATGGTCCGCCAATCACGGCCTCGCCCCGCGCGGCGTCGATCTCATCCTCTGCGCCGGATCGCAGCTCATCGCACTCCCGCGCAGCCTCGCCATCACTCTGATCGCAAGAATGGGAGGGCTCACCTAATGGCCTATGTCGCCGTCAAAGGTGGCGAGCGCGCCATCGACAACGCCCATGCCTGGCTCGCCGAGGATCGCCGGGGTGACATTTCCGTGCCCGAGCTGACCACAGCGCAAATCCAGGAACAGCTGGGCCGTAGTGTCGATCGCGTGATGGCCGAAGGCTCGCTCTACGCGCCGGACCTCGCAGCCCTCGCCATCAAGCAGGCGCAGGGCGATCTGATCGAAGCCGCCTTCCTGCTGCGCGCCTTCCGCACCACCCTCCCCCGCTTCGCCGCCAGCTCCCCGGTGGACACCGCCGAAATGTCCGTCCGCCGCCGCATCTCGGCGGTGTTCAAAGACATGCCCGGCGGTCAAATCCTCGGCCCCACCTATGACTACACCCACCGCCTGATCGACTTCGCCCGCGCCGCCGGTTTCGAGCCCCCCCCCGCCGCCGAGGAAGAAGCCGATACCGCCGCCATGCCCCGCATCCATGACATTCTCGGCCATGAGGGCCTGATGGAAGCGGATGCTGACACCACCGGCGAGCCCGGCGACATCACCCGCGAACCGCTCTCCTTCCCCGCCTCCCGCGACCTGCGCCTGCAATCCCTCGCCCGCGGCGATGAAGGCTTCCTGCTTGCCATGGGCTACTCCACCCAGCGCGGCTGGGGCGGTTCGCACCCGTTCGTGGGCGAACTTCGCGTCGGTGAAGTCGCCATCGAGATCACGCCCCCCGAACTCGGTTTCGCCATCGACATTGGCGACATCACGCTGACCGAGTGCCAGATGGTCAACCAGTTCAAAGGCTCGAAAACCCAGCCGCCGCAATTCACCCGCGGCTACGGCCTCGTGTTTGGCCATGCCGAGCGCAAGGCGATGGCGATGTCGCTGGTGGACCGGGCATTGCGTGCCGAGGAACTCGGCGAATCGGCCACCGCCCCTGGCCAGAGTCAAGAATTCGTCATCTCCCATTGCGACAACATCGAGGCCACCGGCTTCGTCGAACATCTCAAGCTGCCGCATTACGTCGATTTCCAGAGCGAACTGGAAACCATCCGCCGGATGCGCGCCGAAGCCATCAAGGAGGCTGCAGAATGAGCGGCTACAACTTCGCCTATCTCGATGAACAAACGAAGCGGATGATCCGGAGGGCGATCCTCAAGGCCGTCGCCATCCCCGGCCACCAAATTCCGTTCGGCTCGCGCGAAATGCCGCTGCCCTATTGTTGGGGCACCGGCGGCATTCAGGTCACCGCCGCCATTCTGGGGCCGAACGACACGCTGAAGGTCATCGACCAGGGGGCCGACGACACCACCAACGCCGTCAGCATCCGCCGCTTCTTCGCCCGCACGGCAGGCGTCGCCACCACCACCCACACCGAGGCGGCGACGGTGATCCAAACCCGCCACCGCATCCCGGAAGTGCCGCTGACCGAAAACCAGATCCTCGTCTATCAGGTGCCGATGCCCGAGCCGCTGGCCAAGCTGGAGCCGGAGCGCGCCGAGACCACCCGCATGCACGGCCTCGCCGAATACGGCCTGATGCATGTGAAGCTCTATGAGGACATCACCCGCTTCGGCCATGTCTCGATCAGCTACGACTATCCGGTCATGGTCGCCGGCCGTTACCTCATGTCCCCCTCGCCCATCCCCGCCTTCGACAATCCCAAGATGCATATGATGCCAGCTCTCCAACTCTTCGGTGCCGGCCGCGAAAAGCGCATCTACGCAGTCCCACCCTACACGCCCGTCGTGAGCCTCGATTTCGACGACCACCCCTTCCGCGCCACCCGCGCCCCGCATACCTGCGGCCTCTGCGGCTCGAAGGACAGCTACCTCGACGAAGTCGTCACCGATGATCGCGGCGGCAGGCTCTATGTCTGCTCCGACACCGATTTCTGCGAGGGCCGAAGGGAAGCTGGCGAAATCGGGGAGCAAGCGGCATGACCGACGAAACCCTCCTCTCCGCCCGCGGCCTCTCACTGCACTTCGGCAACATCCCCGCTTTGGTGAATGTCGATGCCGATCTCTGGCCTGGCGAACTGCTCGCCATCGTCGGCGAATCCGGGTCCGGCAAAACCACGCTGCTCAACGTCCTCTCCGGCCGCATGAAACCCGACAGCGGCGTCGTCTGGTATCGTGACCCAGACGGCAAACTCATCGACGTCCACGCCATGCCCGCCCCCGCCCTGCGCGCGCTGCACCGGTCCGACTGGGGCTTCGTCCACCAAAACCCGCGCGACAATCTCCGCATGGGCGTCACCGCGGGCGGCAATGTCGGCGAACGGCTGATGGCGCAGGGCAACCGCCATTACGGAAACATCCGCGCCGAGGCCATCGCGTGGCTCGAACAGGTCGAAATCGATGCCAGCCGTGTCGATCACCGTCCCAGCACCTTCTCCGGCGGCATGCTGCAACGCCTGCAAATCGCCCGCACCCTCGTCACCCACCCCCGCCTTGTGTTCATGGACGAACCCACCGGCGGCCTCGATGTCAGCGTGCAGGCCCGCCTGCTCGATCTCATCCGCAGCCTCGTGAAGCGGCTCAACATCGCAGCCGTCCTCGTCACCCACGATCTCGCCGTCGCCCGCCTGCTCGCCCACCGCATCATGGTCATGCAGCGCGGCGTGGTCGTCGAAGCCGGCCTCACCGATCAAGTGCTGGACGACCCGCAGCACCCCTACACCCAACTCCTCGTCTCATCGGTGCTCTCCGCATGACCCTGATGCTCGAAACCCAAGGCCTCACCAAGCACTTCCTGCTCCACCTCCAAGGCGGCGTCCGCATCGACGTGCTCGACGGCATCGACATGCAGGTTCATGCCGGCGAATGCGTGGCGCTGGCCGGACCGTCCGGTGCCGGCAAATCCACCCTGCTCCGCAGCCTCTACGGCAATTACCGCGCAGGCTCCGGCACCATCCGCGTGCGCCACCGCCGCGAGATGGTGGACATCGCCAGCGCCTCACCGCGCAAGGTGGTGGAAGTGCGGGAAGAAACCCTCGGCTATGTCAGCCAGTTCCTCCGCGTCGTGCCCCGCGTCTCCGCCCTCACTATCGTCGCCGACGCATCGCGTGGACTGACACAGGACGAAAGTCATAGCAGAGCCGAGGCATGGCTCACAAGGCTCCACATCCCGCCCCGCCTGCACGGCCTGCCCCCCGCCACCTTCTCCGGCGGCGAGCAGCAGCGCATCAACCTCGCGCGCGGATTTATGGGCAGCCATCCCATCCTGCTACTGGACGAACCGACCGCAAGCCTGGACAACGCCAACCGCGATATCGTGATCGACATGATCCTGGAGGCGAAACGCGCTGGCACCGCCATCGTCGGCATCTTCCATGACGTCGAGGTCCGCTCCGCCGTCGCCGACCGCCTGATCGAAGTATTGCCATTGCAGGACGCCGCATGACCGAGACGATTTACACCAACGCCATTCTCATCCTTCCCAACGAGCTCGTCGAGGGCACCATCGTGGTGCGGGACGGCGTCATCACCGATGTGAGCAAAACCCGCTCGCACGCCGCGGGCGCACTTGATCTGGACGGCGACTACCTCATGCCCGGCGTCGTCGATGTCCACACCGACAACCTCGAACGTCAGGTCCAACCCCGCATCAACGCCCGCTGGCCATCGCGCTCGGCCATGCTCAGCCACGACGCGCAAACCGCCGCCGCCGGGGTGACGACGGTGCTGGACGCGCTGTGTCTCGGCGATCTCGGCTTCGACAAAGAACGCATCAAAACCTTCCAGGACGGTGTCGCCGACCTCGACGCCCTCGCCGACACCGGCCTGCTGAAAAGCGAGCACTTCCTCCATCTGCGCTGCGAAATGCCAGCGACCGACGTGCTCGAACTCGTCGATCCCGTCGCCGACCACAAGCGCGTGCAAATGGTCAGCTTCATGGACCACTCCCCCGGCGTCGGCCAATACGCCGACGTTGAGAACTACCGCAAAATGCGCCGCAAAGGCGGGCTCACCGAAGAACAAATCGACGCCCGCATCGCCCAGATGCTCGAACAGCGCGCCAAATACCGCAATCCCAACCGCCGCGCTTTGCTCGCCCGCTTCGCCCATCTCGACATCGCTAGGGCCAGCCATGACGACGAGACCCTGGCCGACATTGCCGAGAATGTGTCCGACGGCATCTTGATCAGCGAATTCCCCGTCCGCCATATAGCCACATTTTCAACATTTTCCGCTGTTTCAGTGCGAATAACTGATCCCCTCTGTATTGCAATTCTAATTTGCTAGTTGTCATTATTACTTACAGCATAACTTATTGCAACACCAATAGGATATAGTCCTGTGCAAAAGATGTTGGAAAGGAGGAGAGAGAGAAGAGACTAAATTTGAC
>CAIJTR010000161.1 GCA_903823665.1 uncultured Rhodospirillales bacterium
CTTGTGCCGCAAGGCATCAGGGCTCGACCATCATGTTTTAACCGGACAGTAGTGGAGCAGGATCCCCACTTACAGCTTTATTGCGGAGAATTGACTTGTTGCTGTGACCTTTTTGTCGAGAAGCAACTTGCGAAGCTTACCGCGCACTGGTATGTCATAGAAGCGGTCAACAAGATAAGCAAGTGATATGGAAGCCAGTAGGAGGAGGAGGCCCGTCGCCGGGTAACTTGAAGTAGTATTCCTCCCTCGTATTGATTCAAAAAGGTGAATGATAATTCCATGGAAGACATACAAGGGATAACTTATTGCCCCTGAAAATTCCATTAAATGGCGAAGTCTTTCAGTGTTGGCGCATGCCGCAATCATTACAATTGATGGCATAATTATAACGACGGCGAAAATTTGGAAGAAATATTCAAAGCCAACAGTAAATTCGGGGGATGCACACACGGCAACAAGCAGTGCCGCTGCAATCGGGAATAAAGCCGACGAAAATAGTTTTGGAACTTTAAACTTTTTATGGATCACATATATCGATGCGCCTGCAAGCATCCCGTAGGTAGCGCGGGCTAGTCCGCCTGCCAGCGAGATCCAACCCCAATTTACACCAAAATTGATGCCTGTATTGGAAAGGCAAGCCCATGACAGGAAAACAGCAAGAAATATTAATATAATTACTGTAAGTAATTTTGAGATGAATGGCGTTGCAATGGCAACTAGGTTGTTGGCGATTATTTCAAAGAAAAGCGACCATATTGCACCATTTAGTGGGAATATTGAATTTGTGTCGCTGATTTTATAGGGAAGCAAGAATAGGCCAAACAGCGTGGCGAAAATGTATTCGTATACTATCTGTAGGGTGCGATTGTGATGGATTAGTACTCCTGATAATGCGATGCCGCCGGATGCAAGCATTCCGAAAAGCAAAACCGGGTAAAGGCGTATCAATCTTATTACGAAAAAGCGCCTGATAGATATTGAACCAGTTTCAAGTTTGTTTTTATATGCGCTGGCAAGAACAAAGCCGCTAAGGGAAAAGAATAAATCAACTGCCAGGAATCCGTGTGGAAGCTCAAAGCCCCAGTAGTTTGGCGTATGCACAATGACGACAAGCATGGCGGCCAAGCCTCTCAATCCGTCAAGCGCTCCGTAATATTGTCGTTTCATGAGTTTTTTGGCTTGCGGTGTTGCTGAAGTTAATTGAATGTTAGCCGGCAGTGAGTTGGTCGGTAGACGGAGCATGGAAGATTCAAATCGTCTTTGTTTGCTGACGCCAACCTTGTCCGGTGTATCGTTCGCCTGGAATTAGATTGATTCGAATATCTGGACATCTTTACTCGGATTGACCTCCACTGTAAGCCCGCGGAAGCGCCCAGGTGGGATGTTTAGCTCTTGAGTGTACCTCCGCATTCTGTGGCTTTGCGATCAAGGCGAAATATGAGCCCGTGGCCGAGCTGCCGGCACTCGAGCGCGTGCTACCCGGTCCAAGCCAATTAGCGCGCTGCCAACCCCAAGGAATGCCCAATAGATGACGGGGATGTAGGAAATGTTGGAGGTCGTGGCAATGGTTACCATTGCTGTGATATAGGCAGCGAGAAACCCCCGGAGTAAGTCCTGATGTTCGTCTGTCTGTCTTCTCACCATTTCCAAAAGCCCAATCATCACGGTGCCGTGCGCCAGCAAGAAAAACGAGAGGCCCACGAAACCGCTTGCCACGCCTACCTGAATATAGGTATTTACGAGGTCGATGATGCCTTCACCTTGTCGCAGGAACTGTAGTTCTGGTCGATGGTTGTAGTCGGGAATGCCAAATATTGGGCTATCGATCAAAAGCGGCGTCACGGCATGGAAAAGGTCTTGGCGGTAGCTGACGGTGTCTGATTCTGTAGTTCCAATGAATGGGAGCAGGTTCAGGAGTTTCTGGCCGCCCGGTAGGAATGGCGCCGCTATCAACGCGGCTACACCAGCCGACGCTAGTTGTAGTCCACGACGTAAGCCATGCTTTCCTAGCAAGGAAAAGGCAAAGATCCCTGCTGCGGCCCCGATCCAGGGGCCGCGGCTCAAACTGGAATAAAGGCCGGCGATTAATATAAGAATGACAAACTTCCGAGACGTAAGCTTACCCCGATAGATTTCTGTGGACTGAGCAAGGACGAGCCCAATAGCGATGACATAGCCAAGCACGATCGGCTGGCCGGTTGTTACTTCCGCGCGTAGATCTCCCCCCCTCGCAAGATAGTTGCCTAGCGCAAATGGGGAGCCCAACGCTCCGGGGACCTCGTGAAACAATAGCCAAGCACGTGCGTGTTCAAATGTTGCCAGCACGGCGAGCGTCAGACACATTGTCAAATAAAGTTCGCAGATCCTTTTTAGATCAACTGGGTTGCGCACGGAGCGCCTTGCCCCCTCGAAGGGGAGGGCGACCGCGAGCAGAATTTCGGAAGTATCGCGAAGGAAGCTCGTGAAATTGGCTGCGAAGAAGGCCAAAACAACGAGCCATATCACGTAAAGCAGAACCCAGGGGCGCGCGACTTTCGTGCGCGTCTTGTCTTTTTTAAGCAGATCCGGGCCCAGCAGGAGGAGCCCGGCGACTGCTGCTAGGTCTAACGGCAACAGGTGTTGCACGAGTCCGAAGGTCGGTAGATCGCGACTGACCGGCGGCATCATAAGTATCACCGCGAGAAAGAGAGCTATGGAGGAGCCCTCATGGCGGCGAATAGCGATGAGGTACAGCGACGTGGCACCCAGAAATATCCATGTGTCGTGCGCCAAGAATCCAAACAGCGTAATGATGGCCCATACGCGCCAAAAATCAGGCGGTGTGCCTGACTTTTCAGCTTTTGTACCCGGAAAGTGAGGAACCAAGGCCGCTCTAGCCAGCCACTGGCTCGCGAGGCCCATCACGAGGACCACGATAAGCGCTCTATAAAGTTCAGGCACAGGCCGTCCGTTTGAAGGGTTATTCGAACTTCGCAGGGCAGTCGCCCTATAC
>CAIJTR010000162.1 GCA_903823665.1 uncultured Rhodospirillales bacterium
AGAACCAGCGCCTTTTCCGCAAGGAGGCGGCCCGAACCGCGGACCCGGACATTCGCCACTTCATCACATTTTTTGCCGAAATGGATGCCAAGCACGAAGCCGCGGCCAAAGCGCTCAGTGAAAACGTCGTCGCATCAAAGACACCAATCGTCCCGCCACCGCCGACGGGCGATGACATGGTGGTTGTGCCGCCGCGGAGTGACAAATCCATGCCGGTAGTCGTACCACCGCGCGGTCAAAGCAAATAGTGGTCTTTGACGATGCGCTCTGCGTCCGCTCGTTTTGGATGTTTACGCTGTACCGTATGTCAACGGAATGGCTCATCTCACGGCAAACGAATTATGGACGCACAATGATAGCGGCTGTGTGCGAACGTCTTAGACTGCCCTGTCTTCCGCAGCTTAAATCTGAGATCGCACTACCCTACCGTAGATCAAGTTGTCTCGGCAGCTCGACGCCGGGCACCAGACGTCTGATTGGTTTCAGGGCAAAACGTGTGGTGAAGCAGGCATGTGGCACTAGATGTCAGGAAATACTCGGAGGCCGCCGACCAGTGTCAGACCGATGAGAGTCCACAATGTCCAGTCAGCCGCCCTGAAATCCGCTGTTCCGCTTTCGGCCAATCTTTGCTGATTTGAAGGGGCGCTGCAACGGACAGCATTGGATTGACGGCCGATGGCGCACTCGGTGTAATTCATTGTCCGTGTGCTGAATCCTCAGGTTCTGCTCTCGCGACGTTGATAACGTCCTCGGGAATCTCCTGAAGCAGGCTTTGTCCCTTCTGCAATCGCCGCCCGAGCGCCTCAATGAACCCCTCATAGCGCTCGCGGCCCTTGACCTGCGCGGCGGCATGCGCGTCGCTTGGCAGGGGCGGCGTGATGGTCAGCCAGAAGCGCACGAACAGCGCCAGCGTCTCGGTCGAGATGCCGACATTCCGCTCAAGCCTTTGCACCTGGCGGGACAGCCGGTCGAGGCGGCGGGTGAAGGCGGCTTCACGCCGATCCGCGCCGTCCGGCGACAGGAAGGACGCGACGGCGGCCTCCACGATAGCCGAGCGCGATAGACCTTTGCGGTCGGCAAGATCTGCGATCTGCTTCAACAGAGCCGGCGGGAAATAGACGTTCATCCGGTCGCGCATTGGCTGCCTTTCACAGTTCGAGCCCGTCTGCCGGGTCGAGCGACGCCTGTCGCGCGAGGCCACGCATCTGCTGGCGGAGGACTCGGGCCTGGCGCGCGGCGTTTTCAGGTTCATCGTCGATGACGGCGAATTCCTCATGCGCGGGGGCACTCGTCGTCTCCCTCACGATCGCCACATGGTCGGGAAGTTCAGGTTCACGCCGCACGCCACCATTCGCGGTGTCCTCGGCTTTCGCGATCTCCGCGAGCAGCGCGGCGGACGGCCTTTGGGGCGCGAGCGCGGACCAATTATCGGGCTTGGATGGTGCCGGTTTGCTCGCAAGCGTAGGCGGCGGCAGAACGCGCTCGATCAGCCGCTTGTCCTCGAAATACCGAGCCTTCTTCGCCCGGATCGGCGGCGTTCCCGCCAGCATGACGATCTCGTCGACGGGCGGGAGCTGCATCACCTCGCCGGGCGTCAGCAACGGCCGCGGGGTCTCGGATCGCGAGACCATCAGATGGCCGAGCCAGGGCGAAAGCCGATGCCCGGCATAGTTCTTCATGGCCTTCATCTCGGTGGCGGTGCCGAGCGCGTCCGACACGCGCTTGGCCGTGCGCTCGTCATTGGTCGCGAAGCTGACGCGGACATGGCAGTTGTCGAGGATCGAATTGTTGGCGCCGTAGGCTTTCTCAATCTGGTTCAGCGATTGGGCGATCAGGAAGGCCTTGAGGCCGTAGCCGGCCATGAACGCCAGCGCGCTCTCGAAGAAATCCAGGCGGCCGAGTGCTGGAAACTCGTCGAGCATGAGCAGCACGCGATGCCGGCGATTCTTGGCATGCAGGTCTTCGGTCAGCCGCCGGCCGATCTGGTTCAGCACCAGGCGGATCAGCGGCTTGGTGCGGCTGATGTCCGACGGCGGCACGACGAGGTAGAGTGTCGCGGGGCGATCGTCTGCGATCAGGTCGGAGATGCGCCAGTCGCAACGGCGCGTGACCTGCGCCACGACCGGGTCGCGGTAGAGGCCGAGGAACGACATGGCGGTCGACAACACGCCGGACCGTTCATTGTCGGACTTGTTCAGAAGCTCCCGCGCCGTGGATGCCACCACGGGATGGGTTCCCGCGTCGCCCAGGTGGGGCGTGGTCATCATCGCCTGGAGCGTCGTTTCGATCGGGCGCCTGGGATCGGAGAGGAAGGCCGCGACGCCGGCCAGGGTCTTGTCCGCCTCGGCATAGAGGACATGCAGGATGGCACCGACCAGCAGCGAGTGGCTGGTCTTTTCCCAATGGTTGCGGCGCTCAAGCGAGCCTTCCGGATCGACCAGCACGTCGGCGACGTTCTGGACATCGCGGACTTCCCACTCGCCGCGGCGAACCTCAAGCAACGGGTTGTACGCGGCGGACGCCGAATTGGTCGGGTCGAACAGCAGCACACGGCCGTGCTGGGCGCGGAACCCGGCGGTGAGCGTCCAGTTCTCGCCCTTGATGTCATGGACGATGGCGGCGCCCGGCCAGGTCAGCAGCGAAGGGACGACGAGGCCCACGCCCTTGCCGGACCGCGTGGGGGCGAAGCAAAGCACATGCTCCGGACCATCATGGCGGAGATACTCGCGATCCAGCTTTCCGAGCACGACGCCGTCCGACCCCAGCAGCCCCGCGCCCTTGATCTCGACTGGCGTCGCCCAGCGGGCCGACCCATAGGTCTCGATGTTCTTCGCCTCGCGGGCACGCCAGACGGACATGCCGATGGCGACCGCGATCGAGATGAAGCCGCCGGACGCGGCGATGTAGGCGCCCTCCACGAAGACCGACGGCGCGTAGGCATCATAGGCGTACCACCACCAAAAGAAGGCTGGTGGGAGATACACCGGCACGCCACGCGCCAGCTCGAACCAGGGTTGCCCGAGTTCAGGCTGGAAGCCGAGCCGCCACGCAGTCCACTCCGTCGCAGCCCAGATCGTGAAGAGCACGATCAGGAGGACGACGATGATCTGGCCCCATAGGATTTTGGTGGCGGACAAAAGCGGCTTCCTTGGTGACAAACACCACCAAATTGGCGCGGTGAAACACCGGAATTCAAGGAGCGGCGATGGCTTGGCGTGCGCCCGGCGGCGGTGGCGTCATTTGACAGGCAGTAGCGTGGAACCGCCGGTAAAACTGCGGCTAAAGAGATTCCGAGACCTGCGGCCCGATGGCAGCGTCCAGGGGCGTGCGGAGAATAGCCCCTCTATTCTCCGCATTATATGCGGCGAATCTATTGGTGCGGATTTCCTCCTGACGCGAGCATCAGATGGTGCATCTGGTGGTGCATGCCGCGCGTCATGATGCCGATGAAGCCGATGGCTCGCAGCTTTGTCACGTCCGCAGGATTTCCGACCGTGACCGTCATAACGGCTCCGTCTGGCACCTCCGTCGCAACGAACGTCCAGCCGCCTGTTCCGCTCATCGTCGCCGCGTGTGCGGTGACCATTCTCCGGATTGAATCAGTAACCGGGCCCGCGCCGGTGACCGTAAAGCGGGCACCGCCCTTGATTGGCTCCATGGCCACCGTGGCTCGCAGCGTGACGTTGTCCATGTCGATCAAATGCTGGCGCAGCGCCTCGATGTTGACGCGCGACCAGTCGGTCTTCGGGTCGGCGTCGAGGATGGCGACGATTTCTTGAATGGCTGCGAAGGCCGACTGGCCAGGCTGAGTCGGCAAGGCCGCTGCCTGAGCGGGGCCAGCTTGCATCATATGGTGCATCATAGCGGGGTCGTGCCCAGACATTGGTGTTTGCGCGTGGCCCAACGAAGGGGCGAGGAGCGTGGCGGCAATCAGAAGCTTCTTCATGAGGTCTCCAGAGGCAATGAATCGAATGCAGACCTTGCCACTGCGGCACCGCGATGAACATGATTGGGATCATGTCTATCTCCCTCATCGACGATCTGCTCCAAAGCGATGGCCGCGAGGTCGGAGCGCAATCGGGGCATTATCTCTTCCACACCGGCGATGAAGTGATGGCGTTGTATGTCGTGCGCTCCGGAGACGTTCATCTCATCCGGCATCGTGCAGACGGCGGCGCCGCGCTTGTCCTACAGCGCGCCGGACCAGGCAGCATTGTGGCCGAGGCTTCGCTTTTTTCGCAGCGCTATCACTGCGACGCGGTCGCAGCTTCGCCCGTCTCTGCGAAGATTCTGCCGATACGGGCGCTCCGCGACCGCTTCCGTCGCGACCCGGTATTCGCCGAGGCGTGGGCATCGCATGTGACGAAGGAGGTGCAGGCCGCGCGGTTTCGGAGCGAGGTGGTTGCTATGCGAACTGTTGCAGCACGATTTGATGCTTGGCTCGAGTGGCACGGTGGCACGTCACCGCCCAAGGGGGAGTGGAAGCGGGTCGCAGACCAGTTGGGTGTGACGCCAGAGGCCCTGTATCGAGAGCTCGCTCGCCGAAGGGAATCTCTGGCGCAGCCCGAATAGCCGCCGCATGCGGACTGCCTATGATCGAATCAATCCAAGCCCAACCTGGCACATGTGGCCCGGTTCACAATCCCAGACCACGGTTCCGGCCAAGCGTCCATCCAATGCCGCCGCTATCATTCATGACGCCTGCAACATGCCGGCCGAGTTGCTTCTCCAACGGCGGCGACCAAGGGACGAGCTGGAAACCCAGGCCGCTGTCGATCATGGCGAATCGGCCGGAGGTGAGCGTCAGGCTCCGACGGTAAGTCCCGGCAACTTGCTCGCCCGTGGCGGGCAGGAGATATGGCAGGCCGGTCTCGGCCGACAGCCTGGCTCCAACCGCGCTGAGTTCGCGGCGTCGCAGCGTGTCGAGGAGATCGCGCTGCAAGACGATGCGCTGGCCTTGCCGGCGAGCGAAGCCCTCGCCGGCGAGGTGTTCAGCGCGAGCGGTCATGGCTCCCCGTACTTCGCCACCGAACCCGCCCATCGAGAGCGGCATCGGCTGACGCTCGACAAGCCGATGATCGAGCCAGGTGGCGCCTGGCGCGGTGACCTGGCGGGCAAGGTCGATGTCGGATCGGTTCGCCAGCAACAACGTCGGCCGCTGGTCATCGGCGCCACCGAACCGGCGGACCTCGACGATGCCACCGATGGGCGGGGCATGGGCGAAGGCTTCGGTATCCCGAAACCTTACATGGTGAGCGCGGCCATCCGTGCCGTCGATCACGGCATAGGCTTCCCCGGTCAGTTCGTCATGCAGGCCTTTGTCCACGAGCCGGCCGATGATCGGCGACGTCGCCGCACCCGTGTCGATGACATAGTCGGCGACGCCGCGCTCGAAGCCATTGTCGGTGAAGGCGCGGTGCATGGTCTTGATGATGTCGCCGCGCATGCCGAGATCGCGGAGGCTTCGTTCTGCTTCGAGCCCGACCATCCATTCGCCGGGGCCGGCGGGCGCGGCGAGCCCCATTGTTTCCAGATGCTGGAGGCGGCCGATCATGAGCCGGCGGGTCTCTGGATCGGCCGCGCCTGGATGCTCCGGGCGGAGATCGATCGTGCCGGTTTCGTCGGCGGCCATGCGTATCTCGGCGTCGAGCCGGGTCCAGCGCTCGGCGCTAGCATCGCGCTCAAGCGCGGTCCGTATTTCATGCTCGGGTTTGGGGCCAAGTTCGATCGATACAAGCTCCTCGGCGCGGGAGCGCAAGCCGCGGCTGATATAGTCGCGGGAGATCACGAGGTCCTTGCCGGTCTCATCGACGCCGCGCACCAAGAGATGGACATGCGGATTGTCGGTGTTCCAATGGTCGACGGCGATCCAATCGAGCCTGGTCCCAAGGTCGGCTTCCATCTGCCGGGCGAGGTCTCGCGTGAAGGCCCGGAGATCGGTCATCTCGGCGGCGTCTTCGGGAGAGACGATGAAGCGGAAGTGGTGCCGGTCATCCTTCGTTCGATCGGCAAATCCGGCATCGTCGGCGCGGTCGGTCTCGGCATCGAACATGCGCGCCTTCTCGCCGTCGCGCGTAACACCTTCGCGCTTCAGATAGGCGACATGCGCCGACACCGGCGCGGAGCGGAAGGCCCGGCCCGCATGACGCGCGACGCGGGCTTTCACCACGACGCGGCGGGTGGGCGTGAACAACCGGTTGCGGCTGAACGCGAGCCGCCCGCGCCCGAACGTCGAGCGGCCAAGGCCGGTCGGCTTGCCGGGACCGGATTGCGGAGCTGTATGGCCCGCCCTCTTCGCGGCGCGCAGCACCTGGTTGACGAAGCTCTTGGATTTGCCGGCGCGCGTGCTGCGGATGCGGCCGGGACGAACGCGAAAATCCTCGCCGGAGCCGCTCATCCGCGGAATCCGAGGGCTGGAAAGTGGGCAGTGCCGCTAATTCCATTGAAATCATTGGCAATCTGCCTGGGAGCGGCACGCGACCCGACCGAGCGGCACGGAGAAAGACAAGCCCGATCAAGGGCTTGGATGACGTCCGGAGACCCGCTTTTATCTAGCCGTCGTCTGGTCGTGTTGCCCTGTCCACCCCTCTCCATCGCCAAACCCACGATGCAGTCCGCCAGCGCGCGAAGAAATGCGCCATCGCTCACCGGGGCCGCTCCCGAGCAGAGACTCGCACGAAGAGGCTGTCTGAACGCGGCACGAGAGCCGACATATCGACGACGCGACGGGTGCTTGGCGAACGGGTCGGCCGCACGAATGCCAACACTTCATCGACACCTGGAGTGCTTTCGTCTTGTCCGACAAAGATCGGCCCCTCGGTCCAGGAACGCGCGACCGAAGCGATCGCAATCGTGCCCTCGATCTGCCCTTCACCGATCAGCGGTGCGATCGCGGCGACATAGGCTCGCGTCTCGTCCGGAAGCGGCCGGCCGGTCGCCAAATGGTCCTCATACCGTCCGGGTCCGGCGTTGTATACGGCAAGAAAACCCGGCGATCCGTAGCGATCGTGCAGCTCTCGGAGAAAGGCCGCACCCGCCAGAATATTGTCGTGTGGATCGTACGGATTGGCGCCGAGGCCGTGACGGGCGCGAAGGCTCGCCCATGTCGCAGGCATGATTTGCATCAGGCCCATCGCGCCTTTCGGAGAGAGGGCGTGGACATCTTCTCCGCTCTCGGCATGCATGACGGCGCGGATCCACGACACGGGAATCCCGAACCGCTGTGACGCTTCGCCGACATACGCCGTGAAGGGATCGGCGACGCGCGCAGCAGATGTGGCGTTGCCCTGTGCGAATGCCGGCGACGCGAGGGGCGTGGTACCCACCATGCCCATCATCGCGATAATGGCGGCCGCAATGACTGTTGGACGGGCGCGCAATCGGTCGCCGATCCGACGTGAGCTGACTAGCGTTTGCTCCGCCGCGCGATGAGTTATTGTGTGCATGGGTCAGCCTCGCTCATCGCGCTTCGCCGGGCGGTTCCAGAGCAGATTGAAATTCGATCCCTTTGCTTCAGCCTGGAACAAGTTCGCGCGGATGGGCTGCGTGAAGACCGGATCGTCGATCAGCAACGAGACATACGCTCCGGCCTTCTCGCCGGTGCGCTTCCAAGCGGCGCCGACCTCGGGACCATCGGCGCTGTCGCCTGCGTGAATCCGAAAGTCCGGCGCGTTCTCGCCGTCACCGGCATTGGCCGGAACGAGGGTGAGTTCGACATCGATCGTGAGCGTACGCAGCCGGCCGCAATAACCGTCCTGGGTGCGGGTGAAATTACCGATGTGAGCCATGGGAACGTCCTTTCCATTGCAGGGTCGCGTTGGTCTCAGTGCGTCGCGGCGCGCCAAACAAAGCGGCCGTCGTGTCCTTCATCGGTCCAAAGAGGAACCGCGCGACCGATGATCGAACTGGCGGGGAGCGGGCCGAAATACCGGCCGTCCAGACTGTCGGGGACGCCTGGGTTCATCAGAAAAACGTCCCCAGCGGCGACGGTTCGACAGCCTTGCCAGTCGGGGAGATCGCGTCCGCGCCGGTCGCGGGCTTGCGCATCGCCGACCTCGACACGGTCGATGGTGATGCGCAGCCCATGCCGGCACACGATCTGTCCCGGCAGCGCCAGGACACGTTTCATCAAGGGCACGCCGCGCGGCAGATAGCCGCCATCGGCGAGGAAGGTCGCGACCGGCTCCGTTGGCATGACGGCGACAAGCTCGGTATCGCGCAGCGCGCCTGGCGGCTGCACGGCGTAGAGGCCGATCGGGGTGCTCGCGCTCGCGTTCCAGATGAGCCTGGGAAGAGGCTTGACGAACGCGACACCCACGGTCGCCATCGCCGAAAAATAGGTCGCCATGACCCATCCGAAGCGGGTCATGGCTGCGCCCTCCGGCGCAACAGCCACGCATCGTGCTGCGCGCGCGTATAGGGCCGCGGTTCGTGCCCGACCGTCAGGCGGCTGTGGACATGGCGCCAATGATCCGGCGCGATGTCGGCCGGTTCGACGCCGATCGCTTCCACGGCGTCGATGGCCTGAAGCACGCGCTCGACCTTCGGCCAGCCATCGATGTGCAGCAGGATTTCACCGCCGGGACGGACGAAGGGCAGCGTCTGATAGGATTCACGCGCGGCGACGGCGCGCACAATATCGATGCGCGAACTGACGGTTCCGAAGTCGTTGGCGGACCAGCGAACGAACGCGAAGATGGCTCCGCTTCGGAAGCCGATGGTGCGGCGGCGACGGTCGAGGATTTTCTCTTCGTCGTGATCGCCGAAGCGGATCCAGTTCTCGATCCTCTTCTCGTACCAGGTCAGTTCGACCTGCGTGAGGCTGTCGGACAAGCGGCCGGCATGCGACTCTTGCCGATGCGCTGCGGACGGCGCGTGGTCGGTCATGATGCGTCTCCAGAGTCTTCGGAAAATTCGCGCGCCAGCAGCTCGCGCAGCATGTCGGCGACGGTGACGCCGCGCCGGAAAGCGGCGACCTTGATGCGGCCGCGCAAGCTGGGCGTGACGTCAATGGTGAGCCGGGCGGTGAAAGCGTCGGACTGCGCCGGAGCAACGGCTGGCATATCCGGCGCTTTGATCCAGCTCTCGGCGTCGCCGGGACGGGAGGCGAAGCCGCGCTTCGATTGGCGCTCGGTCATTGGCCGATCCTCGCGATCTCGGCGGCAAGTGCTGCGATCTCGCGCGCGGCTGGACTGTTCGCGTCGAGGTCGGCGACAAGCCGACCTGTGCGTGCGCTGTCGGCGAAGGCGACGCGCTGTCCGATCGTAACCTTGAGGACCGGCGGCTGATGATCGGCCAGCGATTCGGCGGTCTCCCGCGCAATGACGGTGCGCGCGGCGCACCGATTGAGGACAAAGCGCGCGGCGAGTTGCGGCCGGAAAATGCGCGCCTCGTCGATCAGCTTCAGCGTCTCGCCCGAAGCCCAGCCGTCGAACGGCGAAGGCTGCGCGGGGATCAGGACGAGATCGGCAGCGAGCAGCGCCGAGCGCATCAGCCCGGCGACACGCGGCGGCCCGTCGATGACGATGTGATCGGCGTCGCGCGCGAGTTCGGGCGCTTCCCGATGAAGCGTGTCGCGCGCCAGGCCGATGACGCCGAACAGCCTCGGCAGCCCTTCCTTTGCCCGCTGCTCGGACCAGTCGAGCGCCGAGCCCTGCGGGTCGGCATCGATGAGGGTGATGCGGCGGCCTTCGCTAGCCCATTGGCCCGCGAGATGAAGCGCCAGCGTGGTCTTGCCGACGCCGCCCTTCTGGTTGAGGAGCGCGACGATCACGACGCGCCTCCGGACCTGGTTGGGAACGGGCGCGTTGAAGCCGCCGCTTGGAGCGGGGAGCGCTCCCTCTCATCTCGATCGCGCCTCTTTCCCTTCCCGGCAGGCCGCGGTTCGGATCGAGTTTTCCCGCCGCCAACTACTGAAGAGTTAGAATCTTGGTTAGATTCTAAGTTAAGGGCGCGAATTCCGCTTTTATGTCCGTGGCTTACACCCGATTCCGGTTCCCGATAGCACGAGGGTTGGGTTCCCGATGGCACGATAGCGCCGGTTCCCGATAGCACGACGTTATCCACATGTTGTCCACAGGCTGCCGGCTCGAAGGCGAGCAGCGTGCGCCCGCCGATTTCGACCTCGACGAACAGCGTGTATCCCGGCAGCGGTTGGCGGCGGATGATGTCCCGCAGCTCGAACGCAAAGCGCTTGAACGGCGACAGGCTGCCGGACTTCAGATGGAGATGGCGGAAGTCGAAGCGCCAGCCATTCCGCTGGCGGCCGCCGTGCTTGCGCACGATGCGGTAAAGCCAGCGCTCCATGCCGCCTGTCAGGTCGAAATAGGCGCGGTCGATGGTCAATACGAGCGCATCGTCGAGAACGGCGCGGTAGAACCAGTCGGGGACGATGAGCTCGATACCGCCGGGATGACCGTGGCCATCGGCACGCTCCGTCCATTCGTTGATCCAGGAGAAGCGGTGCATCCGCCGCCCTCCCGCCTCCGGCGGGCTGCCTGTTTCAGGCCGGACGCGCGCCAGCGGATTTGGCGGGGGCTGGCGTATCGTTGTCGCGACCGTCGTCGATTGCAGCCGGTCGAGGGCCGCCTTGAGGCGCTGATAATCGCGCAGCGACGTCCCGCGCCCCGTGAAATTGAGAATTTCATAGGGCGTCGCCGCCATCAGGCGGGACGTGCGCAAGCCGGCGTCTCGCGCCTCGACGATCTGGGAAGCAGCCCAGATCAGAACGTCGGCGTCCCAGATCGTGGCCATGCCATGCTCGGGGACGGCCTCGACGCGGATTGCAACGTCCCCCGAACGGAAATCGATCGGTGTCGAGCGGTGGGATTTGGCGAGACTGAAAAATGGATATGCCATGAGGTCCTGCGCGTCGCGAGGCGCGAGATCGCCGGGGAGCGCGCGGAACAGTTCGAGCTGCTCGCGTTCCGATCCTGTGCGATGTCGCGTCGACATGAGGGGAGCTGCCGGGGCGGTCAGCGGCGCGTCTGGCCGGCATAGGCCGGCGAGACCGCTGCGTGGCGCTTGGCGGGAAGCACCTCGCCCACGCCAGGATCGGAGGTCGACGCCTTGGCGCCCCGCGCGACCCACGCCTGCAGATCTTCGAAGTTGTAGACGACGCGCCCGCCGAGCTTCGAGTAGCGCGGGCCGGTGCCGTAGGTGCGGTGCTTTTCGAGCGTCCGCCCGGAGAGGCCAAGGAACCGCGCGGCTTCGGGCGTGCGCAAATATCGTGGCGGGAGCTGGGGGATCGCTGCGGACATCGGTGGCCTCCGTGTTGTCGGGGAAGGCCGCCGGTTATCGGCGGCCGTCTGCGATCACGGTGGCGAAGGGTTGCCGCGTAGGGGGATGGTGAAGATGGGGGGTGCCGAATTCGCCACCCCCAGCGGGACCGGCGATCTCGGGCCTCGCCCGATCAATCGGGCCGGCGCGGACCCAGGAGATTGCGATAGTCGCCGCGCATCGTGGTGATGCCGGTGCGCACCAGCCGGATGACCGTGTCGCGGAGGGATGCGGTCTTCCAAGGCTCGGTGACGAGGCGGCTCGGGTCGAACAGCGCCTCGGCGATGGCGCGGTAACTCGCGCCCGCCAGGCGCCCGTCGAGGGCACGCAAAGCCGCGATCAAACGCTCGCCTTTACGGAGGGGAGCGGGCGGCGTTCGTGGCCGCCCGTGCGCGATGAACCGCCAGAAGCGTAGCGCCGCGTCGGTGCGCTGCGGGGCCGTGGCGTCCAGCGGGATGAGTGCGGCCATCGGCAACGCGCCGTTGGGCGGATCAATCAGCCAGAGCTGATGATTAATCCCGTCGTCTTTGATCATGACGTGCGTGCCGTCGTCGGCATCGCGCCGCACACTGTCGCTGGGAAAATCCGCCAACGAAACCGATGGTGTCGCAGCGCTGGCGGGCGCGGCCGTCAGGACAATGACCGACGCCAGTTCGTCGGATCGCCAGAAAACCGGCGATTGATCAGCACGCCGATTTGGATCGGCAAGGAAATCGCAACCCCCAGCGCCGGCCGGGACCATCGATCCCGTCATCGGCTTGAGCTGGTGCAGCTTTGTAGGCGTTTCGGTAGTCAGGGTTGCGACGCAGGAACTCCCAGGCGAGGCTCGCGGGCTCCATCGTGGCGGCGTATTGATAGGCGGCGGGCGACCGCCAATCCTCCGTTGACATTGCACGTCTCCTTGCGAGGGATCACGGGATGCCTGGGCCAGTGGATATCCAATCTGGGCTTTTGGCGGCGCCGTGTGCAGACCGCCCGCCGGCATTAGGCCATGCCCAATCCGGATCGGCGATTTTCAGGAAACCAGCAAAGCTGGGAGCACGCGTCGGATGAAAGACTGACGCGGTGGCCGTTGAACGCCGCGGTCAGCGCGCCGACCGCAGCAGATCGCGGTAGCCGTGCTCGGTCAGCCAGCGTGCGCGTGCCAGGTGCGTTTCGTGAGCGCGCCGGGCACGGTCCGGTTCCAGCGCGGGGTCGAGATCGAGTACGACTCGTGCGACCTCCTCCCAGGGGGCTCCCTGGGAAGTCGCATCGAGCAATCGGAGATAGGTCGGGAGATGCGCCCGGTCATAGTCAGTCACCTGGGCGGCAGTCGGAGCGGTTTCAGCGATAGGGGGGGCCGGAGGAGATGGCATGGTCTTCCCGAGGTTTTTCCCGTGTTGACGGAGAATGCTTGCGAAACTGGGACATCGAGCCTGAAAGGCGCGGCTGGCGGAACGGATCGGCAAGAGCGCCGCGTATTATAATACGTAGCGCCAAAATACGCGATTGGTGTCCATCCTTTGGATGGATATTCGACAGGTGTTCGGAGAAAATCTTCGCCGATTTCGCACGCAAGCCGGCCTCAGCCAAGAGGCCGTCGCTGTTCGAATGGGCGTGGATCGAGCACATGTGAGCAGTATGGAGCGGGGCCAGCAGAACGTCACGCTCCTGACGCTTTGGCATGCATCTCAGGCCGTTGGTGCGAAGCCTGCCGATCTCCTCAACGAAGACTTCGAGGTTGGTTGCGACCTCGCCGACCCTGAGGGCTCGTCGGCGTCATAGTCTGCCTTGCAAAAAAGAAGCCCCGCCCGGTTTCCCGAGCGGGGGGTCGCTGGCTGAGCTCAGTCGCCGTTGGCCTTGCGGCCGCGGGACCAGATGAGGGTGAAGCCGTCGCCGTCCTCGTCGTCGAAGAGGTTGGCGTAGATCGGCGCGTTGAAGCTGGGATCGTCGAGCTTGACCGAGAGATAGTCGCGGTTCTCGGCGGAGCGCTTGGACCAGGCAGCGCCGATCTCGGCGCGGCCGACGAAGATGCGGTGGCTCGGGGCATTGTCGCTGGCGCGGGTGGCCTCGGGGACGATGCGGACGTTCTTGGTCTGAACGCTGAGGGTGACGATTTCGCCCAGATAGTCGGTGCCGGACTTCTTGAAGGTGCCGATGTTCGCCATGGTGGTTCTCCTTGTTCGCTGTTCTCGAGCCTGCGACCATCGCGGCCTCGATGGCGATCGACAGACCGGAGGCGACCGACGCCGCACCCGCTTGCGGGCCGCAGCGCAGCGGAGGATGTCAGCCCGGAGAGTTTCTTGCCTCGCGAGGAATGGGCGGTCCGGGGTCCCCGCGCGATCTTTCGCGTGGGGTGGTCCCCCAGGGGAAGAAAGTCGCCGGGCGACATTGCGGCATAGGCGGTCGAGGCGAAGCCGTGCTTCGGTCAGATCCAGCCATTGAAGAGGCCGTATGGGGCAGGCGCGACCTGACAGCGACCAATTAAGGAAGAACCTGGCGGATACCGGCCACCGAGAGCGCTTCGGCACGTCTGGGCAAACGGACCTGAGTTCAGGCCTGTTCCGCCATTGGCCTGGGGCTATCTCCTCGCCACCGAAAGACAACGACCAAGGCATCAGCGATTTACCGGCAACGCGCCGGCAAAGCCGCCTCGTCCATGGGTGTCCCCGACCATACCGCGATCTCGGTCTTTCGTCGGCTGTTCCCGCCAATGTCCGATCATCGACCTGAATCGGCGACGACCGGTCGGCCCTGACGTCCTCCACCCAGCATCGCACCAGCGCGTGGTCACGGCTGAGTTCACCCCCTGACGATGCCCTGTGTCGGGTGACCGGGGGGCAATGCCATGCGCGTCCAGGCTGTGACGCCAACAGCGACCGCTCCGATGATCGAGAACGCGACCTGCCAAGCTCCGGACGGCATGGCCAGCTTCGCGAGGCCGAGCGTGGCGTGGTAGCCGGCAAGCGCCGCGGGCGCCGCGAACAACAGTGCGACCGCGACCCGGAACCAGTTGGATCGTGCGAATGCAAAGACGTATTGACCGGCGACCAAGGTGATACCGCCGGCCAGAATGCCGACAAAGATGGCCCCGACCAGCCCGGCGTCACCGTGATAGGCCCACAAGCCGGCGGAGACTGCCGCGAAGAATGGAAGCGCATAGACTGCGAGCGAGAACAGCAGCCAGCAGAGGAAGCCGATGCCGACGATGCCGAAAAGGATGCCGATGACGATCATGGTGGTGGTCTCCGAGACAAGGGTCGAGCGGGCGCGCCTTCCACCACCACCACGGCGCATGGGCGAGTATAGCCGAAGGTGACCAAGGGCGGCAGCGGAATCAGAGTGGGACTTCCGCCGACGGAAACCCGCGCAGAATTGCCGATCGGCTCCGAATAGGCTAGCGAGCAACGTGCACCGGGGATGCAGCCCGAAGGCGGGGGCGTCCGGTAAGTTAATGTGTGGGGAGCACGACATGGGCGAACTGGTAGTCGACTTTGAGGGTAGCATAGAGGTCTGTGAGGGGGTTCAAGCCCGTGCTCGGTCGCGCGGCGATAGTGCCTCTGAGGTGAACGCCTCGGGGAGCAACTTCGAGGCGCTAAACGCGCCCATCACAGGCGCGGAGCTAATTATAGCAGCCCATGTTGTTGCCGCTGCATTTAAGGCCGCTACTGCTGCGGTCATCTTTATTAAGGAGACACGCGACTTGCTACGTCCGGGCCAAAGCGTCAAGGCGTCCCGTATTGGTCGACAACGTCCTCTTATTTTGTCTTCATCCACGTCCGATCATGATATCGAAGGATATATGACGCATGACGACGAAAAGGCAGAGGACGATAGCGACTTAATCGGGTAAAGGGGGCACCGAGGCGGCGATGTTTAAGCTGATCCAAACAGACCCAGAGACCTCGGCGATCCACGTAAATGTTGGAGCGATCGAACGACATAAATATCGTCAATCGCTCTTAGCATGTTTAGCTGCGGTGAGCGGAGGGCAGTCACACGAGCTCATGCGCCTTCTGTTTCGGCTTCCAGACTCCCACGAAAAAGCCTTCTCGATGGCTTTCACATCTATGATGGTACATGAGCTGAAGCACCACATGGATCTTCTTCTCACGCCCTACGGTTTTCATCGACTTAGAACGGCATTCTCATTCTATACCATCGGACCCAGCATACTTGACCGTATAGATATAATTCTTCCAGTTTCTCAGGGCATGGACGAATTTAACCAAAAGCGGTTTGGCATGGAGTCCTATTCAACATCCCAGGGGTATTTTTTAAGCCAATTGATATCGAATAGAAATAATATTATTGCGAAGGATAATGAAGCTCAGACAGTACGTGACCGGCTGACCGTACAATATGGCGGCGACGCAATAATGGAGTCCCTGGCATTTACCTACCAAGCCGAGATGCTCCAGCATGGGGCTCACAAGTCTCCGTACCTTCGTCAAATAATGCCTTACGCCTTTGTTACCGATGATGGCGATGAATCATCCCTGGAAACAGAAGAACACAGGCAGAGAGAGATCCGATACAAGTGGCATTACGTTCTACTAAATCTACTTAGCCCCACGCCAAACATTGCTACTATCCGGATTCTAAACGTTATCCTTTTTGCCTGTCTGTGTGGCTCTTTCGTCAAGGGTGCTATCCCAAGATTTGCGACCTTTGGAGGCATTGATCTCAAGCCGGCGTCCGAGCTAAAAGTTCGCGATGTTGACGACAGCCTTCCATCTCGTCGCCTCGACGCGCTTATTCGCTGGGTTGCGGATTACCTTGAACCCCGAAAGATCACAGAAATCACTTGGGAAGACGCATGGGCATTGGTGAATCAAGGACACGAAGCAATCTGGGATACCTCTATCGTTGACGAGGTGGAAAAGGATATCGAGCACGATAGAATATTGCAAAACCAAATAGCCGCTGCCACCGTTGAAATACTCCCGTCCGATGGCAGTCCCCAAACCGCAGACGCGCTGCCACACCTCGCGTTTGCAGATCTTTTGGAAATCCGTTCAAAGATATTTGCGGCATTCAAAGCAGATCCGGTGAGGTTTGTAAGGCCTCTAGATTTCACCGCGTTAACTGATGAACTTGGTTGTGCCCCTCTTTGCTACATTTCTCCATTTGGGGCAGATGAACCTTTCAATGGTAGTGTGCCTGTAGTCACTCGACGTGTTCTTGTGCCTGCCGCCATGGTACCGCCTGCGGTCAAAGGGACGGAGGCTGGCCACGAGCAGGACAGCGCATGGGCGGCGGACCTTGTTTATAGCTCGTTTAAAATGAAGTCCGCGCGGGCGTTTAGTGGACTCCATGTACATAAGGACGCATGGGCAACCACCCTTGCAGTGCTGGCTCCGCTCTATAAGCTTTCATTATACGGTCTGCGCTATCGGACCATGCTGGAACTTGATATGGTGGACGCAGTGAATATGTTTCGGAGATCATCACCCAATATTAAATGGGACCCCTTTTATTTGCGAGTTGATGACACTTCTTCTGCCGAAGAATATTTTCACTTCTACGACCTGCGAAGAGTGGAATGTGATCTCTGTAGTAAAAGCGTCACGGAGAACGACGCCTTGGTTGTCTCTGCAGCGACGTTGCGTCGATCGAAAAAATTTCGTGATGAGCAGCTTGCTCAACACGGGGAATATGCAAGGTTCATGTCCCTGGGCCGGGATTGGTCGCCTTGGCTAGTTTGCAGGGCCTGTCATAGCTCTTTCGTTTCAGATGGCATGCAGGCTGAAATGCCAGAAAGGCCGGCTCCGGTGATGACACACACCGTGACGAATCCGGATATTGATGATACGGCCGGCTCGATAAACCCCGATGAAGGTCCAGAGGCGAGTGGAATACATGATATTATTTTGAACCTTATTATAAACGACGATGTCCCGGACGCTGAGTTTCTGCGTAACATCGATGATGAGGGCACAGAGATTTCTTTTTTTGTCAGCACTTTGCGGCGCAATTTTGGAAAAACAGTCAATTTCTTCCAGCAGAACCGCTACGAAGAAGTTTTGGCCATATGGAACCCGTGGGAAAATAACGCACTCTTAAACCCAGACAATGGCTACTGGCGAGACAAGCCGTATTTTAGCACAATGATAAGATCAGTAGTGGTTTGCTTATTCGTCAGTCATGCCCAAATTGGACAATCCGAGAATTCTCTGGCCCATGCGTCCATCACTGTTGATTTGTTGTCCAGGGTCGTGCCGGGATCCGCAGTCTCTAGTCAGTGGATCGACGATTTTCCACTAACCTTGGAGGAATGCCAAATCCAGGATGAGAATTTTCTTGTTGCATTGGATTTCGCACAGGATTGGCTGTCAGGCTGGAGTCCAGACCTGCTAATCGCTTGCGGTGTGGTATCAGAACTTGCTCATTCGGTCGGGACCGCCGTTGAGCACACACAGGCCGAAATCCGACGTGCACTTCAAATTCGAGCCTGACCCCACGCAATGGAGAATGCGGCAATCGGAAATTTGGAAAATATCGATAGGATAAAGTAGCGCTAAAACTTCCAGACCGGAATGCCGAACTTCTTGGCCTTGTCGGCCAGGTTCTCCTGAATGCCGGTGCCGGGGAAGACCATGACCCCGATCGGCAGCACGTCGAGCATCTGATCGTTGCGCTTGAACGGCGCCGCCTTGGCGTGTTTGGTCCAGTCAGGCTTGAAAGCGATCTGCGGCACCGTGCGATGGTCGGCCCATTTGGCGGCGATGAGTTCGGCGCCCTTCGGCGAACCGCCGTGCAGCAGCACCATGTCGGGATGCTTGGCGTGGACCCGGTCGAGCTTGTCCCAGATCAGGCGATGATCGTTGAAGTCGAGCCCGCCGGTGAAGGCGATCTTCGGGCCGGCGGGCAATAGTACTTCGTTTTCGGCCCGGCGCCTGGCGGCGAGGAAGTCGCGGCTGTCGATCATGGCCGAGGTCAGGTTGCGGTGGTTGACCTTCGATCCTGAGCGCGGCCGCCAGGCCGAATGGGTGTGGCGCTCGAACTGATCGGCGGCCTGGTCGCGGAAGAACTCCATGCTGTTGCGGCGCTCGATCAGCGTCTGACCTTCGGCGGTGAGGCGTTCGAGTTCGACCGAGCGGATCTCGGAGCCGTCCTGTTCCTTCTGGCTGCGCCTCTGCGCCTGCTCGTTGTCGTCCAGCTCGCGCTCGATCCGGCTGGTGGCGCGGTGGAAGAGATTGACGGTCGACCAGAGCAGGTCCTCGAGGTCGGGTTCGAGGCGGGTGTCCACCAGGGTGACGACGAGGGCGTCGAAGATGTCGGCGACGGCGCCGGCGACGCTCTGGGCTTCGGGCAGTGGCCTCGGGTCGGGTTCGTCTTGGAAGGGGCGATAGCCGTAGAGCTGGAGTTCGGCGAGGACGTGATCGGTCGGGGATGAGCTGTGCGGCGGCTCGTAGCCGGTGTCGTCGTGTTCGGTCGTCATGGTGCTTTCCTTCGTCGGATCGACCGCGCCCATCGCGGCCTTCATGGCGACGAAAGGCGGCGGGCGGACCGGACCTGCACCAGGAGCAAAGCGACGGGCCGAAGCGAAGCGGAGGATGGCGGGGGCCGGCTATTTTGCCTCGCGATGTAAAGGCGGGCCTGCCCGCCGACGGAAAATAGTTGGCCACCCGCCATTGCCGGGCTGGGCCGTTTGCCGCCCCGATCGCCCTCTCAGAAGGCCGTGGGCGCGGTCCTCTCCGACAAGGCTGGGAAGCACTTCGATCGAATACGGCATGAGACCGGCGCCGCCGCGGACATCATTTCCCGTGCCGCTTCATGCCGCCAATTCCATGAATCGAGCGACGTCTTCGGGAGCGATCTGCACCCGCAACGCTGCCCGTAGCGCATCGGCACCGAGCGTGCGGAGATCCTCGTTGAAGTCGCCCAATCGTGGCGACAAGGCCATCGCCTCGATCCCGGCCTGGTTCGCACGGTCGATCAGGCTCGCCATGGCGCCGTCTCCGGCCGGATCGTCGTCACGGGCGATGTAGAGTCGGCGCAGCGTCGCTGGGAACAGGATGGCGGCGAGGTGCGCGGCCGAGAGTGCGGCCACGATCGGCATGGTGGGCATGACGCATCGCAGCGACAGCATGGTCTCGATGCCTTCGCCAGCCGCCAATACATCGTGCGCCACATCGAAACGGACGGCGTTGCCCAGGAGGTTGCCCATCGCCCGTCTCGGCGTATCGATCGCCGCCTTGCCTCGCCCCGATGGGTCCAGCCAAGTGCGATGCGCGCCGGTGATCTTGCCGCCCGGATCAGTGACGGCTGCGATCATCGCCGGCCAGGTCTCGGTCGGAGACCATGCATCAGGACGGTAGTAGCAGCGTGGGTGGAAGCGGAGGCTTCCGGTTCCGTGCAAAGCCGTAATGCCGCGTTTGCGCAAATACGTTTCGACGACTGTGCCCGAAATCGGCTGGGCCATTGCAAAGAGACGGCGTGCTGATTCCGGCGATCCCGCCGGTGCGGACGATGGAAGCCGCCCATGGTCCGGTTCCGGCTCCGATCTTGGCAGGCTGAGAAAGTGCCGGGCCTCATTGGCAACATCGCGGAAATCGGCAAGTCCGCAGCTCTCGCGGATGACATCGAGGAGGTCGCCGTGATCGCCGGTCGCCGCGTCGGTCCATTTGCCGGCCGCACCCTTGCCGGATTCCGGTCCTTTCAGCCGGACGAAGAGGGAGCGGCCAGGTGCATTCCTCACGTCGCCGACAAGCCAGTAGCGGCCCTCGCGGCGACCGTTGGAGAGATAATGGCGGCACACCGCCTCGGCATCGCGCGCGAGCCGGTGCGCCAGGTCGGCGGCATTGAGCGCCATCGTCACGCCGCCGCCCGCTCGGCGACGCGCGCGAGCGGATAGCGTTCCAGCACCTTCGCCAGAATCGCCGGGCCGGCGGCGTCGGTCGGGACGAACATCCTGAGCTTCCACGAGATGATCTCATGGAACAGGCCATAGGCTCGCAGCCGGTCACGCATGGCGTCGGTGAAGCCGGTCAGTTCGATGCGGTTTGTGCCCATGATGCGGACGCGGCGAAGCTGAAGCCCTTCGGCAAGATCGAGGATGGTTCGGCCATCCATCAGCGCGGTGAAAGCGCCATCGGCCGACAGGTTCGACGGGCCGGTTTCAAGCGCGCTTGCCACCCATGCCGGGGACACCTTGCGACCGACGATGCGTTCCCCGGTATCGGTCTGGAGCCGATAGACCCGGCTCGACTCGTTCGGTAAACGCTTCCAGATCGGCAGCAGGAGACCGGCGACGATGTGGATCTCGCTGTCGGTGAATTCCGGCACATCGGCGAGTTCGGCCGCCCAGGCGTGGGCGAAGCTTTCGCGGTCGGCTTCCCGCCAATGCGTCTGGGGCATCATCGCAAGCGGCATGGCGGGATGCTCCATCGGCCGGATGAGCCGCACGCGGCGTTCGACCTCGCCATCGTCGAGCATCAGACTCGGCGCCGGAACCTGAACGGCAGCCCGGCCCGACTGGCTGTTGACCAGCAGCAGGGCGCGGGGATCGGAGAGCCGCCCCAGCGCCTCGTCGAGCGTGGCCGGTCGGTTGCGCTCGCGCTGCGTGATCGTCAGCAGGCGGGTTTCCGCCGAGGTGCCGGGGTGCGTGTAGATGGTCTGCCGGCCGGTGACGACGAAGCTCTCCGCCGTCAGCGTCTCCAGTCCGACGTCGTAGGTTCCCGATGCGATCGCGCCTTCGATACGGGCGGTCAGGAGCTGCTCGAACGCCGTGAACAGGATGTTTTGCAGGTCGATGGTCAGCGCCAGCAGCCGATTGAGGAAGGTGGTGATCGGCGGCAACTCGTCCCGGATGCCGTTGCTGTCGGTCAGCTTCAGCCCGGTTGCATCTTCGAACGCGCCCAGCGAGCACCCACCGACCTTGCCCATGACCAGCAGGACGTAGAGCTGGCGCAACGCGTCCCGGGCGTAGTGGCTCTCCAGATTGTCTTCGGGCCTGAACAGGCCCTGGCCACCGGTCTGGCGCTGCCCCTTGGTGATGGCGCCCAACGTGTCGAGCCGGCGGGCGATCGTCGAGAGGAAGCGCTTCTCGGCCTTCACGTTCGTCGCGATCGGCCTAAATAGCGGCGGCTGCGCCTGGTTGGTTCGGTTGGTCCGCCCCAGGCCCTGGATGGCGGCGTCCGCCTTCCATCCGGCCTCCAGCAGATAGTGGACGCGCAGGCGGCGGTTCCTCGCCGACAATTCCGCATGGTAGGAGCGCCCGGTTCCTCCGGCGTCCGAGAAGACGAGGATGCGCTTTGCGTCGTCCATGAATGCCTGGGTTTCGGCGAGATTGGCCGAACCCGCGCGGTTCTCGACGGCGAGGCGATCGACGCCATCCGATCCGGTCTTGCGGATGATCCGGCGCGAGCGGCCCGTCACCTCGGCGACCAACTCAGTGCCGAAGCGCTGGACGATCTGATCGAGCGCGCCATGGACCGGCGGCAGCGACGCGAGCTTTTCGATCAGGCGATCACGGCGGGCGACGGCTTCGCGGCTCTGCACGGGCTGACCATCGCGATAGACCGGACGTGACGAGAGATCGCCTTCACTGTCGGTGAATGGCTCGTAGAGCTGGGTCGGGAAGCTGTGCGCCAGATAATCCAGAACGTACTCGCGCGGCGTGATGTCGACCTGAACGTCACCCCATTCCTCGGTCGGAATCTCGGCAAGGCGCCGCTCCATCAGCGCCTCGCCAGTCGAGACAATCTGGATGACGGCAGCATGGCCAGAAGTCAGATCGCGGTCGACGGCCGCGATCAGCGAAGGCGTCTTCATCGCCGTGATGAGGTGATTGAAGAACCGCTGCTTGGCGCTCTCGAAGGCCGACCGCGCGGCGGATTTCGCCTGCGCGTTCAGCGTGCCCGTTTCGCCGGTGACGTTAGTCGCTTCCAGCGCGGCATCGAGATTGTTGTGGATGACGCCGAACGCGCCCGCATAAGCGTCGTAGATGCGGATCTGTTCGTCGGTGAGCCGGTGTTCGACCAGTTCATATTCGACGCCCTCGTAGCTGAGCGATCGCGCGGCATAGAGGCCGAGCGCCTTCATGTCGCGTGCCAGGACCTCCATCGCCGCGACGCCGCCGGCCTCGATCGCCTCGACGAACTCGGCCCGCGTGGCGAAGGGGAAATCCTCGCCGCCCCAGAGGCCAAGCCGCTGGGCATAGGCGAGATTGTGGACCGTGGTCGCGCCGGTCGCCGAGACATAGACGACGCGCGCGTTTGGCAACGCGTGCTGGAGGCGAAGCCCGGCACGGCCCTGTTGCGAGGCGGCCTGGTCGCCGCGTTCTCCCTTGCCGCCGGCGGCGTTCTGCATCGCATGGCTTTCGTCGAAAATGATAACCCCGTCGAAGTCGGGGCCCAACCATTCGACGATCTGCCGGACCCGCGAAACCTTCTCGTCGCGCGCGTCGGAGCGTAGCGTGGCATAGGTGGTGAATAGGACGCCTTGCTCCAAACGGATCGGCGTCCCCTGGCGGAAGCGCGACAGCGGCGTCACCAGAAGCCGCTCCTGCCCGAGCGCCGACCAATCGCGCTGGGCGTCCTCGATCAGTTTGTCGGATTTCGATACCCAGACCGCGCGGCAACGGCCCTTCAGCCAGTTGTCGAGCAGGATGCCGGCGACCTGCCGGCCTTTTCCAGCGCCGGTGCCGTCGCCGAGAAACCAGCCGCGGCGGAACCGCACGGCGCTTGTAGCGTCATCAGCCGCGGCCGAGACGATGTCGAAGGTCTCGTCCACCGTCCACGATCCGGCGAGGTGGCCGCGATGGGCCTCGCCGGCAGTGATCACGCTTTCGAGCTGGGCATCGGACAGCATGCCGTCCGCGACGACCGTGGCGGGCAGATGCGGCCGATAGCTTGGCTTGGGCGGTGCCACCGATGCCATCGCCGCCGATTGCACCAGCTTGGTGGGGTGAGCCTGAGAGCCGGGAATACGGATCGACTGCAATCCGTATCCTTCATAAAGCGCCTCGGTGATGTGGCCGCCCTCGACCGGCATCCAGTCGATGGTCTCATAGCTCAGCTCAACCGCCTCCTGCTCGGGCGTTGCGGCCGGGACGGAGGAAGGGCGTGGCGCAACGCGCGGCGGTCGTGTGGCGGCGGGACGAACCGTGGCCCGCGTGACGACGGGCTTGGCAAGCGGGAGCCTCGGCGGAACGGAGTCCGCGATCCAGCCAAGCAGGGTTACGGCATCGGGGGCGCAACGGTGCAAAGCCGGAAACGCCGTCGGATCGGGCGCGGGCAGACGATCGATCACGGTCAGGCGCGTGTCGATGGTCGTGCCGTGCTTGGCATAGACCGATCCATCGACGGCGGCAGAGAACAGGACGCGCCCGCGTTCCTGCAACCGGACGAAGGCGTCGGCCCACACCGGATTGTCGGGCGCGCAGTTCGCCCCGGTGATCGCGACCAATCGGCCGCCATCGGCGAGACGCGCGAGCGCCGAGGCGATGTGGCGCAGGGCGGCGCCGGCCATGCGGCGATCGACGTTCGCGAGCGCGGAGAACGGCGGGTTCATGAGCACCACGCTCGGAACGACGCCGGCGTCGAGATGATCGTGGATCTGCGCGGCGTCGTGACGGGTGACGGCGATACCGGGGAAGAGATGATCCAGCAGCCCGGCGCGCGTGTCGGCCAGCTCATTGAGAACGAGCGACCCGCCCGCAAGCTCGGCGAGGATGGCGAGCAGCCCAGTGCCGGCCGAAGGTTCCAGCACGAGATCGGCGGGCGTGATCGCGGCGGCGGCGCTGGCCGCGAGGCCGAGGCCGATCGGCGTCGAGAACTGCTGAAGCGCCTGGCTTTCCTCGGAGCGGCGCGTGTGGGTGGGAAGAAGGCCCGCGATCTTGGCCAGCATCGGCAGCATGGCGGCTGGTGAAGATGCCCGCGCGCGGATGGCGGGGCCGAACTTGCGCAGGAACAGAACGGTCGCCGCCTCACAGGCGTCGTAAGCAGTCTTCCAGTCCCAGGTGCCATCGGCGTCGGAACCGCCGAAGGCGGAGACCATTGATCCCCGGAGCGTCGGTGCATCGACACGCTGGCCGCGTTCGAGATGGGGGAGGATGATCCGCGCGGCATGAGCCAGCGCGTCGGCGGTCGACGGACCAGCGGGCACGACAGGGAGCGGCGCGGCCGCGAAGGCGGCTGCGGAAGCGGAATTCATCGTCATGAAGGGAACCTCGGGAGAGCCGGAACGGATCGAGCCAAAGGGCGCTCTCTCTCGACCCTAACGGCTCAAACCCGTCCCGGCCGTCCTCTCTCTCTCTCGGTGCTCCAGTACTAGGACGTCGGCCCCTTTGGCCAACTGATCAGCGTAGAAAGGCTGAAAGGGGAGAGGCAGGTTTGGAGCAAACAGGGGCGAGAAGCTGCAGTTAGCAACGAGCAAGCGTCAGCTGCTCACGACACAAATCGGTGGACTGGCGGCTGACCGTGGAGATCGCCCATCCGCATATGAATTTGGCAATTGCTATGAGCGGGGCTTGGGCGTGCCGGTCAGCCGGTCGGAGGCGTTTGGATGGAACGAAAAGGCTGCGAGCGCAGACAGAGCTCAACTGCTGGATCTGGCACAACACCCACTGGAGCGGGTTAAGGACGTTTCACCGCGGTGGTATTACATCATTCGCGTGAATTCGAAGTTGTGCCTGTTCTCTAGCATGTTAATTTTGTTGCGGATTTAACGTTCCTTTACGATACTGACCAAAGAGAGGGAGAACCTGGATGTCGATGGTCACGACTATCCCGCTTACATTTGCTTTGGCTGTGTCGGCGATTAACGTGCAGGCTGCTGAACTGCAGCCGCCCAGAACTTTGCAGGCGTCAGGTCTCGTTGCTACACCGTCCCCTGGGGCTGGCTGTTCGGCACCGGGAGCATTAGGACCGCGGCGGGATGCGAGGCTGATCGTGCGTGACGCTCTGCGGACAGATGTCGGCCCTTACAAGGTGCAACTGCCAGGCTATAGCAGCGGAGACGAGAATCTATACCGGCCGTTCCTGATAAACGCCAGTCCCGGCGACACGCTGCGTATCGATCTGGAGAACCAACTGGCGCCGCCGAGCGATCCGTCAATCGACAATCACATCAATATTCATACACACGGATTGATCGTCTCCCCGCGTCCGTGCACTCCATTTGGAGACTCCGTGTATGTTGAGGTGGCACCAAACGGAACGAGCAAATACGCCATCACAATTCCGGCGACGTTGCCGGGAGCGCAGTTTGCCGGTGGCGGCGCAAATACGCCGTATCCGGTGGGATTGAACTGGTTTCATGCTCACGTGCATAAGAAGGCGCGCATCGATGTCATGGCCGGCCAATCTGGCATGCTGGAAGTTGGTGACCTACTCAGCTCGCTACGCACCCTTCCTGGAATCACACCTCAGGCCAAGGCGATGCTGGATGCCACGGATGTAGCCTATCTTGGATTGCGTGATATCCAGTTGGCACTTCCGCCCGGGCAAACGCCGGATCTTACAGCCTCGCAGGGAGCTGTTGGACAGTGGTTGAAGGCTGATCTCTATGATCCCGGTGCCTGCCCTGGCCAGGTGTTTCCGCCGCCCAATCCTCCTGTACTCGATTCTTTCAGCAAGCCTGGTTTCTGTGCGCGTCACAAGGTGAAGACCGCGTCAGGTTTCGATGAGACCAAGGACACGGTCTGGCTGTTTACCGTCAACGGCCAGGCGTATCCTACGCTTTCGGCCAAGGTTGATCGGAACCAGGTGTGGCGGATTGCCAATCTGAGTGCCAACGTCAGCTATCGGTTGGAGCTGACCGCGGACAATGATCCGAAGACGCCTCTGCCGATGGATGTGTTATCGGTGGATGGTGTCATTGCTGGAACTGCGACGGCAGGCGGCGGGCTGTCGGTTGGCGTGCAGCTGAAGCATTTGCTGTTGATGCCGGCTGGGCGGGCAGAGGTGTTTGTGCCGGCATTGGCACAGGGTGATCAGCCGATGACATTCCGCACCGCTGGCTTCTCGACTGGGCCCGATGGTGACTCATGGCCAATCATCGATCTGATGCACGTTGTCCCGCCAGTTGCACCGGCAGCGGCTGTGGCTGCCTTGCGTGTGCGGCCGCAGGCGCTCGCGGCACGGGCTCAGTTCCCGTCGATCGTCATTCCGCGGCAGCAGCCTTTCGTTGAAGCCGTGCGCATCTCCCCGACGCAGCAGGCAGCCGCGAAGCCCCCAGAAAACTGTATCACGCTGCCTGTTGGCCAGGTTGTCCGTCGTCGGATCACGTTTCAAAACTCAGGTGCAGAATTCTGGTTGGGAAGCGAGGTCGTGACTGCCGACGGCGTCTCCATCGATCCGACCGGTTCAACGGCGCACACGATCCCACCGCAGCCGTTTCCTGCGGTGGCAATGCAGTCGCCAGGATCGGTGCCTCATATTTGTCCCCGCTTCGGCGAGCAAGAGGTCTGGGAGTTAGTCAATGTCTCAGGCGAACTGCACAACTTTCATATCCATCAGAGCAAATTTCGGCTCTCTGTGGCGTCTGATCTAGGTGTGCCGCAGGGTCCGCTTGGCATAACGGATCCAGGTAATGTGCTCGTCAATTCCGATACCGGAGCCGCCGGAGCGACGCCCGATGCCGGGGTGGATGTGTGGCACGATACTCTGCCAGTGCCTCCTGCTGGGCCATCTGGGCCTGGGCGGGTATTCGTCACCATCCCATTCCATGCCCGCCAACAGATTGGATTCTTCGTATTCCATTGCCACATCCTGGAGCATGAAGACAATGGCATGATGGCCGTGGTGCAGGTCTTCGATCCAGCCCATCCAAAGCTGACGGCCGATATGGAGCCAGCTGGCGGCATGCACGCGATGCCGTAAGTCGTTTGCCGGATGCAGGGATCTCCGTGCGTCCGGGCAATGCTGATCGTTCGTTGGATGCGAGTGGAGCGTTTCCGTCGGCGCCGAGCTTTAGGGCAGCCTTTCCGTGTACAGCGGTAGGAGAAGATCGTTGTTAAGAAGTGCCAACCAGAGCTTCGTGGCCGCCGGTGTGGTGTTTAGATTAAAGCGTATTGCTTTGCGGTAGACGTGAGCCGACACGGGAAGGCCCCAAACTCCCAGCTAGATGTGACAAATGTGCAACATATGAGCATTAGTCGGGTCCTTGATCAGCCGATTGCACTCTTTGCCGTTGAACGTTCATTACGAATCATTGTACGGGCGCGGTGCGTATTTTGAGAGAGGCAGATGCAATGGTTTGGC
>CAIJTR010000163.1 GCA_903823665.1 uncultured Rhodospirillales bacterium
GTAAAGATACCGCCTAAAGCCTTATAAGACTTTAACAATTATCGCTAAGGTCAATTTTACCATAGTTCTTGAAACTATTAATTTCGAGTTCTGGCGGCTTGTGCCCAATTTTATCAGGTACTGGCGTGCTTAAGCATGACATCGACGCTCCGGCCAACTTAGCACGTCTCATCGCCTCCGACGCGGCTTAAGCGGGGGCCGAGAGGCTTCGCCTCTTCTCTCCCCCAAAGAGGGCTTCCACCCAGCTTCCTCCGCCTTCGCAAGGGCTCTGGCTCCGTGCAGCCGGGTCCCTGCGAAGCCTCTTTTCCCCCTCCAGCTCCACCGCTCACGCGGCCCCGGGAAGCAGCGCGCTGCTTCCATTCCAACACAGGAGATCGGGGACATGACCAACACCACCACCGCCCGGCCAGACGTTTACAGCCGGATCACCAGCAAGATCATCGCTGACTTGGAACAGGGCGTCCGGCCTTGGTTCAAACCCTGGAACGCCGAGCATGCCGCCGGACGGATCAGCCGCCCGTTGCGGCATAACGGAGTCCCTTACAAGGGGATCAATGTTGTCATGCTGTGGTCGGCCGCGACCGTGAAGGGTTACGCCTGCCCGCTGTGGCTGACCTTCAAGCAAGCGCTTGAACTGGGTGGCAATGTCCGCAAAGGCGAGACCGGCGAACTCGTGGTCTATGCCGATCGCATTACCCGCGCCGCGACCGATGCGCGGGGCGAAGAATGCGAACGCGAAATCCCTTTCCTCAAAGGCTATACGGTGTTCAATGCCGAGCAGTGCGAAGGACTGCCTGCCCAGTATACCACCATGGTAGAGCCGCCGACACTGACCGTGCCGGAGCGCCTGGCGGCTGCTGATCAATTCTTCGCCGCCACCGGGGCCGACATCCGTCACGGTGGCACCCGGGCTTATTATGCCGAGGGGGCCGATTATGTGCAGCTACCGCCGTTTGAAACCTTCCGCGATGCCGAAAGCTATGCCGCCACGCTGGCCCATGAGCTCACGCACTGGACCAAGCACGAGCAGCGCCTCGCCCGTGACCTCGGTCGCGTGAAATGGGGTGATACTGGCTACGCCCGGGAAGAGCTGGTCGCCGAACTCGGCAGCGCCTTCCTCTGTGCTGACCTTGGCATCACACCGGAAGTCCGGGAGGATCACGCCGCCTATATCGCCTCCTGGCTCAAAGTGCTGCAGGACGACAAGCGGTTCATCATCGCTGCCGCCAGCCAGGCACAACGCGCGGTTGACTATCTGCACGGCTTGCAGCCACAGCGGCAGAAGGACAAGGAACAGGCCGCCGCCTAGGCGGCCTGAGCTCACGCCGCTATCGCACGGCATTGGGGGGGGCGGGGTCATACCGAAGTTTACCAGCCCTTTCCTGCCGTTGCGCCTGACCAGCTGCTAAATTCCCACGATGGAACGTCCGACCGTGCACGCCCGTAGCCACCGCCGCCTCCCGATCGCGCGTGGCGTCACCCGTGGGGTGACAATTTCACGCCCGGTGCTGCGCACGAGCCCAGCCGGGCGCACACGGCGCAGTGTTCCTGCCGCCGCCGTCGCCGAAGCACTGACCGACTGCCAGCCTGATCCTTATCTCGATTACGGTCGCTTCCTCACCGCCGAGGGCGGCGTGCTGTTCCAATACAAGGACATCGATGAGCGGTTTTGCCATACGTTATGGCGCTGGGCGGCTTGGCTGACATTCACCAGTGTCGAAGGGTTGTGGCTGGATGATGCCGCCTTGTCTCCGTCGCGTTGGATCACCCTCGCCTGCGTGCTCGCTGTCGGGTTACTTAATTGGCTGATCGTTCGCAAGCCGGTTGAGATTTATCGTCAGCTTGAGATCAGGCCTGACTGCCTGATTATCGACCGGCAGGAGATTTTCTGGCTGCGGTTCATGGAGCAGTGGCCGACCTTTCGCCCCGATCTCAAAGGTAATCAAATCTTGTCTGGCATTTACGGCACGCGTTGCGTGGAGTTTCTGACCGTGCGGCGCTTCGACGAATTTGATCGCACGCCCGAGATATTTCCGGCGCATCTGCAGGATGCCATGACGCGATTGTGGACTGGGCTGATGTGAGCCAGGAGTTGGCCAGACCCAGCATCAATCCGCGTCAAAGTGGCCAGACAGACTCAAGCATTTCAAATAAAATCAGCTTGTTGTCAGTCCCATAAGTTTGTCCCATAATACGGCATGCAAATTGGCTACGCGCGCGCATCAAAGGCTGATCAGACGCTGGCCCAACAGCGGGATGCACTGCTGGCTGCCGGATGTGACCGTGTTTTCACAGACGAGGGTGCCAACGGCAGCGCGACGGCACGAGATGAACTGGATCACGCGCTTGCTGCGCTGGGCGCTGGTGACACGTTGGTCGTATGGAAGCTTGACCGGTTAAGCCGATCGCTTTCGCACTTGGTGGCATTACTTGCTGAGCTTGGCACCCGTGGCATTTTTTTCCGCAGCCTGACCGATCAGATCGACACGGCGACTGCTGACGGTCGCCCTGTGCTGCAGATGATGGCTGCTCTGGCGGAGTGTGAACGCAGCCAGATTATCGAGCGCACCCAGGCCGGAATTCAAGCAGCAAAGCAACGCGGCGTTCAGCTCGGCCGCCCGGCGCTGCTCGAGCCAGCCCAGATCGACCGTGCGCGCGCCTTGATCGATAGTGGTGAATCACCCCGCACCGTTGCACGCACCCTGCGGGTCGGCAAATCGACCCTTTACCGCGCCTTAAAAGGGGCGGCATGAAAGCTTCCCGGCAACCCGCATTACCTTTTGAAATAGCCAAAGAAAGCAGTAACCGGCCGATGTTTGAGCAAACTTTTAAGAATATCGATGATGTGCTCTGGAAAGAAGCTGGCTGCACAACGGAGCTTGATTACACCGAGCAAACCTCGTGGATACTCTTTCTAAAATATCTCGACGATCTCGAGCATTCGCGCGCGATGGAGGCCGAGCTTCAGGGCAAGACCTACGCGCCGATCATTGATGCCGCGCACAAATGGTCGAAATGGGCCGCGCCAAAGAAGCATGATGGCAGCTTCGACCATGACAAGGCGCTGACCGGCGACGATCTGATCGACTATGTGAACCGGCAGCTCTTCCCCTATCTGCAAGGTTTCAAACAGCGCGCCACTGGCCCCGACACCATCGAGTATAAAATCGGGGAGATTTTCAGCGAGATCAAAAACCGCTTCCAAAGCGGTTACTCGTTGCGCGACGCCCTGGAGCTGATCGACGAGCTCCGCTTTCAATCGCAGAAGGAGAAGCACGAGCTCTCCCATCTGTATGAAGCCAAGATCAAAAATATGGGCAACGCCGGTCGGAACGGCGGCGAGTATTACACGCCCCGGCCGCTGATCCGGGCGATGATCCAGGTGACTAGGCCGAAGATTGGCGAGCGCATCTATGATGGCGCACTCGGCTCAGGGGGCTTCCTCTGTGAAGCCTATGATTATCTCCGCCAGGGTGAGCTGACGACCAGCCAACTCAAAACCCTGCAAACGCGCACCTTCTATGGCAAGGAAAAGAAGAGCCTGGCCTATGTCATCGCGACGATGAACATGATCCTGCACGGCATCGACGCACCGAACATCGTTCACACCAACACGCTGGCCGAGAACCTCGCCGACATTCAGGAAAAGGACCGCTTTGACGTCATCCTGGCCAATCCACCGTTTGGCGGCAAAGAGCGGCCGGAGGTGCAACAGAACTTCCCGATTAAGACTGGTGAGACGGCGTTTCTGTTCCTTCAGCACTTTATCAAAAGCCTGAAAGCTGGCGGCCGGGCAGCCATCGTGATCAAGAACACTTTTCTGTCGAACTCAGACAACGCATCGCGGGCGCTGCGGCAGGAATTGCTAGAAAGCTGCAACCTCCACACAGTCTTAGATTGCCCAGGTGGAACGTTCATCGGGGCTGGCGTGAAGACCGTCGTGCTGTTTTTCCAGAAGGGCTCGCCTACCCGGAAGGTCTGGTATTACCAGCTCGATCCGGGTCGGAACATGGGCAAGACAAATGCGCTCAATGACGATGACCTGAAGGAGTTTGTGCAGCTACAGCCCGGCTTCGACGATTCTGAGAAATCGTGGTCGGTGGATATGAATGGCATCAATCAGACGACATTCGATCTTTCCGTCAAGAACCCGAAAAAGGCCGAGGAGGCTGCGCTGCGCGACCCCCAGGACATCATCGCGGAGATTGCGGCGCTCGACTTAGAGACGGCTGGCATCCTTGAAGAAATTCGGGGGATGCTGTGAGGGGTGATTGGAAACTTCAAACCCTGGGGGACGCTTGTAGCTTTGAGCGCGGCCTCACTTATTCGAAGGCAGATGAGGTTAGTCATTCAGGGAATGCAGTGCTCCGTGCAAACAATATTGACCTCTTAACGAACAGCCTCGATTTAAGCGAGATCCGCTACATATCAGACAATGTGAGGATCCCTGCGACAAAAAAAGTAAAAGCCGGCTCACTCATTATTTGCACAGCCAGTGGAAGTAAGTCCCACCTTGGAAAGGTGGCTATTATTGAGGGCGATTGCGATTATGCATTCGGTGGTTTTATGGGGCAAATCACCCCAAAAAATCATATCAACCCGAAATACTTATTTTACGTAATGACATCTCCGGACTACAAGTCTTTCATCGATGGACTGTCGAGCGGCATGAACATTAATAACTTAAAATTTAATGAGTTGCAGTCGTTCTCATTTGCTGTGCCCCCGATTGCGGAACAAAGTCGCATCGTTGCTATTCTCGATGAAGCACTGGAGGGGATCGCGGCGGCGGCGGCCAACGCCGAGAAGAATCTCGCCAGTGCGCGTGAGCTATTCGAAAGCTATCTCCAATTCATTTTCAGCCAAAGAGGCGGAAGCTGGGAGCGACCTACCCTAGAACGTCTTTTGGAAAGAGGATGGATTACGAGCCATCTTGATGGCAATCACTGAGGGGAATATCCGCGCAAGGAGGAGTTCGTCAGTGACGGTGTTCCATACATATCGGCGAATTGTCTAAACGACGAGCAGGTAGACATGACCCGAGCGAAGTATCTATCACCGGCAAGGGCTGCCCGAATTCGCAAGGGAATTGCCCAGAATAACGACGTTCTATTCGCACATAACGCAACAGTGGGGCCAGTTGCTATTCTCAGGACCGCCGAAAAGAAGGTTATTCTTGGCACATCACTCACCTACTATCGGTGTAATCCCGACCGCATCCTCCCAGGATATCTTTCCAATTATATGCGATCATCTGTCTTTAAAGCGCAATATTTGCAAGTGATGCGCCAGTCTACCAGAAATCAAGTGCCGATCACAAAGCAGCGTGAGTTCTTCCACGTTATCCCACCTATTGATGAACAACGGCAGATCGTCGGTGCGCTCCATGGCATATTTGAGAGTAGCAAGACTCTCGAACGTTCCTACCGCCAAAAGCTTGTCTCTTTGGCTGCGTTAAAGCAGGCCATCCTCCAAAAAGCGTTCGCCGGTCAATTAGCCGGGCAACCTGAGAAAGTCGCGCAAGAGGCCTCCGCATGAACGAGGCAGAAACCCGAGCGGAGCTAATTGATCCCGCCCTCAAAGCGGCGGGCTGGGGCGTGGTGGACGCCAGCCGGGTGCGGCGCGAGGTCATCACCCTCGGACGGCTGCAGGGCGCGGGCAAGCGCTCTCAGCAGGACATCGCCGACTATGTGCTGACCTACCGCAACCACAAGCTAGGGGTGATCGAGGCCAAGCGGCGGGATCTGCCCGACACCGAAGGGGTTGGCCAGGCTAAAAAATATGCCGAGAAGCTGCAAACGCGCTTCGCTTACTCGACCAACGGTGTCGGCATCTATCAGATCGATATGACGACCGGGGCGGAGAGCCACGTCCCGCACTACCCGAGCCCGGACGAGCTTTGGAGCCGGGTGTTTGCCGAGCCAAACGCGTGGCGTGACCGCTTTGCCGCGATCCCCTTCGAGGACAAAGGCGGCCAGTGGCAGGCGCGATACTATCAGGATATTGCCATCCGACGGGTGCTGGAGGCCATTGCAGCGGGGCAGAGCCGCATCCTGCTCACGCTGGCCACCGGCACCGGTAAGACCTTCATCGCCTTTCAGCTGGCCTGGAAGCTGTTCCAAAGTCGCTGGAATTTGACTGACTGGAAGAGCGACGGCGAGCCCTCACGGCGGCCACGTATTCTCTTCCTGGCCGATCGCAACATCCTGGCGGATCAGGCTTACAATTCGTTTTCGGCCTTCGCCGAAGATGCGCTCGTGCGGATCGACCCCGAGGTGATCCGTAAGCGGGGGCGTGTGCCAAAGAATGGCAATATCTTCTTCACGATCTTCCAGACCTTCATGAGCGGCCGTAATGCCGAAGGCCAGCCTGCACCAAGTTTTGGCGATTATCCGCCGGACTTCTTTGACTTCATCATCATTGACGAGTGCCACCGTGGTGGCGCGAATGATGAAGGCAGCTGGCGCGGCATTTTGGAGTATTTCAGTCCGGCGGTGCAGCTGGGCCTGACCGCGACACCCAAGCGCAAATTCAACGCTGACACCTACGCCTATTTTGGTGAGCCGGTGTTTATCTATTCCCTGAAAGAAGGCATCAACGACGGCTTTCTCACGCCATTCAAGGTGCGCCAGATCGCCACGACACTCGATGACTACGTCTATACCCGCGACGATGAGCTGATTGAGGGCGAGGTTGAGGAAGGTCGCCGTTACACCGAAAGCGAGTTCAACCGCATCATCGAGATCGCTGAGCGCGAGCGGTATCGGGTCAAGCTGTTCATGGAAGCGATTGACCAGAACCAGAAGACCCTGATTTTCTGCGCGTCGCAGGATCATGCGCTTGCGGTGCGGGATCTAGTGAATCAGCTGAAAACCAGCACAGAGCCGAATTACTGCGTCCGCGTCACCGCGCGGGACGGTGCCCTAGGCGACCAGTTTCTCCGCACCTTCCAGGATAACGAAAAAACTATCCCGACCATCCTTACCACCTCGCAGAAGCTGTCGACCGGTGTCGATGCGCGCAATGTGCGTAACATCATCCTGATGCGTCCGATCAATTCGATGATCGAATTCAAGCAGATTATCGGTCGCGGCACGCGCCTGTTCGATGGCAAAGATTACTTCACCATCTATGACTTCGTGAAAGCCTACGAGCATTTCAGTGATCCAGAGTGGGATGGCGAGCCAGAAGATCCAGTGCCGCCAACGCCACGGGTGCCTGGCCCGGAAGCATCACCGACGGATGGCGATGATGATGACGGCGATGGTCCACGGCCGCTCCAGAAGATCAAGATTAAGCTGGCTGACGGGAAAGAGCGCACGATCCAGCACATGATGGCGACGACCTTTTGGAGTCCGGACGGACACCCGATGTCTGCTGCCGAATTCGTTGAGCGCCTGTTTGGCGAGCTCCCCAAACTGTTCAAGGACGAGGACGAATTGCGCGCCTTGTGGAGCCAGCCAGACACGCGCCGCGCCTTATTGGAGAGCCTCGCTGAGAAAGGATATGGCAGTGAGCAGCTGCATGAGATCGAGCGCATGATTGATGCTGAGAAAAGCGATCTTTATGATGTGCTGGCCTATATCGCGTTCGCGCTATCGCCTATCACCCGCGCTGAGCGGGTCGCAGCGCGGCGCACTGATATTTTCTCACACTATGATGCCAAGCTGCAGCTGTTCCTGGATTTTGTCTTGTCCCAGTACGTCAAGGAAGGTGTCGGCGAACTTGATCGCGCAAAGTTGCCGCATTTGCTGGAGCTGAAATATCGTGCGGTCAGTGATGCCGCCGCAGAGCTCGGCGGTGTGGCAGCAATCCGGGAGGCCTTCGTCGGCTTTCAGACTCACTTGTACGCTCGGTAGCGCCGCTGATGGCCAGTTTCTTCACTGACTTTTTCAATGTCGATGAAGATGCTCTAGAGAAATATGGGGCTTTCAATGTCTCACTCATCACTGATCTACCGTTGTTTATTGATCCATTTCTGCTATTTAATAGTAAGAAGCCAGAATATCAGGCGCTTCATGATGGTATCATTGAATATCTAATATTCTTACGTGACAAAGCGAATGCTGGTCATATCGACGAGGGCCTATTACGAAACTGGTATTGTTTTCCCGAAGTGAAACAGAACTGGTTTGGCTTCTCAAAATTTATGAATGGCGGTAGCGGACTCGGCATTGATTTTGCGCGGGCACTCCATGCTAATTTGCACAAGATTTTTTCGGATTTTGGCGAAGAGCGCATCACGCACGGCAGCCATTTGGAGAAAGTGTGTCTCATTCAAAGAGGGGTCGGGCGCGATAATATCAGCGATTTCACAACCAATCTGATCAAGTCATTTCTTTGCGAATATACCCAGACTTTTTCGAAAGCTCATCTTCAGCCCAAGCAAATGCGCCGGGTCGCTATTCGAGGCGCTTTCTTCAATTATGAGACAGAGTCATGGGAAACGCAGGCTTACGACCTACCCTGGCATGGTGGTGATTTTGTTCTGTTAACTCCTAAGGATCTGCTTACTCGCGATGAGACATGGATCAATCGTGGAGACCTCATCCGTCATTTTGAGTCGATCCCTCAAGCAATCCCTGATGAGCAATTGCGTAGCCAAGTTAGCAATCATTTTTGGCGGCAACTCACCCCCAAAAAGGGGAAACGGGGAGAACGCCGGGAGCCAACTCAAGCAGAACGCGACCAAGCCGCAGCAAACACACTGCTCGAATTTCCAGCGCTGATCGACTACTTTATCAAACTCAAGGAGCAACGCGGCGATCAAGCTGAAAGCATCAGCACTGAAAAGGTCAAAGCATCTCAGCACTTATTTGTGGCGCAAATCCAGGCGCTTCAACACGTTCTCCAACGTGACACAGAATTTTATAAATCAAGCGGTAATACTTACGAGGAGGCTCATGCTCGTGTCGCCTATCTGAAGGATATAATTGAGAATAAAGGTGGGCATCGCGTGTTCTACCAGGGCGGCCAGCCGATAGAGCGCGAGGCCGATCTACAGGTAATGTGTCGTCTCGTTTGGTTTGGTTCGCCGTCGTCGGTTACCACAGAAGCGAATGATGGTCGCGGACCAGCCGATTTCAAAATTTCGCGTGGCGCAAAAGATAATACAATCATCGAGATGAAATTGGCCAAAAACTCCAGTCTCAAGCGAAATCTTGAAAATCAGGTCGAGATTTATAAAAAGGCCAGTGATGCAAAAGATGGGATAAAAGTTATAATGTATTTCACCCTTGCGGAATTATATCGGGTCAAAAAAATATTGAAAGAGCTCGACCTTACTGCAGATCCTGATATTATTTTGATTGATGCTCGGGGTGATAATAAGCCATCTGGCTCAAAAGCCTAGCCGCAAGCAGCCGCTCGATTGTACCAGTAAAGTTCAGCCATCAGCTGCCAATATTTACCGAACACTAACATCCTCAATCCTTCTCCCGATTGATAATCTCGTCCGTGCACAAATAGAAGGCGTTGTATCGGATGAGTTGGTTCAAGCCGACAGAGCGGGAGCGGTGGGGGGCGCGCGCTGGGGTGTCGCGGCCAAACAGTTATGTCGGTCTCCCGGCCTTCGATCAGCGCAGCCGCGAGCTCTATGAGCGGACGATCCCACGCGGCGTGATGGTGCCGCGCTTTGTCCCCGACCGGCCACCGCTCAACCAGTGGATGCCACCGCACGAACTTCTCAATTATACCTACCTGACCGGTCAGATCATCCTCGGCAAATTTGCGGGACAATTTCTGGGACATTTAGATGATCGACCGCAGGTCACCATCGCCGGGGCGCGCGCTGGGAAGACGTCGACCATCCTTGAGCCGAACCTCTATCTCTATCCGGGCTCGATGCTGGTGCTCGACCCGAAGGGCGAACTCTCCCACACCGCGCCACTGCGCCAAGCGCTTGGCCACAACGTCTATGTGCTCGATCCGTTCGGTCAGGCGGGACAAGGCAGTGCTTGTCTCAATCCCCTCGCCGAACTTGATCCCGACAGCTGGACCATCGTCGATGATGTCGCCGCGATCGCCCAAGCAATCATCGTCGATGAAGGGGAAGGACGGTCGCAGCATTGGAACGACAGCGCGCGGACGCTGCTCACCGGCTTGATCCTGCTGACGCTGGCGCTGCCCGAAGCCGAGCGCAGCCTGGTGACCGTCCGTGAGTTGCTCTGCCTGACCTTCCCGCAGCTGCTCCACGCCGTCCAAGCGCGGCAACGCGCCGCACCCGAGGGTGAGAAAAACGAGCAGTACTACAACGAGAATACCCTTGCGGTTAACACCCTGCTCCGCACCATGAGCCGGGCGGGTGAGCGCTTTGGCGGCGTGCTCGCGGCGATTGGCAACCGGTTCCTCAGCACACCCGCTGCCGAACGCGGCAGCATCTTTTCGACCGCTGCGGCGCAGACCGATTTTCTCGACAGCCTGCCGCTGCGCGCTATCTCGCAACGGTCGGATTTTCGGCTGGCGGCCCTACGCAGTGACCGCCCGACGACGATTTATTTGTGCCTGCCGGTGGGCCGGATGCAGAGCCATTTTCGGTGGCTGCGGCTGATTGTGCAGATGACCTGCACCGTACTCGAACAAATGGGCGCTTATCCCCGCCACCGGCCACCGATCCTGTTCATGATAGAAGAGTTTGCCACACTCGGCCATATGGAAATCATGGAACGCGCGGCGGCGTATTTTCCGGGCTTTGGCATCAAACTCTGGGCTGTGCTGCAAGATACGACGCAGCTGCGGCGCTATTACCAAAACAGCTGGGAGACGTTTCTCGGCAATGCCGGGCTGGTGCAGTGCTTTGCCAATGGCGATCAGGCGACGCTCGACTATCTCGCCCGACGACTGGAAAATCTCGCCCTGCCCTTCGAGCTGCGCACGGTGTTTTCACGGCAGCGGTTCAGCCAGTTGCTCTTGCTGGAAGGCGAGCGCCCGGCGGCTGCGATCCGGCTCGAGCATGATGATGTCGACGCCATTCGCAGCCGCGTCCTGGCAGCGGCCCGAGCGGTGCGTCAGGCGGGAGCACGCTGACCTTGGCCGGATGATGCAGGCAGCGGGAGCGGGCGGTCTGGCCTGCTGGCACCGTCGCCTGAGTGCCACCCGACTTGATTGAGCCTCGATCAGCGAACCCTACGGCGCACCTCACGGCTTCAGGGCAAGGTCTACGACTTCGCGCCCCCTGGCTGCGGGTGTCCCCAAGTTTCTGCCGCGCCAAAGGGGCACTGCAGAAACCCGGGTGATCCCCCTCCCGCCGCCCGGGGCCGCTCACCCTGCCGCGCGCGAGGCTCCGCGCCGTGCGGGGTCGCATCGAGGCCCCATCCCGGTGGCCTCGCAGCGAAGGAGCAAGCCATGACTATCAAGCCCACTCATACCGCTTACATCGTCACCGAGCCGAAGGAAGGCAGCGAGCGCAAGCCGCAATGGCATCCGGTCGGCGCAGTCTGGCCGCACAAGAACGGCGAAGGCTTTGACCTCATCATTCCACCCGGGCTCAGCGTCAGCGGTCGCATCGTCTGCACCAAGCCCAAGCCGGTCGAACCGACGCCCTAACCACCTGCGCCCCGCCCGCAGGGGCGGGGCTTACCTTCCAGCCAACGAGGAGAATTAAGCCATGACCACCAACATCACCTCCGGCCACGTTCGCGCTTTCCAAGCCGTCCGGTCGCCGCTCTACGACAACATCACCTTGGCCAGTTGCACCATCAATCACGAGCCCGGCGTGGCCATCGTGATGCTTGATGAGGCCGGAAAAAATACCATCGCCGTAATGCCGCTGTTCGTTGCCATCACACCCGGCATGGAACTCGACTTTCCGAGCCAAGGTGAAGCTGGCGGTGGTGGTGGCGGCGGACCCAAAACCACCCGGCAAGCCTTCACCGCCAACAAGACTGTGACCCAGCCAGTACCGGCTTAGCGCGCTTGCTCGCCCCACCAGAAAATTTGGTGGGGCGAGCTCATGGCGCTGGCGTTGGGCGGAACTACTGGGAACGTTCTGGACTCATGGCGTCACAATGTCGGTTGGCGTGGAACTGCTGCCACGATGAGCGCAGCATCACCAGTTCAGTGGAGCAGCGCGTCGGTGCGTTGTGTGGCCGGGCGGGGCCTACCTGACGTCAAGACGCTTCTACCCATAACGCAAGAAAACTGCCGCACGCGGCAATTTTCCTGCGTTCCGGGTCCCTGCGAAGCATCTTGACGTCGGCCCCGCCCGTCCCCCCAAAGCCCCGACGCGCTACTCATTGTCGTCACGAACTAGGAGAACGCTATGCCGATTTTGACCATCGACGCCTTGCAGGAAAATCCTTGGAGTGTTGTCAGCCATGAGCTGCCACCGCAGCCGCCGCGTTTGCTGCTGGAGTTGGCCTATCTCGCCGCTGACTATTGCCGCACGAGTGAGTTTTTGCTGATGGAGGCAGCACGGTTGGGCAGTTATGTCCCGTGTGGTTGGATGCCGGGTGATGACAGTCCGGATGTTCACGAAGCGAGTGAGGCACGGTGGTGTGAGGCTGATGCGCGATTGGCGGTAATCAGTGAATTGTTGGCGCAGCAGTTGGCAAGTTAGGCGGGGGAGTTGGTGCGAGAAGCTTCACGGTAAGCACAGCTCAGTAGTGGTAATCTCTGGACAATACCAAGGCTTACAATGGCAGTGAAAGGCGGCAAAGAATAAATTGGCGGTAGAGGGTAGCGAGATGTCCTTTTGCCTAGGCAAAAGGTTTTTCGGTCGATACCGCGAATACTCGCTCATCCTCCAGGACGCCTGCGCTCTGCCAAGGATGAATGACGATGAGCCGCCCCAAGAACATCGAACCCCGCGACCAACAGCTTAATTTATGTCTCACCGCGACTGAGTTGGCGAGCATTAAGCAGCGGGCCGCCGCCTTGGGGATGCGCCCGGCGCACTGGGGCCGCGCGCGACTGTTGGGTGATGATGGCAAAGCTCCTGCCATGCCCAGCCAGAAGGCTGCTGGTGTTAGCAACCCGCAGCTGCTGGCCTATCACCAGTTGGCGCGGATCGGGAACAATTTAAACCAGCTCATGCGGCATCTTCACCAGACCGGTGAGCCCGCACCAGCCGATCTCGCGCCGCTGCTGCGCGATATTCGGCAAATCCTGGCGGGCCGCGCGGGATGATCGTCCGGATTTTATCCGCCGGAAAATCCTTCCAGGGATTGGCGACCTATCTGACGCATGATCCAAAGCGCGACACGGCCGAGCGCGTCAGCTGGACCCATACGCATAATCTGGCGCATGACCATGTGCCGTCTGCCGTCGATGAAATGCTGTGGACCGCGCGCAGTGCCGAGCTCTTGAAGCAGGAGGCCGGTGTGCGGGCCGGTGGCCGCGCCACTGAAAACACCGTCAAGCATCTCAGCCTCAATTGGGCTCCCGGCGAGCAGCCGACCCAAGCGCACATGATCGAAACGGCAGCGGGGTTTCTCCGCCATATGCGGTGGGAGGAACACCAGGCGCTGATGGTCGCGCACACCGACACGGCGCATCCGCATGTGCATTTAGCGATCAATATGGTGCATCCAGAGACCGGGCTGCGGCTCGATGATAATTTCGAACGACGGCGCGCGCAGGCGTGGGCGCTCGCTTATGAAAAAGACAATGGCCGCATTTATTGCGAGCAGCGTTTGCTCAACCCGGAGGAACGCGAACCCGCCCCCACCCGTCCCGCCTGGCGCACGCTCGAGAAAAATCGCGAAAATGCGGAACGCGATTTTGCCGACGCGGCGGCGAAAATGCCGCCGAGCAATGATAACTCCAAAAAACCACGCGGCGCTGACTGGCAACGGCTCAAAGAAATGCAGCGCGAGGAACGGATTAATTTTTTCACTGACGGAAAAAGCCAATTTTCTGAATTACGCCAGTCGATTTATCGCGACGTGCGTGGCGATTTTCGGGAGCGCTGGCAGGAATTTTATGACGCGCGGCGTGATGGCACCGAGGCCGAGGCGCTTGCCGCCATGAAGGCGCAGCTGGTCGCCGAGCAACAGATCGTGTTGCAGCTGCGCAGCAAAGCAGCCTTCGACGAACTGCGGACCACGCGCAACGAGCTCTATCGCACGTTGCTCGATGAGCAGCAGGAGCTGCGGCACACTTTGCGTACGCGCCAGGAGGCCGGTCGCGATAACAGCGCGTTCCTCGATGGCGTGGCGCAGCGGCGTGCTCCGGCGGCTGAGCCCGAGCAGCAGCCTGGTGCGACCACCGCACCGCATGACCGCCAGTCCACTGCCGAGCAGCAGCCGGATAATGGGCTGCGCTTGCCGGGGATGCACAATCACAGCGGCACGCGGTCGCCCGGCGATGTCGCCGGGACTGTCAGTGCCGGTCTTGGCCTTGGGGTGCTCACGCTGTTTGGCAACCTGGCTGATGGGCTGTTGGGTGGCGGGGCGTCACCACCGTCACGCACCCCGGCCAACAGCAATGAACCCTCGGACCTGTTCGACGCGGCGGCGGCGGAAGCCGTGCGCCAGCACGAACAGCAAATTGCCGATGCTGAAGCTGACTGGCGCAAGCGGCAGCGGAGCCTCGAAGGTGAATAACCGTGGGGCCGGGCTCGCCACGCCCGTGCCCCCTGCGACTTTGGCACTCCGACAACTAATCCCAGGCGACGAGCTGCCAGACGGTGGAACGACCGGTACTGGCCTGCGCGGCGATGATGGTGCCGCAGACGCTATCGAAACAGAGTTTCAGCGTCGGGTCGCGGCGTTGCGTCGACTGCGCCCTTGGGAGCGCGCCGCAGCCTTACGGCAGGCGCGTGAACAACGTGACCTGGCGCTGCGGCAGCTGCGGGAAGAGCGTCGCCGGGCGCTGGCGGCGCGCCACCGGCAGCAGCACCGTCGCCTGCCCGAACCCGTTTAGAACCATAGTAGGAGCAGACCATCATGGCCCTCAACAATCGCAGCAAGCCGATGCAGGTACTATACCTCGTGCTAGTGTTGGTGCTCGTGGTGGTGGTCATTCGTGCCACCACCAACTGAGCGTTACGCCCTGGGATCAAACAGTTAGGCTGGTGGTTCTTTACGGGGTCGGCCCCGGGGGCGACGGGGTGGCTGGGGCGGATCGTCGCCCCCCATGAAGGACATCGAACTCCGCGCCGGAAACGGTGGTGACGGATTATCGTTGGCGGGCCGGGTGAAGGGCACGACCGTATCGTCGTCATCCGGCGGCTCGTCGGGTGGCTCATCGGTGGGATGATCCCGGTCTAACTTGCGCGCCGTATCATCAACGATCGCGACCACATTCATGTAAGCGTTTCGGGCCAGCAGCGCGGCATAGGTGGTTGGGATATAGCTGGTGATCTTGGCCAGCACTGCGCCCAGTTCAAAGCTGAAGGAGACAAAGTCGATCAGCAGAATGGTCGCGATGGTCTTGGTGTCGTCCTGGGCGATCGCACCCAGGATCTTGATCTGCGCCAGCAAGCCATCATCACGGCCAACATAGCCCGGTGCGGCCTCGACCGCATGGCGGATGGTGGCTTCACGGTTGCGCTGCAACTCACCCAGGGCGCTCTTGAGCCGATCCAATTCAGCCTGTTCGGTTGCCAGGGTCGCTTCATAGTCTGGCAGCTGCTCATCCGCGCGCTCACGCGTCGTCGCACCGTCGGCTGCAAGTTGCTGGGTCAGGCGCTCGATCCGCTCACGGGCCGTGCTGACCGCAGTGGCGACCGCCTGGGCACGGTTGCGCGCATTGGTCAGTTGCTCGACGGCGGCTTGGTGCTTTGGCCCGTCGCCCTGCAGCCCGGACGTGAGCGCACTTTTAACACCACCGAGCTCGTTGGACGCGACGAGCTCGGCGGCCCGCACATCATCGTCAGCCTGCGTCTGCCGCGCCAGCAACTGGTTGAGTTCATCTTGCGCTTGGCGCAGGGCCGGTGCGCCCGCCGCCGGATCGATCTGGTTCTGCCGTACCGTATTCAGTTGCGCCGCTGCCGCCGTCACCCGCACCGCCTGGGTATCGACCGCAGCAGCGGCCCGGCGAATGGCCTCATCGGTCTGGGTGGTGGCGGTGGCGATCAGGCCCGCATTGTGTTGGGCTTGGGTGTTCTCCACCTTAGTCTCAACGTCGCTCGCGAAAATCAGCAGCGAGACGAAGATCGCGGTCAATTGCGCCAGGCCGACCGAGAGCGCGATCCGCACCGTCAGCAGGATCGCGGTTTTGATCGCCCGCCACGGCCCACCCGAGATATCGAGCCCGCCGCGCTTGAGCTCGGCGATCCCCGCCTGATGCCAACCCGACCGCATGAACATATAGGAGTCGAGCAGGCTGATGAACGCGGCCAGGAACAGCGCGCCAGCAGTCAGGTCCGCGCGCACTTGCCCGGGATTGGCAAACAAGCGTTGGCCGATGATCGCGAACAGCGCCGCCTGATAGCAGAAGACGAAGAGCTGGATTTCGGCGACGGCGCGGACATTGTCCCAGTCGTGCTGCGGACATTGCCGCAGCGTCGCTTCATCGACACCAGCGATTTTCAGCAGCAGCTTCGTGAACGGACCGGCTTGAGCTTGGGCAGGCTTTCCAACTGGTTCCATGAACAGTCCCCCTAGCGAGGTGCGTTGAAACTCGGTCAGTCTGTTGTTGGGCGGATCGCGGAGCGGCACACCTTCGGTGCTGCCCGGTTTCTTCAGTGTGCGGCTGGATTGGGGCTCGGCCAGAGCGTGCCATCCCCGTTCAGATCGAAAAGCCCAATCCGACCACTGCTCTTGTGACGCAGAGCAAATTGGATCGGCTGGTCCCACCGACTGGAATAGATATCGGCCAGTTCAAAGTCGATGAAGTTTCCGCAACCCAATTGTTCGAGAGCGCGCGCGATGCGGTCGTTATGGCTAAGCGTCGGAGTAGGCATTTTAAAACCTCCACGCGGACAAGTGCCGGTCGGCTTTTCGCGCCGATCTGAAGGAAACTTAGGACTGCTTTAGCAGCTAATGCAAGTCAAATTAGAAAGATCGCATTGGCGCAGGAACCTGACGTTTGCGTTGCTTGTATTCGCGATGATACCTGCGCTTCTCCTCTAACTCCTCTGGCGTCAGCTCAACTGCCAACCGTGAGGAAATCGCACGTTTTGCGCCAGTTGGAAGTTTGTGTGGCTTCGTTAATGCGCGAATGCGCTTTCTTGGGTTGCGAATGATCTCAGCTTTATAGGCGGCAATGAGGTCTGCATCGGCGGAAGCTATTATCTCCACCGTCAAACCGCGTCCGAACCATGGTTCGAAAAAGTTGGTGATATGTGCTGATGGAGCGGTGAGCATATCCGGATGCCATGGGTTGGCAGCAGCGCATGCGCGAAATTCTGCCAAGTCAGTTTCGCTTAGTCTGACGGGCGGTTGGGTTGCCTGTGCAGAAGCATCCGTCCAAGTCGCGATACTTTCTGACGTCGGGGATGGTGTATCGTTGGTAACCGCTGACTGATGTTTCTGCAGCAGCGTGGTAAGGAGCTCGGCGCGTTCTTCAGGTGACGCTCGCTCAAAAAGCATAGTGGCAATAGTAGTAATCCCAACTTCTGCCTGAAGCTGATTAAGTAGTATTTCTATATCCAAGCCGATAAAGTTTTGTGATTGTTGCGACACAAGTGCAATATTAAATAATTCAGATGCCGCTTGTACAGATAGTATTTTGCCATTTGTTTCGTGGCCAGTAGTAAAGGCCGCTATCGCCGGTTTATTGGATAGGCTGTTAACAGATTTGCTAGGCGCGGTGACGACTTCAGCGCGGTCGCTGATCTGGCCAGCTGTGAAGTGGGTCATGGGTGTCAGGCCGCCGAGATCGGTAAGGACGCTGCCATCCTTAGGCGCTGGTTGGGCTGCCGCTAACGCCACGGCATGGCCGCGCTGGTTATCTTTTGGCATTGTCGATCACCCGCACGCGGCCTGTTGTCCACAGATTGATGGGCTGGTTTTGCACTTCAGGGAAAGGCCCGAGGCGCGCCGCTTGCAGCGCTGCGACAACATTGGCGTCAGCTGTAACCTTGGCGGGTCGGATAAAATCGTCAGCGGCCATTTCGGGATAAAAGAGATATCCGTTGTTCAAGTCGGCATATTTTTTTCTGATCAGAGGCCACAAAGTTTTTTGAACCCGCTGATAAGATTTCTCATCGCCCTCGCGACCGGTGGCGACAGTTCCACCTAAAATTATTTGGGTTGGGCTCAGTGTGAGTGTGCCAATCAAACAAAGCTGCGCGATGTAGCACGCAATGATGTCCCAGGCTGGGTGGCGGAGCGGTAGATCACTGATGTTGAAATCAGTCTCCGCATGGCCTGCTCCCCAACTATGTCTGATCCGCGCCCCGGACGCGATCCCTTCAAAGCAATCACCGTGCACCGGACACGCCTGTTGTCCCAATGCAAAATCAAAATCATAGTCACTAGGATGGAGACGGGGCCGGATGTGCCCCATTTCGGGATTTAATAATGAAGCCAAGGGCCGCGAGCCGACAATAATGCCGCCATTCACACCCTCATCGAACATGAGATGCAGGGTACTTTCGGCATCGGGATTACTAACCTCGCGTGCCAGATTGTGTTCGACGAGCGCTTTAGCTGAGGCGTCGTTAAGAACCGTCAAATTCTCTAGCGCTGCGGTGCTAAAGAAATCTTCGAATACCTCGGAAAAGTCGACCAACGCCGCTCCGCTGCTGTGCGCAAAATTTTTCCGTGGTAAACTGAGCAGCGCATGCTGTTTGACAATCCCGATCGTGCTCACCCCTAAGGCGGCAACCCCTTGAAATAATTCTGGCCGCTCGTCGCGCAGTGAGTACAACGCCTCAGCAATCGCAGCACCGATGTCAATCGCGGGGTGGCTCGACCCCGCGACATCAATCGCTAAGGTGCCAAAGGCCATTTGATCCGTCATCGTCGCCCGTGGCCCGATCACATCGGCCACGACCCATTGCACCTTCTCATCGATGCCCAAGCCAAAGACGCGTTGCGGCTGAGGGCTGACTGCTAGGGTTGCGCGTTTCATCGGCGGACTCCGGAGCCTCGCTGGTCAGCAAACTCTGGACCAGCGGGTCCCGGGTCTCAAGCCCCCGATCAGCTATCGACGGACTGTCGCCATGCTTGCGCGCTTCAGTGTGATCAAATTGCACTGACCATATTTATGGGTCACCGCACCCGGCTTTCCTGCCCCGAGATCCAGCGTAACAGCACCGAGCGCCGAGCACAGAGCACGGCACCCAGCCGGAAGACCGGCAGGTGCGACGTCTCCGCGAGGTAATAGACCTTGCGACGGCCGCCGCGCTTGCCGAAGATAAATTCGGCGATCTCATCGGCCCCGCGTAAGAGGTCATCGGCCAACTCAGTGGCCTGGTACTGTGATTCAGTTATCTGTTCCATGCTGTTGCTCCCCTGCTGCTGATTGGTTGGCTCGCGCCTTGGCGCGAGGGCGTTCCCACGGCAGTGCAGTTGGGAGAGCGTGCCTTGAACCCGGCTTGAGGCTGGCCCGGTGGGCTCTGCTCAATTAATGAGTGGCGTTGCAATCCATCATGCTCATTCTCATCGGTCTGGCCGAGGGAATGTTCTTATTTTGTTCTAAATACTCGTTGCAGTCAATCAAGATCAGGGAACGGTGCTAACCGTTCCCAACTCTTACGTTTTTGGCTGAAGGTGGGGTGTTGTCGTTCGCGTATTGCCCCTCCTGGGCTTCGATCCACCGCAACAGGACGGAGCGCCGGGCGCAAATCATCGAACCCAGCTTAAACACGGGCAGTTTCGACGTGGCGGCCAGGTGGTAAACCTTGCGCCGGTCGGTTGCAGCGCCGAACAGGTAGGCCGCGATCTCGTCGGCCCCGCGCAACAAATCCCGCGAAAAATCCGTAACATCGTCAGCCATCGCAACACACTCCGGGCTATTAGGTGTTTACCCTGGGAAAGGGGCGTAAAAGATGGACATGTTGACGCTATCAAGCCGCGACTCCGCCGCCAAGCGAAACCGGTGGGAATGTTTGGTAATGCCCGGCAGATAGTCTGACAAATTGGAGCGGTAGCGCGTTGTGCTAGCGGCGCGTCCGATTATTAAAGTCGGCGATCGGATGCGGGGATAATTCACTGAATCTAAAAATTTTCATAAAAGTTAAATATAACAATATAATAGTCGATATTTTGCATGATTTTTCAATGAAATATCTTGCAAATTAGCCAATTTTGCGCTATAACGGCAGTCATGACGAAGTTAGAAAAACTAAAAAAGCATCTGCAGCCGGGTGGCGTCTACCGGCGGGAAGATCTTGCCCAATGGTCGACGGCGGTTGATCGCCATCTTCGCGAACTCGTCAGCGAGGGCACACTTACCAAGCTGGCGACGGGGCTTTATGCCTATCCGAAGCAAACTGCCTTCGGCAAAGCGCCCGCGCCGGACGACAAGCTGGTGCGAGCCTTCCTCAAGGACGACCGGTTTCTGGTCGCGTCCCCCAATGCCTATAACGGGCTTGGGGTCGGCACCACCCAGCTTTACGACCAAACCGTGGTCTACAATCACAAGCGGCACGGTCGCTTTGCGCTAGGTAGCCGCACGTTTGACTTTCGGGTGAAGCCGTCCTTCCCGAAGACCCTTAGCCCAGAATTTCTGCTGGTCGAGTTGGTCAACAATCTTGACCAACTGGCCGAGAGTAAAGCCGAGGTCTTGGCGCGCGTTACTGCGCGCACGGCAGCCTATGACCGGTCACGGCTTGAGCGTGCGGTGCGCGACTATGGCAAGGTCGCGACACGCAAATTCTTTGCGCAGGCTTTGCAGTCAGCGCAGGCGCTGCATGCCGCCTGATTATCTGCATAACCATGCCGAGTTTCCCGAACTGATCCGGATTGTGGCGGAAGCGAACAACATCGCCCCCGCCCTCGTCGAGAAAGACTACTGGATCATGCACTGCCTCTACGGCTTGCAGCGCTTGGGATTGGTATTTGAACTCAAAGGCGGCACCTCGCTCTCCAAGGGCTTCAAAATAATCAATCGCTTTTCTGAAGATATTGATATCCGGATCGAGCCACCGGCCGAGCGTGGCGTTAAAACTGGCCCGAACCAGGACAAACCAGCCCACCGCCAGTCACGCGCTGACTTCTACGATTGGCTGGCCGACCATATCGTCATCGATGGGATCGCGACCGTCGAGCGCGACCACGAATTTGATAATGCAACGTTTTTCAGCGGCGGCATTCGCCTCCTTTACCAGCCAGTCGGCCCTGCGATCGCTGGCATCAAGCAAGGCGTCCTGCTCGAAGTTGGCTTCGACGATGTCCGCCCCAACAGCCCGCAAGATATTAGCTCCTGGGCTTACGATTATGCGGCTGACAAGGTCACGATTATCGACAACCGCGCCATAGCAGTCGCGTGCTACCATCCTGGCTACACCTTCGTCGAAAAGCTGCAGACGATTTCGACAAAATTCCGCCACCAGCAGGAAAGCGGCGAATTTCCCGCGAACTTCATGCGCCACTATTATGACGTCTACAGCTTGCTTCAGCAGCCGGAGGTGCAGGCGTTCATCGGCTCCGCCGACTACAAGGCCCACAAGGCTAAGCGGTTCCGTAGCGGCGACAACCCCGACATCACAGCAAATGAGGCCTTCCGGCTCAGTAACCCGGAAACACTTGCCCTTTATGAGGCTGCCTATGCCGGTACAGCTGCACTCTATTACAACGCCAAGCCTTCCTTTGCTGCGATCCTCGACGAACTCCAACGCTACGCAGCCAGGCTGTGAGAATAGCCTTCGGGTGGCCGTCGAATGGCACTGAGACTTCAAATGCAAGACAAGGCTGTTGAATGCGCACAGATCAACGTCACACTGAGCGCTTAAAAACGTCCAACAAAACGTCTAACAAAACGTCCAACACGACAGAGCTACCAAAAAACGAGTGTCTTGATTTTTCAAGGAATTCCTGCATTATTTGAGTGTCTCAGAGCCCTCCACCCGCTCCACTACCCGCGTCGTCCGGTCCATCAAAACCTCTCCGGGCGGGAAATGCCGCCACCGTCACATTCTGTACTGAACCTTGCTTTCGGCGCCACGCCTTATCGGCTAGAGCACGTGTCGACCAGATGGAATCATCTGGTCGAAAGTTCGTGCTCTAGAAATGTATGATTCTAGAGCAACTTAGCCGCGATCATTTTGAACCGAACCGGTTCATTATGATCGGGCGTTGCTCTAGCAAGGGCGCAATTCTGGGGTTTGTGCGTTGAAGATATTGTTCCACCACCGCGTTGCCTCACGTGACGGCCAGGCCGTGCATATCGAGGAACTGACCGAGGCACTGGCAGCCCAAGGCCATGAGATCATCATGGTCGGCCCCGCCGGCTGGAACCAGACCGGGTTTGGCGGCTCCAACCCACTCATCGACAAAATCAAGCAGTCTTTGCCCGCCGCCGCTTTCGAGCTGCTCGAAGTCGGCTACAACGTGCCCGCCTTCATCCGCCTGTGGCGCGCTGTGCGCGAGCATAAGCCGGACGTGATTTATGAACGCTTCAGCCTGCTGTTGTTCGCAGGCGTGTGGGTGCGCAGGCTCTCCGGGCTTCCCGTGTTGCTGGAAATCAACTCGCCATTGTTCGAGGAACGTGCCCGCAACGATGGGCTAAGGCTCACCTCGCTCGGGCGGTGGGCGCAGCGAATGCTGTGGAACAACGTGGACGCCGCCCTGCCGGTGACGGAAGTGCTCGCCGGCACGTTGCGCGAATATGGTGTGGCCACTGAGCGCATCGCGGTCATCCCAAACGGCATCAATCCAACGCGGTTCGACGCCGCCCCGAGCAATGCAGAGGCCAAACAAGCGCTTGGGCAAGACGGGCTGGTGCTGGGCTTCACCGGCTTTATTCGCGGCTGGAACGCGGTGGACCGTATCGTCGATGTTGTCGCCGAACATGGTGCGCGGCTGGGTCTGCGGGCACTCGTGGTCGGTGATGGCCCGGCACGCGCGCCGCTTCTGGCGCACGCCGCCAAGCTCGGGATCGCAGACCGGCTCACCATCACCGGGGTGGTGGAACGTGACGCAGTCGCAGCCCACGTGGCGGCGTTCGATGTGGCCGTGCTACCTGGGCTGACATTGTATTCGAGCCCACTGAAGCTGTTTGAATACATGTATCTTGGCCGCGCCATTGTGGCACCGGATACCGCCAACATCCGCGAGATCCTGACGCACAACGAAAACGCACTGCTGTTCGCGCCGGATCTGCCCGGTGCCATGGAAGCGGCATTGCTGCAACTATGTGAGGATCAGGCGTTGCGCATAAGGCTGGGCGCTGCCGCACGGGCGCGAATTGATACTGCAAGGCTCACCTGGGCGCACAACGCCGAGCGCGTGGCCGGGTTGGCGAAGACCCTCGTGGCCTAACCTGCCGCCAGCATTGTTCGCACTTCACGAATTGGCTCCACCACGACAACCCGGTTACGGCCATCCTCCTTGGCCCGGTAAAGCGCTTCGTCGGCCAAGGCGATCAATTCCCGCGGCTCCAGCCCGCGTCCTGGCACCAGGGAGGCAACGCCGATGCTGACCGTCACGATGCCATCTGTGTTGCCGTCATGTGCAATCGCAGCCTCCACCAGCGACATGCGCATCCGCTCGGCCACGATAGCCGCCTTCTCAGCGGTCAGATCGGGCAGGATGGCCGCAAATTCCTCGCCGCCGTAGCGCGCCACCACGTCACCCGCGCGGCGCACACCGGCTGCCAACAACTGGGCAATCAATTTTAGGCATTCATCCCCGAGCACGTGGCCGTAGCGGTCATTATAGGCTTTGAAGTGATCTGCATCGATCATCAGCAGTGCCAGCGGGCGGGCATTGCGCATGGCGCGCCGCCACTCCCGCCTGAGCGTCTGATCAAAATTGCGACGATTGGAGATACCGGTCAGCGCATCGCTCAATGTCATGGCGGACAACTCGGCATTGGCCTCGGCCAGCTCCTCCTCAGCCAGCTTTTGCGTCGAGATGTCGCGGATGTTGAGAATGTAGTCCAAAACGCCATCGCGCTTTGCCGCGGCAGCACGCGCACGCATCTCCACCCAGATCAACCCGCGCCCTTTGGTGAAATGGCGATAGCGGCACGTCGGTGATGCGTCCCCTGCGTCAAGCCCGCCCAGCACGTCATCAATCGCCGCCTGATCATCTGTGAAAACCATGTCATGGCGGCGCATCCCTGCAAGTTCCGCCGGCGTCCAGCCGGTCATGGCGCTGAAGGATGGCGAGACATAGCTGCGCTCGCCCTCGCTGTTGACGCAGATGATGGCGTCACTCGCATTCTCTGCCAGCAGCCGGTATTGCGCCTCCGCCTTGCTGCGTTCATCGACCTGTGAACACAAATGATATCCAAGTGCCGTCACCAGAACGATCACCAGGCAAAGCAGGGTCAAAGCCGCCTGCGACCTGCCGCGCCAGGCAGCCAGGACATCATCTTTTTGGTGCGTGACCACAACCACCACATGATAGCGCTTGACCCGCTCGAAGCTGGCCATGCGAACCTCACGGTCAAGCACGCTTTTAAACTCGACGCTGCCAGCCTGATCCATCACGTTGGCGGTGGAAAAGAAACCTCCGTGAGAAATATCGAGGCCAATATTCGCCTCCTCATACGGATGTCGCACTATCAGCACGCCATCATCATTGGCCAAGGCGATCGAACCATGCGGTCCCACGTCAAACCGGCCATAGAATTGCTGAAACAGATCCATCGAAATCGAGGCGAGTACCACCCCGGCAAAGCTGCCATCGGGGTGTGACAATCTGCGACTGATGGTCAGCAGCCAGCTTCCATCCGTACGGCTGCGCACCGGGGCGCCGATAAAGGGTGCATTGTCCAGGTGATCACGCGCATGGATGAAAAAATCCCGGTCTGCGTAGTTAACATCCGGTGACGTACCGGCAGAGGTATTGGCCAGCCATCTGCCATTCTCGTCGATCACGAACAGGCCATGCAGAGATGGGTCTGCCTCCGCCTGCACGCGCATTTGCATTTTCAGCTGGTCCAGCGCCTTCGCACCCGTGCCATCTGTCGCCACCCTGTCACGCAAGCCGATCAACACGGCATCAGCTGTGCTGATCGTGCCATCGGCGTGCAGCGCAAGTGAGCGTGCGAGATTTTGCGTCTCACGCAACGCTTCGTGCAGGACCTTCAGACGGGTTTCAAATATCTGCTCAACCGATACAGCCGAAAGACACAGGCAGACAAAGCCCACAAATAAAGCAATGCCTAGCTTAAGCGATATTCCGGGCGATACCGCGCGGTTCGACGGGAATGTTGTCGGTGTTGTTGTCGTCGTCACTCAGCGGGCCTTCCATACCAGCGCTGCTTCGGCAGCTGCCGATACAATGCCGGATCACTGATTAACGACCGATAAATCGCCTCATGACATCGCCTAAACCAACCCCATCATCGCCAATGCAAGCCGCCCAACCGGCGCATCCGGGCGGCCAAGCTGTTCGGCCACCTCGAAATGCGTCTGATTGAACAGCATCACGCGCTGGCGCAACATCCCCTGCCCGGCGAGCACGTCCGCCATATCAACCATCTGGCGCTTGAATTCCGGGCTTTCCTGGTCGCCAACGGTGACCGCAACAGGTGCGCGAAGCTGATGCATATGGCGCAACGGGCTCAACGCTGCCGCCTCGTCAGGCGTCAACTTGAGGTAGTTGCGGCGCGACGACAGCATCACCGGGTAAAGCTCATAAATGCCGCTCATGAGCAGCGTGCTCTTGATCAAATCAGCAGGTGCGCCGCGCGCCGCCCAATCCGTCACCGCCATCATCGCTGCCAAGTGCCCGCCGCTGGAATGGCCCGAAAGATGGATGGCGTCGGCGTTGCCACCAAAGCTGGCGGCGTTGGCTCCAATCCAAATCAGTGCCCGGCGGCACTGTTCCACCATCTCCGGCAACCGAACGGCGGGTATGTTGGCAAAGCCGAGCGCTATGTAGATCGCCCCGGTGTCGATGAAATTCGCAGCAGGGGCGGATGCGTCGTTCTTTGAAAGGCCGGTCCAGGCCCCACCATGGATGAACACGTGAATCGGCACGCGGCCAGGATTGGGTGGGGCAAACACGTCCAGGCTTTCGGCCTCTGTCTGGCCATAGCGAAGCGTTCGCGGCGGCACCGTGGCGCGCAACCGGGCAGAATCGGTGCCATACCGAGCAATCACCGTGGCAGCATTGGGCGCCCAGGCGGATTGATCGTATGCACGGTCCAACTCGGACTGCGTGTAGGACAGAAACACGCGGTCATCCGCCAGCACCGGGCGGCTCATCAACGATGCCGCACCCAGCAGCATTGAACGGCGGTGTAGGCTCACGGGCTGCCCTCCATGGTCAGCCGCATCCGATACGAAAGCCGCCAGCTAATCAAGCCGGAGGCGGCGACATCAAGCGGTGGCGGCCTCCAGCGCTTCCTCCGCCGCAAGCCATTCGGCCTCGGCGGATTTGATCTCGCGCTTGAGGTCAGACAGCCGGGTTTTGGCGGTGATCATGTCGGCCATGCGATGCGGCTGATAGATGGCGGGGTTGCCGAGGATATCCTCCACCTTCTTCTGCTCCTCAGACAGCTTGGCCAGCTTCTGTTCGGCAGCCTTCGCGGTTTTGCGAAGCGGGGCCAGCACGGCCTTGTTGTCCACCGGCTTCTTGGAATGCTTGCCGCCCATGCCAGTGGCGTCACCTCGCCCGGCCGGCCTGCCGGTGATGCGCGCGCGTTCGGACAGATAAACGCGATATTCGTCCATATCGCCGTCGTAGTTCTTCACCGTGCCGTCTGACACCAGCCAGAGCTGATCAGCAACCAACTCCACAAGGTTCGGATCATGGGTGATCAGCAGCACAGCGCCAGAGAAATTGCCGAGGGCGCGGACCAGCGCATCCTTGGCGTCAATGTCCAAATGGTTGGTCGGCTCGTCGAGGATGAGCAATTGCGGTGCATCGCGTGTGGCCAAGGCCAGCAAAAGTCGCGCTTTCTCACCGCCGGAGCACGCCGAAACCTGATTGCTGGCACGGTCCGCATCGAGACCGAAACGGGCCAGCTGGGCGCGCACCTGCTGCAGCGTGGCACCCGGAATGGCGCGCTGCATGTGATCGATCGGCGTCTCGTGATCGATCAGCTCCTCCTCCTGATGCTGCGCGAAATACCCCACGCGCAGCTTCGGCCCACGGCGCAGCTGGCCGTTCATCGCCTCCATCCGCCCCGCGATCAATTTTGCGAGAGTGGATTTGCCGTTGCCGTTCGCCCCAAGCAGAGCGATGCGATCATCCATGTCGATGCGCAGCGACAGGTTCTTCAAAATCGCGTTGCCGTCATAGCCGCAGGACACCTGCTCCATCGACAGGATGGGCGGCGACATCTGCGCCGGCTCGGGGAAGTTGAACTTGGTTACGTGATCCTCGATCACGCTTTCGATCTGCGGCAGCTTGGCAATGGCCTTGATGCGCGCCTGCGCCTGCTTGGCCTTGCTGGCCTTGGCCTTGAAGCGATCAACGAAAGACTGCAGATGCGCCTTCTGATCGGCCACCTTCTCGGCCATTTTGGTCTGCTGCATGGCGCGCTCGGTGCGGATGCGCACGAACTCGTCATAGCCGCCCGGCGTCAGCGAAATCTTCATCTGGTCCAGATGGGCGATGCTGTCCACGCACCGATCAAGCAGCCCGCGATCATGGGAGATCAGCAGGCACGCACCGGGGAACTTCGCCAGCCACGTCTCCAGCCACAGCGTCGCCTCAAGGTCGAGATGGTTGGTCGGCTCATCGAGCAGGAGCAGATCAGGGTTGGCAAAAAGAGCTGTGGCCAACGCCACGCGCATCCGCCAGCCGCCGGAGAATTCATCAACGGGGCGCTGCTGGGTGGTCGCATCAAAGCCCAAGCCGGCCAGAATGGTGGCCGCCCGCGCCGGGGCCGCGTCAGCGCCGATCGCGTGCAGCCGGTCATGCACCTCGGCCAGCCGCATTGGCTCGGTGGTGGGGTCATCCGCCTCGGCCATGAGAGCGGAGCGTTCCTCATCACCCTCCAGCACCGTGTCCAACAGCGATTGCGGGCCGGACGGCGCTTCCTGCTTCACCTGCGCCATGCGGGCGCGGGACGAAAACCGGATATCGCCGCCATCAATCGGCAGAATCCCGGTGATCGCTTTGAACAGCGTCGATTTGCCCGCACCGTTGCGGCCCACGAGGCCGATGCGTCGGCCAGGGTCAACGGTCAGGTCCGCACCGTTCAACAAGGTGCGTCCGGCCATGCGGATGGTAACGCCAGTCAGGGTCAGGAGGCTCATAAGGCGCTTGATACAGTGTGGCAGGCTGATGGGCAAAGGGGTTGCCGCAATGCAGCACCTGCTCTAAAGCGCCCGCATACGCCAATCACAGGAAAAGAACGCCACCATGGCCATTGAACGCACCTTCTCGATCCTGAAGCCAGACGCGACTCGCCGCAACCTCACCGGTGCGATCAACGCCAAGTTCGAGGCCGCCGGCCTGCGCATCGTGGCGCAGAAGCGCATCCACATGACCACCGCCCAGGCTGAAGCCTTCTACGGCGTCCACAGCGAGCGTGGGTTCTTCCGCGAACTGGTCACGTTCATGACCTCAGGCCCCGTCGTCGTGCAGGTTCTGGAAGGCGAGAACGCGATGGCCGCCAACCGCGAGATCATGGGTGCAACGAACCCGGCCAATGCAGCCCCCGGCACCATCCGCAAGGAATTTGCCGAGAGCATCGAAGCAAACTCGGTCCATGGTTCGGACAGCCTTGATAACGCTGCCATCGAGATGGCCTACTTCTTCGCCGGCACCGAAATCGTCGGCTAGAGCACGTTTCGACCAGATGGAATCATCTGGTCGAAA
>CAIJTR010000164.1 GCA_903823665.1 uncultured Rhodospirillales bacterium
GATCGAGGAAGAATCACGCGTGGTGCAGGCGGTGTTTGGCCGGGCTGACGCGTGGATCGACTGGGCCGCCTATCCGGTGGATCGCCCCATTGCCAGCCTTTGGCGCGTTCTCGTGTCGATCAAGGGCCTGTTCCGTCCGCGTGACACGCAAAGCGGCCCGGTGCTTGCCCCAACCACCGGTGCGCCCGCTGCACAAGGTACGGCTGGCGGTCGCGCCGGTGCGGTGGCTGGCTCCGTTGCCATGGCGCTTCTGCTCTTGCTGACGCCGTTTTCAACGGTCGCGCAGACGACCGTGGTCCGCCCGCTCTCGCAGCCGGTGACGACACTGACGGCCACGCCTCCACGTGCGCCGCTGATCCAGGCTCCGCTTCCAAGCGGTGGAGCAGTGTCCGCCATTCCCAACGTTCCCGCACCTCCTGGTGTTCCGGCATTTGGCGCGAACCAGCCAATGTCCCAACTGCCGACCGATAATACGTTGCGCACCGGCACCCGCCGCGTCGTATTCAACCTGCACCAGCTTGGAGCGCAGGGTCCGCTCGCCTTGCGCGGCACCAGTGTGTTGCAGGGCGTGGAATTCGGCGTGCGGGCCGATGAGGTCGTGACCTCCGCCCAGCTCAACTTGACCGGTTCCACTTCGCCCGCACTCATTCCAGAGTTCAGCAACGTCACGGTGACACTGAACGAGCAATATGTCGGCACGATTCCAGTGTTGAAGGACAAGCAGAACTTCAACATCGAGATGCCCGTCAGCCCGGTGTTCTTCCAGGACCTGAACCGGTTGAACTTCCGCTTCACCGGCCGCTACACGCCGGAATGCAACGACCCACTCAGCGGCCTGCTGTGGTCCACTGTCTCTGACACCTCCACGCTCACCCTCACTTTGGAGCGCCTGCCGCCGCAACGCGATCTGGCGCGTCTGCCGCTGCCGTTCTTCGATCAGCACGTGAAGGAATTGCTCACCCTTCCGGTGGTGATGGCGGCAACCCCGAGCAATGACGCATTGAAGGCCGCCGGCATCCTGTCTGCCTGGTTTGGCAATCAGGCGGCGTTCCGTGGTGCCACCTTCCCGGTGCTGTCGTCTCCGCCGGCCGAAGGCAACTCGGTCATGGTGGTCGTCGGCAACGAAGGCCGTGGTAACGTCAACCTGCCGCCGATCAATGGACCAACTGTCGCGGTCATCGCCAACCCGAATGACCCGTTCAGCTCGCTTCTTCTCGTCGCCGGCAGGACTGGCGAGGAAGTCGTCAGCGCGGCGACCGCACTCTCTCTCGGCAGCCGTGGCCTCAGTTCCGACGTGGCGCTTATCCAGCCCATGACGGTGCCGGAACGCGCTGCTTATGACGCACCGAACTGGATCAACTCCACCCATCCGGTGAAACTTGGCGAGCTGGTGGATGCTGCTGAACTCCAAAGTTATGGCTACACCGGCACACTGCACGTGCCGTTTCACACCGCACCTGACCTTTACACCTGGCGTGACCGCGGCTTTCCGGTCAGCCTGCGGTATCGCGCACCTCCAGGCCCAGTGATCGACATTGCGCCGTCGCGGTTGGATGTCTTCATCAACAGCATCTACCTCAACAGCTTTTCGCTGGGTGAAGTGCAGCAGCATGATGGCTGGCTGTCGCGGCTCTCCGCGTTCGGTGGAGAACGCCCTGACGCGCGTGTCGAGGTGCCGGTCTACAATGTTTATGGCAACAACGACCTGCAGTTCTACTTCGACGCCCAGCCGCTGCATCGTGGTGACTGTGTGGCCATTCCGACCGATCTGCGCATGTCCGTCGATCCAGACAGCACAATCGACCTGTCGCGCGCCTATCGTTTCGCGCAGATGCCGAACCTGCAGTATTTCGTGAACTCGGGCTATCCCTTCACCCGGATGGCTGATCTCGCGGAAACTGCCGTCGTGCTGCCAGATCGTCCGACCCCGGTTGAAATGACCGCGTATCTGAACGTGATGGGCCGCCTTGGCGCGCTGACCGGCTACCCGCCCGTGCGCATGGCGGTGATTCGCCCTGATGCGGTTGCCAGCGTCGGTGACCGGGATATGCTAGTGATTGGCACCATGCAGCGGATGCAGGCGGTCAATTCGCTGTTGACGGGTGGCCCGCTCAGCTTCTCTGGCACCCGGATGAGCCTGACCGTTTCCAACTCGATCGACAGCGTGCAACGCCTGTTCAACGACCAGGGCGACGCCGAGCGGCAGCGTATCGCAGCCGGTCTGCAGTCAGTGGCCAACGAAGGCACCGCGGTGATGGTCGGCAACGAAAGCCCGCTATCCCGTCATCGCTCGATTGTGGCGATCCTGGCAGCATCCCCGCAGGCGCTGGAAAATGTCGTGACCACGCTGCGCGACAATGAGCAATCGGCGCTCATTCAGGGCGACGTGTCCATCCTGTCCGGCGGGCACGTCACGTCGTATCGCGTCGGGTCAATCTATTCGGTGGGCAACCTGCCATTCTGGCTTTACCCAAGCTATATGCTGCGCGGGCAGCCGTTTGGTGTCGTGATCCTAATGCTGTTCGGTTGTTTGTTCGGTGGCGTGGCGCTGTTCTGGGCCATGCGCAAGCGGGCGGATCAGCGGATGCCACAGGCCGCTCAACCCCGCTCCAACACGCGGTGAGGACCAGACGGTGAGTTCATCAGACCACACGCCCCTGCGCGATCAGGTTGCCATGTCGGCTCTCGGGTCGCTCCGTCGTTCGGTCGGTCTGCGGTATGCACTGGTGGCGTGCACCGTGATCGCAGGCGGTGCCGGGATCGCACTGGCTCAAACCGGTGCCCAACCTTCTGCTCCAGCCGCAACCCAAACTCCAGCCACGCCTGCCGCACCGGCGCAGACAACATCCTCCAACCCGGCAGTCGGCGTGCTGCTGGAACGCGCCAATTTCTGGCGCAACCAGACGCAGTATGACCAAGCCCTGGAAAGCCTGAACCGCGTCCTCGCGCTAGAGCCGTCAAACTCTGACGCTTTGGCGCTGATCGGCCAGATCCAGGCCGATCGCGGCAACCGTCAGGCCGCGGAAACCGCGCTGACCAAGCTGCGTCAGGCGTCACCAGCCGATACGCGTATCGACAAGATCGATCAGGCGCTCAAAATTGGCCCTATCCCGCAAGAGGCTCTTGCTGACGCGCGCAGGCTCGCCAAGGACGGCCGCGTGCCGGAGGCGGTGGATCGCTACAACCGCGTGCTGCGCGGCAATCCGCCGCCGGATGCGCTGGCGGTTGAATATTACCAGACTCTCGCCGGAACCGACGACACAGGCTGGAACCAAGCCCGCGACGGCCTCGCGCGAAGCGTCCGCAACAATCCGCAGGATTTGCGTGCTCAGCTGGCCTATGCCCAGGTCCTCACCTATCGTGATGGCACCCGCAGTGAAGGCATCAAGCGGCTTCAGCAACTCTCGCGCAACCCGGCTGTGTCTGAGAATGCAAATCAGGCGTGGCGTCAGGCGGTGGGCTGGCTGCCGGCGAACAAAAGCGCTGTGGACGACATTCAAGCCTACCTGAAGGTCAATCCGAACGATGCAGAAATCGCCCAACGACTGGAAGATGCGCGCAATCTGAAGGGTGATCCAAACGACCCATCGGCGGAGCGTCGTGCCGCTGGCTTCGACACGCTCAACACCGGCAAGCTGAACGACGCAGCCACCTCGTTCCAGGCAGCAATCCAACTCAATCCACGCGACGCAGATGCCACTGGCGGCCTCGGCATCGTCCGGCTGCGCCAGAAGCGCTATGATGACGCCCGCGCTCTGCTCAGCCATGCCATCGAGCTTGATCCCTCGGGCAAAGGCAAATGGACGCCCGCGCTCAACGGCATCGCCGCCGCCGAAAAGGCAGCGCAGCCGAACCCGGCCGTGGGCCTGCTCGCCCGCGGTGACAATGCCTCCGCCGAGGTTGAGCTGAGGCGTCAGATCAGTGCCGGTTCGTCCGATCCTGGCCTGCTGGCCATGCTCGCCACCGCACAGGCCAAGCAGAACAAACTGGCGGACGCGGAGCAGACCTACAACATCTTGCTGCAGCGCAACCCACGCAACACTGCCGCCCTGCAGGGTCTGGCCGGTGTGCTGAACCAGCAAGGCCGCGGCAAAGAAGCAACTGCGATGCTGGAGCAGGCTGGCATTGTCAGCCGCGACCCGGCGGCCATTGCGCAGGCGCGCGCACAGCAACTGCGTGAGCAGGCTGCCTCGGTCAGTGACCCGATCACCCAAGCCGGCATGTACCGCTCGGCGGTTGCTGCCGATCCCAAAAACCCTTGGCTGCGTCTCGACTACGCCCGTGCGCTGTTGAAGCAGGGCATGGTGCGTGAGGCGCGTGCGGTGATGGCCGATGGCATTGGCCCGAACCCAACCACGGATGCCCTGCGTGCCGGTGTGCTGTTCGCCAATGAGAGCCACGATCCGGAGGCCGCCGGCGCATTGCTGGCGCGGATCCCGCCCTCCGCCCGCACGCCCGACCTGCGGGATCTCGCTGTGCAGAACGAACTGCAGCGCCAGATAAACCGGGTGATCGACCTGCCGCGCATGACCGCACGTGCTCGCTTGCTTGAACTCGCGGCTCAGTCTGACCCGACCGGCGTGCGCGGTGCGACCATCGCTCGCGCTCTGAATTCTATCGGTGATCCGCAATCTGCGCGCCGCGCCATCATCATTGCCCGTGACTCCACGCCGACGCAGGGCAACGCCGCCCGCATCGCCTATGCAGGCGCGTTTCTCGATATTGGTGACGTGACGGCAGCACAGACCATGATCGCGCCGCTCGGCTATGGTGGAAGCCTGCCGCCCAAGGAGAAAGAGGCCTATATCGGCATCCGCAAGGGTCTCGCCATTCGCAGCGCCGACAATCTGAACGAGGCGGGCAAGCAGGCCGCTGCCTATGACCGCCTGGCCCCGGCTCTTGCGTCCGACCCTGACAACGCCGACATGAACCTTGCTTTGGCGCGTCTCTATCAGGGTGCAAAGAACCCGCGTGAGGCGCTGGAGATCAACGAGGCATTGCTGCGTCGTGATCCCGCCAACACCGATGCCCGCCGTGGTGCCGTGGCCGCAGCCCTACAGCTTGGCAATCGCTCGCGCGCCGCTGAGCTGGTCAAGGAAGGCCTTGACGTCTCCCCCGATGACCCGAAGGCATGGCTCGCCTCGGCCGATTACGCCAAATCCAGCGGCAACAACGCCCGTGCGCTGCGGGATCTTGCCCGCGCCCGCGAATTGCGCCTGCAGCAGCTTGGCTATTCGGACAATGGCAATGACGACAGCACGCTCGCCAACGTCACGCTCGTCCCCGGAGACGCGCCGGTTGCCACCCGTACCACGCCACGGGTGAAAACTGCGGCGCTTGGCTCGGGCCAAACCCCCAGCATGGCGATGCCGCTCTATCCGAGTGCTGATCGCGGTCAGGACGCAACGGACCCGCTCGCGGTGCCGCCGGGCTTTGGCCAGACCACCCGGCCCACGCCGCTTAACACCCCAGCCAACCCATTTGGGGCGGAGCAGCCCGCCTATCAGCCGCCCACCGGCCGGGTGCTGGACACGACCAGGGCGGACACGCTGCCGCCACCCCGCCGCACGGCGCAAACCGTGCCCTCGCCGCAGGGCATCTCTGCCGACGCACTCAATTCGCGTCAGTTGGCTGGTGCGGCGACGGCACCTGTGGCACCGACCTATACTCCGCCAGCTTACACGCCGGACCCGGGCACGCGCTATTCCGCAGCCCCCGGCTATTCGCCGCCGGCCTACCGGCCTGTGACCACGCAGCCGTCTCCAGCGGGCCAGTATATCCCGCCGCAATACGCGCAGCCGCAATATGCGCAGGCGGCAGCGCCGGGTTATAGCCAGACTTACGTGCCGAGTTACGCCCAACCTGGCTATTCACGGCCGGGTGCGGTGCCCGCCGGTGCGGCGCCCGCTTATCCCGGCTATTTGCCGCCGGTCGCCCCGTCCGGTCAGCCGTACCAGTCGCAGGTCGCACCAGAGCAGCGTTATCAGCCGCAGGTGCAGGAGTATCTGCCGCAATACCGCCCCGCCCCGCCGCCGAGCCCAGGTCAGCAACTGCTGTCAGAGGACGCTCAGTTCCTGCGCGGTGGTGATTTCGAAAAGCCATATCGTCCTTATCTGCCGCGCATCAACGGTGACGAAACGGTGCCGTTCGGTGCCGCCACGAACGATGGCGGGCCGACCAATTTCTACGACAACCCATTCCGCCGCAGCCCAGACGCGGCATTGCTCGCGTCCGCAGGCCTGCCGGCCGGCAACGGTCTGAGTGGCCCGGACCCAGTGACACAGGAAATCGACCGCAAGATCGTGGGCATCCGTGACGAACTGGCATCGTCTGTCCAGGGCGGCTTCAACTTCCGCATCCGCTCCGGTGACGCCGGGCTCGACAAGCTGACCGAGATCAACGCCCCGCTGGAGGCGACGTTTGCACCCGGTGGCGTCGGCACCGTCAAGCTGATGGTAACACCGACGAACTTGACCAGCGGCTCCATTGGCGGTGATGACGCCAATCTGCAGCGTTTTGGCACGATGGCGTTGGGCCTGGTTCCCCCGGTGACCGGCGGGACGGTCTATCAGCCCGCCTATTATGTCAGCCCAACGGGTCAGATTAGCGCCCGCCCGGGGAGCCAGCAGGCTCAAGGTGTTGCACTTGATGCACAGCTGAAGGTGAACAAGTTCACCGCCGACGCCGGAATCACCCCGGTTGGTTTCCGCCGCCAAAATGTGGTCGGCGGGGTGGAGTTCGCGCCGAAACTGGGTGACACAGTCACCCTGCGTGTCGGTGCAGAGCGCCGTGCGATGACCGACAGTGTGCTGTCGTACGCTGGAACCGTCGATCCGCGCTCGGGCCGCACCTGGGGTGGCGTGGTGCGTGATCGTCTGAAGTCAGCGGTCGAATTCAAGGCCGGCGGTGCGGACGTCTATGTGGATGCCGCTGTCAGCCAGATCACCGGCCAACACGTTCAGCGAAACAACCAGTTCGAAGCCGGCACTGGCGTTTCGTATCCGTTGATGAAGACGGATGACGAGGAAGTGCGTATCGGTGCGGATCTGTTCTACGAGAACTACACGCACAATCTCCGCTTCTTCACCTACGGCCAAGGTGGTTACTTCAGCCCGCAAAGCTACGTTTCGGCATTGGTGCCGCTCACCTATAGCGGCAAGCAGGATGACCTGACGTATTCTATCGGCGGTGCCATCGGCTTGCAGTCGTTTAGTGAGAAATCGTCGAACTATTATCCCATCGACGACACGCTACAGAAACAGCTGACCTCTGGGCCTCAATGGAACGGCCTGAAAACTGCCTATCCAAGCCGCAGCTCGTCGGGCATTGCCGGCAACATCAAGGGCAATATCGACTACCTCGTCACCCCGAACCTGCATCTGGGCGGCAACTTCGCCTACCAGCACTCGGGTGATTTCGACGAGGCGATTGGCGGCGTGTATGCGCGTTACGTGTTCAATGGGGCATCGCGTCGATGACGGAGAAGCCAGGCCAGCTGGTTGACTGGAACGTGTTTCTTCGGGCAATGGCCGACGCCATTGATAGCCTCGGAGGTCCTGCCGCGCGTGATGTATGGTTGCGCGATGTGGGTGCGCGGATGGCGTCAATGCGTCCATTGTCCAGCGTGCAAAACATGGAAACCCTCGCCATGGAGCTGAATGACATGCTCGGCGGCATGGGCTGGGGCCATGTCAGCTTCCAGCTCAACGAGCAGGATCGTTCGCTGCTCATCACCCATGCCGATCTGCCTCGGATCGGTGCCGCCGGTGATCCACCCGGTACCTGGATCTCAGCGTTGCTGGAAGGTCTCTATAAAGGCTGGATGGGCCAGCTGCCGGGAAGTGACCCCTCGCTGGTGGCGCAACGTCTGCGCGTCACGCCGCAGGCCGTTCTTCTTAGATACGGCCGTCCAATGGTGGCGTAAGCCACCGTTTCACAACGGCGGACGGCGTTCCGCCCAAGGTGCCGCCGCCTCAAACGCTATCGCCGCGCGCAACACCCCAGCATCATCAAACCGCCGCCCGACAATCTGCAGCCCCACCGGCAGCTCAGCCTTTGTGAAGCCCGCTGGCACTGAAATCGCTGGATTTTGCGCAATGTTGAACGGGTAGGAGAACTGCGCCCAGCGCAGCCAGTCCCACTTATGCTGCGGCCAGTCCGCCGGCATCAGCAATTCAACCGGGAATGCCGCCACCGAGGCAGACGGCGTCAGCAGCAAATCCCAATTGTCGAACCAGCGGTGAACCTTCTCCGAATACGCATGCTTGCGGGCGCGCAGGGCCAGATATTCAACAGCGCTCATGCCCTCCGCGTCACGGATGCAGGCAACCAGACCCGGATCCATCTTATCCGCCCATTTCGGCAGCAGATGCGCATTGTTCGACATATGCGCCTTCCAAAGGCCGTCGATCAGATCAGGGCCGAGCGCACCCCACGGCGGCGTCACCGCTTCCACATGCGCACCCATCGCCTCGAAATGCCGCACCGCGTTGGCGACCAGCGCTGCCACTTCCGGGTCCACCCGCGCATGACCAAGATCGGCGCTATAGGCGATCCGCAATCCTCGCACACCCCCGCCGAGCGCTGCTGGCGACGTGTCCACCACCCCATCCAGCGTCGTGTGCTCCCACGGATGCGCGCCCGCCATAACGGAGAACATCAGCGCATTATCCGCCACCGTCCGGGTCAACGGCCCGATATGGGACATATAATCGTTGTTCGGCAGCGGCAGATACGGCACCCGCCCAAATCCCGGCTTGAACGCCACCACGCCACAGAAATGCCCCGGCAGACGAACCGACCCAGCCCCATCGGAGCCCTGATGCAGCGGCCCATACCCCGCCGCCGCCGCAATGCCAGCACCCGCCGAGGATGCACCAGCATTCAGCCCATGCGCCCACGGATTATGGCTGAGGCCCGTCGCCGGGCTGCGGCTGACGGCACTCCATCCGAATTCTGACGTGGTTGTTTTGCCAAGCACCACCGCACCGGCGTCACGCAATCGGGTGACAATCGGTGCGTCCTCACTGGCGACCGTCCCGAGCATCGTGGCCGTGCCGCGCGAATACGGCAGACCCTGGACTGGCATCATGTCTTTGATCGTGACGGGCACGCCGTGCAGCCGCCCCAGCGTGTCGCCACGCATCACCGCTGCCTCTGCCGTGCGCGCCTGCGCCAATGCCCCCTCGGTATCGAGATGGGCAAAGGCGTTCAGCTTCGGCTCCAGCCGTGTTGCACGGCGCAAAATGGCCTCGATGACTTCCACGGGCGAAATCCGCCGGGCCGCAATATCCGCCGCCAGAGTTGTGGCTGGCGTGAACCCGATGGCATCGTCCGTGGATTGTGTCATGTGTCGAAGGTTTTTCCGTAGGTCTTTGTCATGATCTCATCCAAGCGCGCGCCCGGTTCGAAATCAACCATCCCTTCCGGGATTCCCAAACCTGGGATCTGCCGCACGCACTCAGACGGTGCCCCAATCACCTGCGTCACCGGATAAAGCGCCGACCACGCCGGCACGCCCTCGTAATCCTCTTCCTCGTCACTCACATGCTTGTCGCGGATTTTGGCAGAGGCGGTGTCGATCTGCATGCCCATCATCGTCGTCGCCTTGAATTCCTGCGGCGTCGGCTGGCGGATCAGGCCGGACCGGCCGGGATAAATCCGGTCGATGAAGCGGTCCATCAGCGCCAGCTTCTCGTCTTTGTCCTCAATGATGTGCGCTGTGCCAAACGCCATCACAGCGCGATAATTGATCGAGTGGTGAAAGCCGGAGCGCGCCATCACGAGGGCATCGAAATGCGTGACCGTGAGGCACACCTCCACGCCCTTGCCCTGCGTGCGGATCATCCGGCTGGCGGACGAGCCGTGCCAGTAGAGATGCTCACCCTCGCGCCAAAATCCGGTTGGTGTGCAATATGGCCGCCCCTCGATGACGTAGGCGATGTGACACACCAGCGCCGCATCAAGGATGGCATGCACCGTCGCCTTGTCGTAGCGCCCGCGTTCATGCACGCGCTTGACGCGATTGACGTCCGTGATCGGGTAACTTGCAGCGGTATCGATGTCGGCCATCTGGCGCTCCCAAAGAACTGTATGACGGTAGTATGAATGTTCAGTGGATTGCCGAAAAGCGCCAATCGCCCGAGTTTCGGTAGACCAATTCAACCAATGTCATTTCGAGGCTTACTCGCGCCGTGGCAATCGGCAGCCACACACAAAATATTCGCCGGGCATTTCGGTCAACCAGCGCCTTCGACATAAAAATCAAATAATTGCTATCTTTAAAATTGATAAATACTGTTCGCGCATCTTTGTTATATTCGCAATTGCGAATAAGTCGCGATTACAATTTCCAAATGCCTTGATTTATTGGCGCCTTGCTCTTAACAGCACGCGAGAAATGGGCGGGCCTTTGCGCGCGCGATGTGGCAGTTTGGAGTATCGGTTATGCGCGACAACGGGATCAGGCAGCGGCTGTTCGGACGCCAGGGCCGCCATTTTGAGGATTTATCGGATGCCGAAATCCTCGCCGTGGCTATCGCCAGCGAGGAGGAGGCAACGCAGGCCTATACTGGCTTTGCCGAAAAGCTGCGCGAGGAGTTTCCCGACACCGCGCGCATGTTCACCGATATGGCGGCAGAGGAGGCTGAGCATCGCCGCATGCTGATCGACATGTTCAAGCTGAAATTCGGCGAGCAGATTCCTCAGATCACGGCCGCCGACGTGCGCGGCATAGCGCAGGAAACTCCGTCTGGCGTGGTGCTGCTGCAAACGGCGCATGCCATGCGCAGGCAGGCCCAGCAGATGGAAGCCAATGCCAGCCGCTTCTACCATCAGGCCGCCAGCCGCACGAGCGACGCCACCATCCGCAATCTGCTCGGTGACCTGGCCGTGGCCGAATCCGCGCATGAGCAAACCGCCGACGAAATCGACGACACCACCCCGCCCACCGACGCCCGCGTCGAAGAGATCGACAGCGCCAAGCGTCGCTTCGTGCTGCAGATCGTCCAGCCCGGTCTGGTTGGTCTGATGGATGGCTCTGTCTCTACCCTTGCCCCTGTGTTTGCGGCAGCGTTCGCCACCCACAATTCCTGGGATGCGTTCCTGGTCGGCATGGCGGCGTCTGTCGGTGCCGGCGTGTCGATGGGCTTTGCCGAGGCACTTGCCGATGACGGCAAACTGTCCGGCCGCGGCACACCCTATCTGCGCGGCTTCGTCTGCGGCTTAATGACGATCGCCGGCGGCATCGGCCACACGCTGCCCTATCTCATCCCATCATTTTGGACGGCCACCGCCATCGCAGGCGTGGTAGTGCTGATCGAACTGCTCGCCATCGCCTGGATTCAGTGGCGCTACATGGACACGCCGCCTGTGTCTGCCGTGGCCAAGGTGATGCTGGGTGGTGCCATTGTGCTCGCACTCGGCATTCTCATCGGCAACGGGTGAGGCATTTCGGCGGCGCACCCGCTGAACCACTGGTGCCCGCCACCGGACTCGAACCGGTACATCCAAAGGACAACGGATTTTAAGTCCGGTGCGTCTACCATTCCGCCAGGCGGGCGTGCCGTGTAGCTTAGCTCAGTGCGCGGCACTGTGCGATATCCGGTGTTACATCAGGTTCTGGAGAGCTTCGTTGACGCGAATTGGCGCTCTGCCGCATGGTCTTGCCATGCGCATTCTTCTGTTCGTCTTGCTGTGTCTCGCGGTGCCGGCCTATGCCGCCAAGCCGCCGCCATTGCCTGCGGATGCTCCGCCGTCGCTTCCCCCTCCAGTGGCCCCGACAGCACCGGCCACAACGTCGAGTGGATTGCCACCGCTGCGCGCCCCCACGGTGCCGGAGGGCAGAGTTTATGCCACCGGCTCCGGCTTCATCATTGGTGACGGGAAGGTGCTGACCAACAATCACGTGGTCGAAGGCTGTGCTCACATGGCGGCACGCAACGCAGCCGGTCAGCGTGTGGCGGCGAAGGTAATGGCGACAGACACACGCCGCGATCTGGCGCTGCTCAGCGTGCCCGCGACGTTCGGCCCGTCCCTGATATTCCGTGATAGCCCGCCGGTCGAAATCGGTGAGAGTGTGATCACCTACGGCTTCCCGCTCACCGGCGTGCTCTCCTCCGGCCCCACGCTGACCACCGGCAACATTTCCGCCCTCGCCGGCCTGCGCGACAATCCGCTGAACTTCCAAATCTCTGCGCCCGTCCAGCCTGGCAATTCCGGCGGCCCGTTGCTCGACGCGCAGGGTCACGTGGTGGGCGTCGTCGTTTCCAAACTGAACGCCGCTAAAATCGCGCAGATGACGGGCGGGGACATTCCGCAGAACGTAAACTTCGCCATCAAGGGACCGGAGGCTGCGGCTTTCCTCGCCGGTCGCGGCAGCCCGGTGAAGCACAGCCCGAGCCAGGGGGCGGAACTGCGCCCGGCCACCATCGGCGAACGGGTGAACGCCTCCGTGGTCTTCATGCAGTGCTACAAATAAGCCAGCACGCCGCGCACTGATGTATCGCGCCCCGCAAATAGCGCCGGACCAACAGCGGCGCTACGTGCCGCCGCCCGCGCCCGAGTACGAAATTCCGCAACTGGAGCAGGCGCGCGAAAAGAAAAAAAGCGGTGGCTGGCGGCTGTTGAAATGGCTGATCATCCTGGGCGTGTGGGGCGGCATCGGGCTGGCCTGCGCCCTCGTCTATTTTGCCTGGGATCTGCCACGCCCTGAAGCAGCGCTCGACGCGACACGCAGGCCAAGCCTCACGCTGTCCGATATGTCCGGCCACATCTACGCCAGCTACGGTGACGTGGTGGGTGAGCCTTTGCAGTTGGCGGATTTGCCGAAATTCCTGCCATTGGCTGCTGTATCAGTCGAAGATCACCGGTTCTGGACGCACCCCGGCTTTGACATCCATGGTATCGCCCGCGCCGCGTTCGTCGATCTCATCAAGGGCCGTGCAGCACAGGGCGGCTCCACCATCACCCAGCAGGTGGCGAAGAACCTGTTCCTCAGCAATGTCCGCACCGCCAAGCGCAAGGTGCAGGAAATGATGCTGACGCTCTGGCTGGAGGCGCATTTCACCAAGGCAGAAATCCTCGAAATCTGGCTCAATCGCGTCTATCTCGGCTCCGGCGCATGGGGCGTGGACGCCGCGGCGCAGATGTATTTTGGCATCTCCGCCCGCAAGCTGAACCTTTGGCAATCCGCCGTCATCGCAGGCCTCCCCCGCGCCCCCTCGCGCTTCTCCCCACGCGTCGATCCGAAGGCCGCAACCGCCCGCGCCAAGGAAGTGCTGGCCGCGATGGTGGAAGCAGGAGTGATCACCGAGGCCGAGTCACATGACGCGGCAGACGCCATTCATTTCGCGCCCGCTTCATCCGGCGGTGCCGGATATTTCGCCGATTGGGCCTCGGAACGCGCCCAGGCCATGATCGCCGTGGGCGCAGACGCCGCCGTGCGCACCACGCTGGATCCCCGCATTCAGGCAATTGTCGAGGCGAAGCTGACAGCCATGCTCGATGGCCCGGGCGCTGCGGCCAATGTGGGCCAAGGTGCCGTGATCGTGCTCGACCCCGCCACCGGCGCGGTGCGCGCCATGGCGGGTGGACGAGAATACAAAGCCAGCCCCTACAACCGGGCAGTCAACGCCCGCCGCCAGCCGGGTTCGTCGTTCAAACTGTTCGTGTGGCTCAACGCGCTGGAACACGGCGTGCTGCCGGATGATGAGATCGAGGGCGGTCCCATCCGCATCGGCAACTGGCAACCAGGCAATTTCGAAGGCAACCGCCCTGGGCCGATCACGATGGATGACGCGCTGGCACAGAGCCTGAACACCGTCTCTGTCCGGCTCCTTCTCCAAGGCGGCGGCCCGCGCAAAGTGGCAGCGGTGGCGAACCGGTTAGGATTGCCCGAGAACTTCCCCGACAACGCCTCCATCGCACTCGGCACTTCGGAAGTGGGTCTGCTTGAGATGGCATGTGCCTACGCCACCGTGTTCAACGGCGGCACCCTCGTCTCTCCCCGCGCGTTGGAACATGTGCTGGCGGATGGCAAGCCGCTCGCTGTGATCCGCCCGGCTGCCCCCCGCGTGTTGGACGAGGAAGAGGACAGCAAAATGATGCGCATGCTGGCCAGCGTGGTACAACGCGGCACTGGGCGCGCAGCGGGCCTGACCGGTCGCCTCGTGGTGGGCAAAACCGGCACCACGCAGGATTATCACGACGCGTGGTTCGTCGGTGCCGTCAATCCCGGCACGCCCGGTGCAGTGGAGATCGCCGTCTGGCTCGGCAACGACGACAACCGTCCCATGAAGGACGTCACCGGCGGCACGCTGCCGGCCAAGCTGTTCCATGACATCGCAATGGCGTTGGCCGGCACCTAACCCCAGCGCCAGATTGTCACCAAAGCCGCTCCATGCGTCCGCTCAGCGAGCTTTTCGAGGCCGGGATCGAACGCCTCGTCCCGCCCCGTCTCAGCCACGATCACCGCACCCGGCGCGATCCACCCAGCGCCACCAAGGGCCACAAGCGCACGCGGCACAAAATCTTGCGCATAAGGCGGGTCGAGAAACACCCAGCCGCAGGCAGCACCCGCAGGCGGCTTCAGCACATCGCACGCCACCACCTGCGCCTGATCCTCCGCCTTGCATGCGGCGATGTTGGCGCGCAGCACCGAGAGTGCCACGCGGTCGCGCTCCATAAACACCGCCCGTGCCGCCCCGCGCGACAATGCCTCCAGCCCCAGCGCCCCTGTTCCCGCAAACCCATCCAGCACCCGCGCACCCGCCAGACCGGCTTCGGCCCATGGCGCATGCGCAATCATGTCGAACAGCGCCTGACGCATTCGCTCAGCGGTGGGGCGGGTTGCGAGCCCCGGCGGTGCAGCCAGCGTGCGACCGCGCCACAGGCCTGCAATGATGCGCATCAGGAATTACTCGTTCGTGCAAGATGTTTGCCGGCTCACACCCATGCGTGCTACCCGCGCCCCTATGGATAGCGCGGCTCACCGCTGATGTTGAAGCGATTTTCCCGCACCCCCCGGGTGCAGGCCGCACTCGCATGGCTTGTCGGCAAGTATCTTGTCTGGGCGCTGTCCAGCAAACGCTGGACGGTGCTCGGCGAGGAGAACCTGCTGCCCTACTTGCATGACAGGCCGATGATCATCGCCTTCTGGCATGAGTTTCTGCCGCTGATGTCACAGCTCTTCGTATTTGGCCGACAGACCAATCCCGCCTTGCGCGCCCATGTGCTGGTCAGCCGACACAATGACGGCCGGTTCATCGGCGACGTGGTGGCGCATTTCGGTCTGGAGGTGGCACATGGCTCCTCCGCCAAGGACGGGCAGAATAAGGGCGGCGTGGCCGGCACCATGTCGCTGCTGGGCTCGCTCGGGGCTGGCCATTACATCGCCATCACGCCGGACGGCCCACGCGGCCCGCGCCACAAGGCGGCACCGGGCGTGGCGCTGCTTGCGGGCGTGTCCGGCATGGCGGTGCTGCCTTGTGCTGCGCAGACCAACCGCAGGCGGGTGCTCGGCAGCTGGGACCGCATGATCCTGCCGCTTCCCTGGGGCAGCGGTGTGATCGTCTGCGGCACACCCATCACGGTCGAGCGCGAGGGCGCGCGGGCCGCGTTGCCACTCATCACCCAGGCACTGAATGGCGTGGCCGACCGTGCGCAGGCGGCCTTTGCATGATCGTCCTCCGCCTCTACGCCGCTGCGGCCACGATGGCCGCCCCGCTGCTGCGCCGCCATCTGCGCAATCGCGTGGAGCAGGGCAAGGAACTCTCCAACCGGCTCGGCGAGCGCCGAGGTTATTCGCAAATTCATCGCCCCGCCGGACGGCTCATCTGGCTGCACGCGGCCAGCGTGGGCGAAACCGTCTCAATCTTGCCTGTCATCGGCGCGCTGCTTGAACAATCCGACGTATCAGTGCTCGCCACCACCGGCACCGTCACCTCCGCCCAATTGCTGACCAAACGATGCAACGAGCAGGGCTGGGACGGCCGCGTGCTACACCGCTTCATCCCGCTCGACGTGCCACGCTGGGGTCGTCGCTTCCTCGCGCATTGGCGGCCGAATGTGGCCGGGTTCGTGGAAAGCGAGATCTGGCCAAACCTCCTGCGCAGCTGTCACCGCCAGGGTGTGAAAGTGATGCTGATCAACGCCCGCATGTCGCCTCGCAGTTTTTCGCGCTGGAAACTGGTGCCGGGTGCCAAGAGATCGTTGTTCGCCCGTTTCGCCGCCGTGCAGGCACAGACCGACGGCGACGCCGCACGCCTGACCGCCCTCGGTGCCCGCCACGTGATCAGCCCCGGCAATTTAAAATTCGCCGCCCGGGCGCTGCGGGCTGATGAGGCGGAACTTAACCGTCTGAGCGTACTCATCGGCAACCGCCCGCATTGGCTGGCCGCCAGCACGCATCCCGGTGAGGAGGCCATCGCCATGCGCATCCATCACGCGCTGGCAGCCGATCATCCGGGCCTACTCACCATCATCTCGCCCCGCCATCCTGATCGCGGTGCCGAAATCGCCGAGGGCTGGCCGCGCCGTGGCCTTGCGCAAGACCCACCAGCCGAGGGCGGCATCTGGATTGCCGACACGCTGGGCGAGATGGGCCTGCTGTTCCGGCTCAGCCCGATCGTGTTCGTGGGTTGTAGCCTGGCCGTTGGTGGCGGTCACAACCCGCTGGAGCCCGCCCGCCTCGGCTGTGCAGTGGCGATGGGGCCGATGACGGCGAACTGCTCTGAGGCGGTCGAGATTTTGAGCGATGCCGGTGCGCTGCAAACGGTGGCTGACGAGAACGCGCTGCGCGACTGGGTCAACGCCCTGCTGCGAGACCCCGCCCGCGTGCAGACCATGGGCGTCGCTGGGATGAGTGCCGCGAGCGCCTCGGCCGAGCTTCCGGCCCGGCTGGCGCAGATGCTGCTCGACCTCGCTGGATGAAACCGCCTGATTTCTGGCGCTACGGCCAGACGCCACCCGCGTTGCTGCGTCCATTGTCAGAGATCACCCGCCTGATCACCGCCCGCCGGGTCGCCAAACCCGGCTTCACTGCGCCGGTGCCGGTCATATGCTGCGGCAATGCAGGGGCCGGTGGCTCCGGCAAAACCCCGCTGGCGCTTGATCTGGCGACGCGTCTGCGGGCATGGGGACGCAATCCCGCCTTCCTAACGCGCGGCCATGGCGGGCGTGTACGAGGCCCCGCTCGCGTGGCTTCTCAACACACCGCTGTCGATGTCGGCGACGAAGCACTGCTCCTCGCGGCCCTCGCCCCTTGCTACGTGGGAGCAGACCGCGCCGTCACCGCACAACTGGCCGTGGCAAACGGTGCGGACGTGCTGCTGCTCGATGACGGGCTGCAAAATCCGTCACTGGTGAAAACCATGTCGCTGCTGGTCATCGATGGCGGGGCAGGGTTCGGCAATGGCTGGCCAATCCCGGCCGGACCGCTCCGCGAGCCCGCCCTCGCCGCCGCCGCCCGCTGTCATGCGGCAGTGCTGATCGGGGAGGATATGGCCGCAGCCGGCGCTCAACTCACATACGGCTATCCCATGCTGCACGCCGATATTGTTGCGAATGTAGATGATCTTGCCGCACTGCCGCAGCGTATCATGGCGTTTGCCGGAATTGGCCGCCCGTCAAAGTTCTTCGCCACGCTCGGAGAGTTTGGCCACACGCCCGTCGAGACAATTGAATTTCCGGACCACCACCACTACACGCAACCCGACCTTACCCGCATCCACGCCCGCGCTGCCGCCCTCAATGCGGTGCCGGTGACAACTGCAAAGGATTATGTTCGCCTGGCCCCCGCAGAACGCAGCAACATCCGCGCCCTACGCATCGCTTTGCGCTGGCACGACGAAGCGGAAATCGATGCCTTGCTAACGGAGGCGCTGCAGTGAGCATCTGGCACAAAATCGAGGCGCTGCCGCTGCGCGCCGGGCTCGCATTGCTCCGCACACTCGGACCCGTCGCCGCTTCCAACCTCGGCGGCACCGTCGCGCGCAATATCGGCCCGCTTCTTCCAGTCAGCCGAATTGCCGACGCCAATCTCCGCCTCGCCCTACCAGGACTCGACGAACCCGCCCGCCGCCACATCATCCGCAACGTATGGGATAATCTGGGCCGGACGGTTGCAGAACTGCCGCATCTCGCCGCCCTCAAGATGACGCCTGCTGGCCCAGGCTGGGAGGCAGTGGGCAGCGAATTGCTCACGCCGCATATCGCGGCCGGTGGCCCCGTTCTGCTGTTCTCCGCCCATATCGGCAACTGGGAAATGCTGCCCGCCATGGCCGCGCATTTCGGTGTGCAACTGAGCAGCTTCTATCGCGCCGCCAGCAACCCAATCTCCGACCGCATCATCATGGATCTGCGGATGGCAGCCCTTCCCGAAGATGTGCCGAACTTCGCCAAAGGCAGCCAGGGCGCGCGCCTCGCCCTGCGCCACCTCACCAAAGGCGGCTGGCTCGGCATGCTGGTGGATCAGAAGATGAATGACGGCATCGCCGCCCCATTCTTCGGCCACACCGCCATGACCGCCCCCGCCGCCGCCGCCATGGCCATCCGCTTTGAATGCCCACTTATTCCCGCCCATGTCGAGCGCCTCGGCCCCGCCCGCTTCCGCCTCGTGCTTGAACCATCTCTCCCCGTGCGCGACACCGGCGACCGTCAGGGCGACATTCTGGCGCTGACCACCGCCATCAACGCCAGGCTGGAGCAATGGATCAGGGCGCGTCCGGGTGAGTGGCTGTGGTTGCATCGGCGCTGGCCGAAAGGGTAGCATTGCTGTCGTATCTGCGTTGCAATGCCAAAGCTGTCCAAGCAGCGCGGGGTTGGGCTAGCGTTCCGATTAAGAACAATGGGGGACAGGGTCTTGGATCATCAATGGAGCTTCGCCGAGCAGGCGCATTCGCATCCCACCTCGCCAGAGGCACGGGCGGCGCTACTTGCCAACCCAGGCTTTGGCCGCGTGTTCACTGACCATATGGTCACGGTCCAATGGACCGAGGGCCATGGCTGGCACGATGCCGTGCTGGGTGAGCGCAAGCCCTTCATGCTCGACCCCGCCACCCTCGTCCTGCACTACGCGCAAGAGATTTTCGAGGGCATGAAGGCGTATCGCACCAGCAATGGCGGCGTGGTGCTGTTCCGCCCGGAAGAGAACGCCCGCCGCTTCAACAAATCCGCCGAGCGCATGGGCATGGCCACCATTCCGGAGGAGCTGTTCGTGGGTGCCGTCGAAGCCCTGGTGCGCGCCGATGCGGACTGGGTGCCATCCGGTGAGGGCAGCCTCTATCTTCGCCCCTTCGCCTTTGCGACGGACGTGTTTCTCGGCGTGAAACCGTCGTCCAGCTACACTTTCTGCGTCATCGCCTCGCCGGTTGGTGGCTATTTCAAGCCGGGTGTGTCGGCGCTGACGATCTGGGTGGCCGATGGCTACACCCGCGCGGCAGTCGGCGGCACCGGCTTTGCCAAATGCGGCGGCAATTATGCGGGCGGTCTCGCGGCCCAGGCGCAGGCGTCGGCGAATGACTGCGATCAGGTGGTGTTCCTCGACGCCGCCGAGCATCGCTGGATCGAGGAACTCGGCGGCATGAACGTGTTCTTCGTCATGGCCGACGGCACGCTGCGCACGCCACCTCTGTCCGGCACCATCCTGCCCGGCGTCACCCGCGCCTCGGTGATCCAGCTGGCGCGCGACGCCGGTCACACGGTGAATGAGGCTCCCTACAGCTTCGAAGAATGGAAGAGTGACGCCGAAAGTGGCCGGATGCGCGAAGCCTTCGCCTGCGGCACGGCTGCGGTGATCGCAGCCATTGGCAAGGTTCGCCACGGCGGCGGAGAGTTCCTGATCGCGGACGGCAAACCGGGCCAACTGACCGAGCAGCTCCTTTCGAAACTGACAGGCATTCAGCGCGGCCAAGTGAACGACGAGCACGGCTGGGTGCATCGGGTTGTCTGATCCTTCCACGGCGGATGCGGAGCCGCCTTCGGGCACTCCGCACTCGCCGCTGGAAGACGCCTATGCCCTCCTGGTGGGCTGCATTCTCATCGTGGTTGGATTGTTCCTGCTGAAATCAGCAGGTTTGGTGACCGGCGGCATCGCCGGGATAGCACTTTTGGTCTCTTACATCGTCCCGCTGCCGGTGGGCGTGATTTTCGCACTGGTGAACACGCCCTTCTTCGTGTTCGCCTATTTCGCGATGGGCGCACGGTTCGTGGTGAAAACCGTGCTGGTCAGCCTCAGCCTGATCGTGCTGCTGGGCCTGATGCCGCACGCCATCGGCATTGGCTGGATCAGCCCCGCCTTCGCTGCGATCACAGGAGGGACGTTATGCGGAATGGGCATCCTCTCCCTGGCCCGGCATCAGGCCGGCGTAGGCGGTACCGGCGTGGTGACGCTGTGGCTGCAACGCAAACGCGGGATCAATGCGGGGCGGACGCAGGTGGCGATTGATGTGTGTATTCTGCTCGGCTCATCCGCCGTCGTAAGTGCGGAGGCGTTGGCGTGGTCCGCCCTGAGCGCTCTGGCCATGAGCGGCGTTGTGATGGTTTGGCACCGGCCTGGGCGGTATACGGGGTATTGAACTAGGTCCGCTTATTGGAGGCACGATGCCGATTCCGACATATGACGCCTTGATGCTGCCCGTCTTACGTCGGAGTGCCGAGAAAACATGGACGATGCGTGACCTCACCGCTCGTATCGCTGATGATCTCGCATTGAGCGAAGAGGACCGATCTGTCCAGATTCCCAGCGGGGCTGAGACGGTGATCGCCAGTAGGGTGCATTGGGCCAAATTCTACCTAAAGCACGCGGGCCTTATCGAGCAGCCAAAACGTGGCTCCATAAGGATCTCCAGTAAGGGGATGGCTGTCATCGCTGAGAACCCAACGAAGATCGACCTGCCCTTCTTGAAGGAAATCCCAGAGTTCCTGGCATTTTATAGCCCTGCGAAAGTTCGGTCTGAAGACGTGATACCGTCAGATCAAACCATGGTAGCTGACGCTGACCCATCACGAACACCTGAAGAACAAATCGTTGCGGCATCGACGCTTCTAGACGAGGCCGTCCGTGACGCGCTACTTGCTCGCATCCTCGAAGGAACGCCCCAATTTTTTGAGAAGCTGATCGTCGATCTTCTTCTGGCGATGGGCTACGGCGGCTCCCGAAGCGATGCTGGCGAGCGCATCGGCGGCACCGGCGATGGCGGCATAGATGGCGTTATCCGTGAGGATCATCTTGGCCTTGACAAGATTTATCTTCAGGCCAAGCGATACAAGGCGGGTAACACAGTTGGAAGCGAAACAGTTCAAAGCTTCATTGGTGCGCTTGTTGGCAGGAGTGCGCAAAAGGGAGTGCTGATTACGACCTCGGCCTTTACCAAGGCTGCGATCATAGCCGCAAACCAAGCCGGCTCATTCAGAATTGTACTGATCGACGGCAGGGAACTGACCAAGCTCATGGTGGCTTTTAACGTGGGTGTGCGTGTCGCCCAAACTGTCGAGATCAAACGTGTCGATCTCGATTACTTCGAGGACGGCGAACCCGAATAGCGTTGTGGCCCACATGGCCCAAGCGCTCCACCCACTCAACAAAAAAAGGGGCGAGCCTCGCGGCTCGCCCCCATTCCTTGCAGCGAAGCGAAGTGGATTAAAAATCCATATCGCCCATGCCGCCGCCCATGCCGCCGCCGCCACCGCCGCCGCCAGCCATCTTCTTCTCTGGCTTTTCGGCGATCATGGC
>CAIJTR010000165.1 GCA_903823665.1 uncultured Rhodospirillales bacterium
AGCCCGTCGTGCTACCCCCGGCATGCCGCGCGATCATGGCGGCTCCATAATGCTGCAGATTGCGGCTGTGTTCACGGCGGGTTTTTGCACGTTTATTAATATGTATGCGCCGCAGGCTTTTCTGCCGATGCTGGCGATTGACCTCGGCACCACGGCAGCACTCGTCGGGCTCTCGATTACGGTAACGTTGCTCGCGGTTGCATTGATCGCTCCGGTTGCGGGTGCGATCAGTGACAGGCTGGGCCGTAAAAGGCTAATTGTGACGGCCTGCGTCTGTGCGGTCGTACCAAGCATGCTGATCGCAACCAGCCAGTCCCTTCCCATGCTTCTGTTGTGGCGCTTCATCTTGGGATTGATGCTGCCGTTTATTTTCACGGTCACGGTCGCCTATGTCGCCGACGAGTTCAGTGGAGCGGATTCAATCCGAGTGTCTGGGATTTACGCGTCGGGCAGCATCTTCGGTGGCTTTTTGGGCCGATTTCTTGGTGGGCTCATCGCTGATTTCAGCGGATGGCGCGGCGTGTTTGTGGTGCTGGCCGTCATAACAGGATTAGGGGCAGCATTTGTGTGGCGCTTTCTCCCGCGTGAGCGGCGGTTTCGGCCGGTTTCGGGTGGATTTGTGGGAACGTTGAGCGCCTATCGAGAGCATCTGCGCAATCGCCGCCTGCTCGGTACCTGTGCATTGGGGTTTGGAATGCTGTTTTCGCAGGTGGCGTGTTTCACATTTGTGAATTTTCAGCTGGCAGCGCCACCGTTCAACCTATCGACCTCTCAGCTTGGAAGCGTATTTGCCGTCTATCTGCTTGGTATGGTGACCACACCACTTGCAACACGGGTGACCGTTCGTGCCGGACGTACGAACGCTCTCGTAGCTGCGTGCTCCACCTCAGCGATGGGCTTGGCGCTGACCTTATCGCCGATGCTCTGGGCTGTGGTGGCAGGTTTAGCCCTTCTCGCCGGCGGCCTTTTTCTTGTGCAGGCATTATCCATGGGCTTCATCGGAACTGCTGTGCCAAGGGCTCGCTCATCAGCCGTAGGCCTATACGTCACGTCGTTTTACATCGGCGGTGCGGTTGGCGGAGTGTTGCCGGGCGTAGCCTGGCATCAGTTCGGATGGCCAGGCGTTGTGGCATGCATTTTGGTTGTTTTGGCGCTCATGGTGACCATTGGCTTACGCACATGGCGGCCGATTGATACCGCCAACCCAACCTAATGGGGTTTCAGTCTGGGCATGCGCCCCATATCATACTGATAGCGCAGCAAGCAGAGAGGCAAGAATCATGAACGCTCCCTTCGATCATTCGAGTCTGCCTGAAGACCGGTTCGCAATTGGGCAATCTGTCTCGCGGCTGGAAGACCCCGCGCTGCTGCGTGGCGAAGGGCGCTATACCGATGATCTCAATTTGCCCGGCCAGCTCTATGGTGTCATGGTTCGCAGCCCAGTGGCACATGGCGTGTTAAAGGCATTGAACACTGATGACGCCCGCGCCATGCCGGGTGTGCGCGCCATTATTACCAAGGCTGATCTCATCGAGGCCGGTGTGAAGCCGATGGCCGCGAATGTAATGGGCAGCAACCGCGACGGTTCACCGGTTCCCAAACCCGTGCAATACGCACTGGCAGACGATCGAGTGCGCTATGTCGGCGACCCTATCGCCTTCGTTGTTGCCGATACTGCACGCGCAGCGAAGGATGCGGCTGAGGCAGTATTTGCTGATATTGAAAGCTTACCGGCGGTTACTGATGCGCGCGCCGCCGCATCAGCAGCCGCCCCAATTTTGCACGATGCTGCAGTCGGAAATCTTGTCCTAGATTTCCACTATGGCGACACTGCTGCAGTCAATGCGGCTTTCGCATTGGCTGCGCACGTGACGAAAATGGACCTTCGCAACAGCCGTGTTGTTGTATCTGCGATGGAGCCGCGCTCGGCGATTGCTGATTACGATGTGGACAGTGGTGCGTTCGTGTTCCGCCTCGGTTGCCAGGGCGTATTCGGAATGAGGCAAGGGATTGCCAATGTCCTGGGCATCGGCATTGACAAGATCCGCGTGCTGACTGGCAATGTCGGCGGATCCTTTGGCATGAAGGCCTCGGTCTATCCAGAGTACATTTGCACTCTGGTTGCATCGCGGATGCTGGGCTTGCCGGTGAAATGGACCGATGATCGCTCCGAGAGCTTTTTGTCCGACAGTCACGGGCGTGACCACGATATGATGTGCGAACTGGCCCTTGCCGCAGACGGCACGTTCCTCGCGTTGCGGGTCGAAGGTTTCGCCAATTTGGGAGCTTATCTCTCCAACGCGACAACCATTCCGCCGACGATGAACACGGTGAAAAACATCATTAGCGTCTACCGCACGCCTCTGGTTGAGGTGTCGTCCAAATGCCTGTTCACCAACACCTCGCCTGTCGGGGCTTACCGGGGGGCGGGACGGCCAGAAGGCAATTACTATATGGAGCGGTTGGTCGAGACGGCTGCTGCCGAGATGGGCCTCGACCGCGTTGAGCTCCGCCGACGCAATCACATTGGGCCAGAGGCTATGCCTTACAGCGCGCCTTCAACTATGGTCTACGACAGCGGTGATTTCCCAGCCCTACTTGATGCCGCACTGACTGCGAACGAATGGGATGCATACTCTACCCGTGCCAATGACAGCCGGGCGCGTGGCATGATCCGCGGACGAGGCATTGGGCATTACCTCGAAGTGACCGCACCAGCGGGTGCTGAGATGGGAGGCGTTCGGTTCGAAGCGGACGGTACGGTAACTATCATCACCGGCACGCTGGACTATGGCCAGGGCCACGCGGCCCCGTTTGCACAGGTGCTTGCAGCCCAGCTTGGGGTGCCGTTTGAGAGCATCCGGCTGGTACAGGGCGACAGTGATCAGCTGATTGCGGGTGGCGGTACCGGCGGTAGCCGCTCGATCATGCAGTCCGGCAACGCCATCGTGGCTGCCAGCGAGAAGGTGATTGAAAACGGTACGAAGGCAGCTGCACACGTATTGGAAGCGGCACTGGCGGATATCGAATTTGCAAAAGGTCGCTTCACGATTGCAGGCACCGACCGCGGGATCGGCATCATGGAATTGGCGGCAAAAATTCGTGAGGGGATGACACTGCCCGACGGAACGCCTGCGACACTGGATGCACAACTGGTGTTTGCCGGTGTGCCGTCTGCTTTCCCCAACGGCTGTCACATCGCGGAAGTCGAGCTTGACCCAGACACTGGCGTGATCGAGGTCGTTAAATATGACACCGTGAACGACTTCGGTGTCCTAGTGAATCCGATGCTTGTGGAAGGCCAGGCGCATGGCGGCATCGTCCAGGGTATCGGTCAGATCCTGCACGAATCTGTTGTCTATGATGAAGATGGTCAGCTTCTGAGTGGCTCTTTCATGGATTACCAGTTGCCACGTGCCTCCGATCTGCCAAGCTTTACCTTCGCCAGCCACCCTGTTCCTGCGCGGAGCAATGGTCTTGGGGTGAAGGGTTGTGGCGAGGCAGGCTGTGCTGGGTCGATGCCTGCGGTGATGAATGCCGTGGCAGACGCGTTGCGCGGCTTCGGCATAGCCCACATTGACATGCCGGCCACGCCACAGCGGGTTTGGGAGGCAATTCAGTCCGCGAGAGCGTCCTGACCCGACGGGAGAGGTTAAAGTCCGCGCTTCAACGCGCGGCTTGTCCGGTCTTCGCGAGCAACGACCAGGCAGTGGAACTCAAATAATGCGCGTGGCGCTCGTCAACCTCTATCGCGCACTGGCTGAGCGGCAAATGCTGATCGGCAGCAGCGGCAACGTCAGTGCGCGCGACGGCGTTGGAATGCTGATCAGTCCAACGGGATGCGAAGCCGACAGTTTGACGGCGGACGATTTCGTAAAGATGTCCCTCGACGGCAGTTATGACGGGGCCCGCGCTCCCTCGTCAGAGTGGGAGCTCCACTCAGCAATATACCGCGCTGCACCCAATGCGCAGGTGATCGTCCATACCCATTCTGACCATGCCACCGCACTGTCATGCCTCAACCGCCCATTGCCAGCGTTTCACTACAACGTGGCCGAATTTGGTGGCGAGGATGTCCGGTGCGCGGGATATGCAACCTTTGGAACGCCTGAACTGGCAAGGCTTGCCGCGGACGCGATTGCCGGCCGGAGTGCGTGCCTGCTTGCCAATCACGGCATGATCGTCCACGCGGCCAACAACGACGCGGCGCTAGCGTCAGCGATCCGGCTGGAGGCGTTGTGCCGACAGTATCTTCTTGCCTGCTCTGCCGGTCAGCCCCGAATGCTAAGCCGCGAAGAAATGAACGCCGCGCTCGCCCGCTATGCCACATATGGGAAGAAACAGGAGATTATTTAATGACCAGCGCCACCACGACCGTCGCCCATGTGCTCGCGCAGGCGGAGGCTGGCTTTGACGCGTCCATGGCGCGCTGGCTCAACTGGCTCCGTATTCCCAGCATCAGCGCCCAACCGAACCACAGCGGCGACTGCGTTCGTGCGGCGCGGTTCGCGCATGATGAGTTGGCAGAACTCGGCTTTCAGGTGACGGTCCGACAGACGAACGGTCACCCGATCGTGGTTGCCCACCATCCTGGGCCAGGTGGGAATGCCCCTCACCTGCTTTATTATGGTCACTATGACGTGCAGCCTGCGGAACCACTCAATTTGTGGACACAACCGCCTTTCGAACCGGCCATCGTCGATGGACCTTTCGGCAAGCGGGTCGTGGCCCGGGGGGCGGTGGACGATAAGGGGCAGGTCGCAATGTGGCTTTCCGCCTTTCGCGCCTGGCACGAGACGACCGGTTCGATGCCGGTTCGCATTACGGTCCTTATCGAGGGTGAGGAAGAAATCGGCAGCCCAAACCTGGAGGACTTCGTGGCACTGAACGCCGCGGAACTCAAAGCGGATATTGCGGTGATTTCGGATACCGGAATGTGGGACATCGACACGCCAGCTCTTACCACCAGCCTGCGCGGCATGGTCTATATAGAAGTAACGCTTCACGCAAGCACACGTGATCTTCATTCCGGGGTATATGGAGGTTCGGCGCTCAATCCGATCAACGCACTCGCCGCAGCACTTGGCCAATTGCACGACAAGGCCGGCCAGATACAGATCCCCGGGTTTTATGAAGGCGTTGGTGAGGTTTCGCCGAAACAAGCTGCACAATGGGAGGCTTTGGGCTTCAAGGAGGCAGAATTTCTCGGCGAAATTGGTCTCAGCTCACCCGTGGGTGAGGTTGATCGCACGGCACTCGAACGCCTGTGGACACGACCAACATGCGATATCAATGGTATTTGGGGTGGCTATCAGGGGCCTGGCAGCAAAACGGTCATCGCCGCCCAAGCTTCAGCGAAAGTCTCTTTCCGCCTAGTACCTGGCCAAAATCCAGAGCAGATTGCTGACGGCTTCCGCACATTCATGAAATCACACGTGCCGCCTGATGCGAGGCTGGAATTTAAATTGCTCGGTGCCTCACCGGGCATTGAAATTGACATCTCGAACAGCTTCGTGGCAGCCGCCGGAGCAGCACTTACCGCTGAATATGGGTGCCCTGCCGTTATGATCGGGTGCGGTGGCTCGATCCCGGTGGTGGAAAACTTCCATCGCCTGCTGGGTATCGACACACTGCTGATGGGCTTCGGCCTCCCGGACGATCAGCCACACAGCCCAAACGAGAAGTTCGAGGTCGAGTGCTTCCGGCATGGCATGAACAGCCACATCCGGTTGTTGGACAAAATTGCCCCCCGCTGAGGCGGCAACCATCACTTTAATTGAATGATGTAGTTGATCACCCATAGATAGGAGACCGGGGGGAGCTCCAGGGTCTCCTATCGCCCCTCCGTCTATCTTGCCCCATGCGCGGCACCGTGGGTATGGAATTGGGCGCTTAAAACATCTCCTAGCAGCCTGTCTGATTGGGGGTACACGGCTTGGCTGATCCTGGCTAGAATCCGGGGATGGCGAACTTCATTCCATTCAACCGCGACCAGGCGTTTTTGCTTCCGCCGGATCTGGAGTCCTGGCTGCCGGAGAATGACCTGGCGCATTTCGTGGTGGCTGCAGTCGAGCGTGTGCCCCTCACCGCCTTTGATGTGCCGGGGCGGACCGGTGGTAAGCCGCAAGATCACCCTCGGCTTATGCTGGCTCTGCTGATCTACTGCTATGCCAACGGCATCTTTTCGTCGCGGCGGATCGAGCGTGCGACGTATCTCGACGTCGCGGTGCGGTTCGTTGCCGCCAACCTGCACCCTGACCATGATACGGTTGCCGTGTTCCGCCGGTCCAACAAGACGGCCGTCGAGGCTGCGTTCCTGCACGTCCTGCTGTTGGCCCGCGAGACCGGGCTGCTGCGGTTGGGCACCGTGTCGATTGATCGCACCAAGATCGATGCGAACGCCTCCAAGCTACGCTCGGTGCGCTATGACCGGGCCAAACAGTTGCGCGCGAAACTAGCCGGCGACATCGTAGCCTTGTTGGCACACGCTGAAGCGGCAGATGCCGAAAGTCACGATCCGCAATCGCTTCCCGAAGACCTAGAGCAACTTAGCCCCGATCAGGCCGCCTGCACGCCCGCCATATAATGCCGCATCTCGATGCGTAACTGCTCAGCGCGGGCCTGGAGTGTTCCAGCGGCATCAAGCACCTCACCGGCAGCCGCCTCTGTTTCATTCGCGCCACGGCTGACGCCGGTGATGTTCGATGATACCTCCTGCGTGCCTGAGGCGGCCTGCTGAACGTTGCGGGCAATCTCCTGCGTCGCCGCCCCCTGCTGCTCCACAGCCACCGCAATCGAAGCGGCGATGTGGCCGAGTTCCCCAATTGTGTTGCCGATGCTGTTGATCGAATCGACCGCCTCACGCGTCACGGTCTGGATTTGCGCAATCTGACGGGCGATGTCCTCCGTCGCGTGCGCAGTCTGGTTGGCGAGATTTTTCACTTCAGATGCCACAACAGCGAACCCTTTGCCTGCATCTCCTGCCCGTGCTGCCTCAATGGTTGCATTCAGTGCCAGGAGATTGGTCTGCCCGGCGATGTTGCTAATCAGGCCGACGATCTCACCAATCTTCTGCGCGCCCTCGGCCAGCGCCTGAACAACGCCGTCAGTCCGCTTGGCGTCTTCCTGCGCGCGCCCGGCAACCAATGCCGACTGCGCCACCTGCCGCGAAATTTCAGAAATTGAAGCCGATAGCTGCTCCGCCGCGGCCGCCACAGTCTGCACATTCATGCTGGCCTGCTCCGCGGCAACCGCCACATTGGTCGCAAGCTGGTTTGCCTCAGCGGCGTTGCCCGTCATGAAGCGAGCAGTGGATTGGAGCGCATCGGTAGAAGACGCAACCTCACTCACCAATGCACCGGCCCGTGCTTCAAACGACGACGTCAGCTGGCTAAGATGTCCAGCGCGTTGTTCCTTGGCGTCCTGTTCCTGCGCCCGCACAAACGCGCGCTGATTGGCCTCGATCTGGTTCTGCCGGAATACCTGTAGCGCGTTGGCCATCAGCCCCACTTCATCACGCCGGCCAATGCCAGGGATCTCGGCACCGGTATCACCTTCTGCCAACCTGCGCATCGCGGCCGTTATCCCAACGATGGGACCAGCAATCGCTCCGCCGATCAGTAAAGCCAGTCCAATTCCCACGACCAAGCCGGCCACAGCCAGCGCCACACTAATGGTCTCGCTCAATGTGATCGTCTCAGTAATCTGCGCCTCAGCTTCCGCCTGATCGGCCGCAGCGGCACTTTTAACCGCGTTCACCTCGGCCGTGGTCTTCGTCGCCATGTCGGACATTTCGCCGTTGAGCAAGTCGGTCACGCCCTTATGAAATACCATAAGCTTCTCAAAGGTTTGGGCGTACGTCGTCTCAAGCCGAGCAATCGCCGCAATCTGATCCAGCAACTCCCCTCCCTCCGTCCGGGCCGCGATGCCTTTGACCGCTTCATCCAGCGCACCCAAAGACGCGCGCGCCGCCTTCGTCAGTTCATCCATCTGCCCAGCCAAGGCCTTGTTGGCGTCAAGCCGCGCCACCATCAGCTTCGATCGTCCGTCACGAACAATAAATTGCATCGCCGTGTCGCCAGCAGACCCCTCGGACACTGCAATCTCGGTGAAGGCCCGCAGCAAGTCCTGACCGGACCGGTCCAGCACGTTTCGCTGCAGCGATTTCAACTCTGCAATGTCCGCCTTCAGTCGCTGGAACAGCTGGGTATAGCCTTGCACCACGGTCGCCATTTCCCGCGCCTTCGCCACACTCTGAGCATCTGGCAAGATCGTCTCGCCCCGCTTGAGAATATCGGATGTCTTCCGCAGCCCGGCATCTGCCTGTGCAGCCGTCTCCGGAAGCCCGGTAATGGCAAACTCAAGCACGAAGCGCCGCGCCGAGCTAAAGCTCACCTCAAGCTCCGCCGCCCAGCGCAGCGTCACCTGCCGCTGCGCCACCAGCTCGTCCGCCGCTGCGATACCTCGCAGCGACTGCACGCTCACACCACAAACAACCAGAAAAATCAAAAGCACACAGGCAAAACCACCCAGCGTCTTGGTTCGCACACTGAGGTTCGCAAGCTTGTTGATCACAGACATCACATTATCTCCACGGCGCAACCTTGGCGCGATGGCGAGCAGGCTGCCTGCAATGTCCTAACAAAACGTCAAACCGGCTACGATCGCCGCCGCCTTGCCCCAAAGCCCCCTTCGGTTTAAGGAGCGCGCTTGGTGTAAGACTGAGAGAACTCCCGATGAAGCAGCAGGCGAACCTTATCCGTGCCGGCCAGGTGCTCGAGCATGACGGCAACCGGTGGACGGTGCTGAAGCAGCAGATCATCACGCCCGGCAAAGGCGGCGCCTTCATTCAGGTGGAGATGCGCAACCTCAAGACCGGCAACAAAACCAACGAACGCTGGCGCACGGCTGACACTGTGGAGCGTCTACAGACCGAGCAGAAGATGTACACCTACTCCTACACGGATGGTGACAACCTCGTGCTCATGGACCCGGAAACCTTCGAGCAGGCCATGATCCCCGCCGAAATTCTCGGCGAAAAGGTCGCCTTCCTGCAGGACAACATGGAGGTTGAGGTCGATCTCGTTGAGGGTGACCCCGTTGCGATGAACCTTCCGGTCTCCGTCGTGCTGCAGATCGTCGAAGCTGATCCGGTGACCAAGGGCCAGACTGCCACCAGCTCCTACAAGCCGGCCAAGCTTGAGAATGGCCTGAAATGCATGGTGCCGCCGTTCATCGAATCGGGTGAGCGCATCGTGGTCCGCACCGACGACATCACGTATGTCGAGCGTTTTAAGGGATAATCACGTGGCATTGCGCCTATCACCGCACATGACGGTGATGCAGAACTCGGTCCAGCGGGCGGCCAAACGGCTGCTCCGCGACTTCGCCGAGGTCGAGCAGCTGCAGGTCAGCATCAAAGGTCCAGGTGATTTCGTCTCCCAGGCCGATATTCGCGCTGAACAATCCATCCGCGAGGATCTGATCAAGGCGCGCCCGGGCTACGCGTTCCTTATGGAGGAGTCGGGGTCCGAGGGCAGCGATAACTGGGCATGGCGCTGGGTGATCGACCCCCTCGACGGCACGACCAATTTTCTGCACGGCATTCCGCATTGGGCCATCAGCATCGGCCTGGAAAAGCGTCTACCCGATGGTGGCTCGGAGGTTGTGGCAGGGCTCGTCTACAACCCAGCCAACGCCGAAATGTTCTGGGCGGAGAAGGGCATTGGTGCCTATCTCAACGATCGGCGTCTGCGCGTATCTGCTCGCCGCAACCTCAACGAGGCGCTGTTTGCAACCGGCGTGCCATTCGCAGCCGTTGATCCCGCCCGCAGGCTGGCCTTCGCCCGCACGCTTGGCACGCTGATGCCGCAAGTGGCCGGAATTCGTCGCTTCGGTGCCGCAGCGCTCGACCTCGCCTGGGTTGCTGCCGGCCGGTATGACGGATTTTGGGAACTCGGCCTCAAGCCGTGGGACATCAGCTCGGGCCTGCTCATTGTGCGCGAGGCTGGCGGATACGCCACCGACCCAGAGGGCCACGACCCGCGTGAGAGCGGCAATGTGGTTGCGGCCAACCCCACGATGCACCCGCTGCTGTGTGCTGCCGTGCAAGACGGGCTTGCCGTAAGCGTTCGTGGCGCAAGCTGAACGCTTTTTATTTTCGGCTTCATTGAGCCGAAGCCAGGATCAAGCTAGGGTCTGGCATATGCTAACACGCCCGATCATAGCAGCAGCATTGCTGTTCAGCCTGCCAGCCATGCTGCCTGTGGAATCCACCGCCCGAGCGCAGGTAACGGTTGATCCACGCGCTCTCGACCCACTCAAACCGGCATCACAGTCGGATGTTCCCGCCATGCCGACACGTCCTCCGGCAACAACAGCGCATCCCACGCCGAAAGCCAACGCCGCAAAGCCGGCTGAATCCAAAAACCAGCGGTCCTCCTCCCAAACCGCTGGCACGGCGAACAAACCAGCACCCGGCAACGCGCCTTCGGTTCCGGCTGCAGCTCCGCCCGGCCCATCACTCCCTCCGCCGATTGTGGTGCCGACACGTGCGCCCGCAGCCACGCCGGTGCCCACCGTCACGCCCACCGCACCCGGTGAAATCACCAAGTTGCAGGGTGGATTGCGTCTGACCTTCGGCCCCGGCCGCGCCGATCTCAACCCGGAGACCGAAGCCGCCATCCGTGCCCTGGTGCATGGTGACGCCAACACGCCTCCCGCCGCCGAGACAACAAGCTTCACCGTCACCACTTACGCCGCCGGCACGCCGGATGATCCATCCACAGCACGCCGTTTGTCACAGGCCCGCGCACTTGCGGTTCGCAGCGTGTTGATCGGACAAGGTATTGCCTCGCCGCGAATCTATCCGAAGGCATATGGTCCCAACCAGCAGGGCTTTGCTGATGGCCCACCAGACCGCGCCGACATTACGATTGCCACCAATCCGGTTCCCATCGTCACCGCAAAACCCCGGTAGATCATCCGCATGACCCGCCCAACCCTCTACCTGATCCGCATGCTGGTGTTTATGGCCGCGGTCTGCGTGGTGGTGGGCCTGCTGGCGGATGCGCTGCTCACTGCCTTCTCCGCCAATCCGTTGCTCAATGCGTTGATTGTGCTGGTTTTGCTGATCGGGGTGGCCTGGAACATCCGGCAAGTAACACGCCTGACACCTGAAGTGATGTGGCTTGAAACGTTCAAGAAAGCCCGCACCCGTCTGGGCTCCCTGCCGCCACCGAAACTGCTGGCCCCCATGGCCAGTATGCTTGCCGCCCGCGCAGAGAAGGCCAAGCCTGGTGCCAGCGATCGCTTCACTATCTCCGCCCCCGCCATGCGCAGCCTGCTCGACAGCATCGCAAGTCGGCTTGACGAGTCGCGGGAATTGTCGCGCTACATGACAGGTCTGCTGATCTTTTTGGGCCTGCTCGGCACGTTCTGGGGCCTGTTGCTCACCGTGTCCTCGGTGGCCGACGTCATCAACGGCATGTCCGTCGGGTCCGGCGACATCAACGCCTTGTTCGAGCAGCTCAAAACCGGGCTGGCCAAGCCGTTGAAGGGCATGGGCACCGCGTTTTCGTCCTCCATGCTCGGCCTTGCCGGTGCCCTCGTGCTCGGCTTCCTCGATCTCACCGCCGGTCAGGCGCAGAACCGCTTCTACAATGAGTTGGAGGAGTGGCTGGCCGGCCTCACCCGCCTCGCCTCCGGTGCTCTCGGTGGCGATGGCGAAGGCTCCATGCCCGCCTATGTACAGGCGATGCTAGAACAGACCGCCGAAAATATGGAGAACCTGCAGGCTATTCTCGCGCGCGGCGAGGAAGGCAGGCGCGAGAGCAATCAGACCATCATGGCGCTGTCAGAACGTCTCACCATCCTGTCTGACAGCACGCGCGCCAATCAGCAGGCGATGCTTCGAATGGCCGAGGGCCAGCAGGCCATGCTGCCCGCGCTGCAACGGCTTGGGGATGGCCGCAACTCCGTCGGCGATGAGCAGATGCACTCCCATTTGCGCAACATCGAAGTCTACGCCCAGCGGCTTCTGGCAGAGCTTGAGACCGGGCGCGTTCAGTCCGTCGGTGAAATCCGCAATGAGATCAAAATACTGACGCGCACGATCGCTGCCATCTCCGAAGAACAGTCCAGGAGCTAGGCCATGGCCCTGCGCCGCCGTGGCAGCCATCAAAGCGAGGGACTGAACGCCTGGCCGGGCTATGTCGATGCACTGTCGACATTGCTCATGGTCATCATCTTCGTGCTGCTGGTGTTCGTGCTGGCGCAGGCGTTTCTCTCCGTCGCACTCACTGGGCGCGACCAGCAACTCGACAAGCTCGGCCGGCAGATGGCTGAAATCTCCGACATGCTGGCGCTGGAGCGTGGCCACACCGCCGAGCTGCAGCTCAGCATCGCTGGCCTCAACCGTGATCTGAGCGAAGCCCGCACTGCCCGCGACACCTTGAACCAGCAACTCACCGGCGCGGGAAGCGATGCCGCCAAGGCCACCGCCGAGCGTGATGCGCTGCGCTCCGAGCGCGACCGGCTGACTGCGCGCCTGGCCGACGCCGATCTGCAATCGCGCTCAGCACAGGCCCGCAACGAGGTTTTGCAGCAGCAACTGGCCGACCTCGCCAGACGTGGAGATGTGGCGAGCGAGTCCTCCGCTGCCAATGCGGCACAGGCGGCGCTCACGCGGGCACAGCTCAATCAAGCGAGCACACAACTCGCCGACACCAAACGTGAACTCGCTACCGCCCAGACCCAGCTTGAAGACATGAAGCGTCAGGCGGCCGAGGCAGATCGTGTCGTGCAGGTTGGCCGCGACACCATCGCCGCCCGCCTGGCTGACCTCGCCGCCATGACAGGTCAGGTGCGGGCGCTGACGGCACTGCGTGATCAGCTTGAAAAGCAGGCGCAAGACGCAGCAGCCCGCGCTACCACCGAGGCCGAACGTCGTGCCGCGGTCACAGCGCAACTCGGTGACGAAAGAAAACTCGGTGACTCCGCCCGCGCGCAGGTCGCCCTGCTGAACCAGCAACTGGATCAGCTTCGCCTGCAAATGGCGGGCGTGGCGGCCGCACTTGAATTGGCTGAGGCCAAGGACAAGAGCAAAGACGTCCAAATCGCCGATCTCGGTGCGAAGCTCAACACCGCCTTGGCGAAGAAGGTCGAGGAGTTGCAAAGCTATCGCAGCGAGTTCTTTGGCAGGTTGAGCAAGCTCCTGGCAGATCGCCCAGGCATCACTGTCGTTGGCGATCGCTTCGTCTTTCAAAGCGAAGTGCTGTTTCCAGTGGGCAGTGCGGACCTCACCCTGCCCGGGCAGGACGAAATCCGCGCCCTCGCTGGCACGTTGAAGACCATCTCGGCGCAAATCCCACCGGACGTGAATTGGCTGCTTCGCGTTGATGGCCACGCCGACCGCCAGCCGACGACAGGCCGGTTCGTATCGAACTGGGAACTCTCAGCCAGCCGCGCCATCACCGTGGTCAAACTTCTGGTCGCCGAGGGCATCCCAGCGAGCCGTCTTGCCGCCAGCGGCTTTGGGGAAAACCAGCCGCTTGACCCGGCCGACACACCGGAAGCGTATGCTCGCAACCGCCGCATTGAATTGAGGTTGACGGATCGCTGAGGTGTTTGAGCACACGCGACAAATGCTTCATCCATTCGTGCGCATACCCGTCTTGACGATATACTCTGCGCCTACGGCCGATTTCGTGCCCAAGTCGGGTGAGATCCGCTAGACACAAGGGATCATCCAAGGAAAATCCTGTGCTCCTTCGTGTCGGCTACGACATCACCTATGCCTGCCCACAACCGACGCCGATGATTTTGATGCTGAACGTGCATTTCTCGCGCGTGTCAGATCTCACAGTGCCCGATATCCTCAGCATCAGCCCCAACGTACCGATGGCTGCCTATCGCGACCTGTTCGGCAATTGGTGCATGCGAATCGTTGCTCCCGCGGGCCTCACAAGGCTGCGCGCTTTGGGACACATCCTCGATCAAGGCCTGCCCGACCCGAGCATGCCACTGGCCCGGCAGGTGCCCATCGAGTTGCTGCCGGATGAGGCCATCCCATTCCTGCTCGGCAGCCGATACTGCGAAACCGACCTGCTGCTCGCCTTCGCATGGCAGCGCTTCGGCAGTGGTCCGCAAGGCTGGGGCCGCGTGCAGGCGATCTGTGACTTCGTTCATCGCCACATCCGCTTCGGCTACGAGCACGCCCGTCCGAGCAAAACCGCGTTCGAGGCCTATAATGAGGGAGTAGGCGTCTGCCGCGACTACGCCCATCTCGCCCTTACGCTTTGCCGCTGCATGAACATCCCGGCGCGCTACTGCACCGGCTATATCAGTGATGTGAACATGCCGCCGCCCTACGGCCCGATGGATTTTGCGGGATGGTTCGAAGCCTACCTCGACGGCGGCTGGCATATGTTCGACGCCCGAAACAACAAACCAATGTATGGCCGCGTGCTGATGGGTCGCGGACGCGACGCGGCGGACGTGGCGATGATCACCAGCTTCGGGCCGAACGAGCTGAAAAATTTTACCGTCATTTGCGACGAGATCACCACCTGAAATATTTTGCGTAACGGCGGGAATAAAACACCGCCTCCAGCCGTCTTGCTCCTTGAGACCATCCTCTCGGGAGCATCACTATGGCCGACCATGACAAGCTGACACGCCGCACTGCCTTGGAGTGCATGATCTGGGCCGGCACTGGCGTGGTCTGGACCATGGTGGGCGGCATCCCCCGCTCCCAGGCGCTCGCAGCCTCGCCGCCCGGCACAGGCTTCAGCTTCGTGCAGATCAGCGACAGCCATCTCGGCTTCTCAGCCGCCCCCAACACCAACGTCACCGAAACGCTGCAGGCGGCACTTGATCAGGTGAAGGCGCACGCCACCCCTTCGATGATGATCCACACGGGAGACGTCAGCCACCTCTCTCGCGCCGCGCAGTTCGACACAGCGTGGCAGATGATCGGGGCCACTGGCATCGAGACGCATTACGTGCCCGGTGAGCATGACGTGCTCACGGATGATGGTGCCGGCTTCTTCGAGCGCTTCACCAAGGGTGGTGCCCACGGCTATTACAGCTTCGACCAGGAAGGCGTGCATTTCGTAGGCCTCAATAACGTCCAAGGCCTGCAGGCCGGTGGCCTCGGCAATCTCGGTGTAACTCAACTGGCATGGCTCGCCCAAGACCTGAAAGACCGCCCGGCGAGCCAACCGATCGTCGTCTTCGCCCATATCCCGCTCTGGACGGTGAACGCCGAATGGGGCTGGGGCACGGCCGATGCCGAACAGGCACTCGCCCTTCTCCGCCGCTTCGGCTCGGTCACGGTGCTGAATGGCCACATCCATCAGATCATGCAGAAGGTGGAGGGACAGTTGTCTTTCCACACCGCCCGCTCAACCGCCTTTCCACAGCCAGCCCCCGGCACCACCCCCTCGCCCGGCCCGATCAAGGACATACCGGCAGGCAAGCTCCGCTCGATGCTTGGCATCACCACCGTGCGGCTCATCCAGGGCAACTCCGCGCTCGCCGACACCACGCTGGAGGCATAGCCGATGCGCCACATCGCATTCGCCTGCTTTCTCGCGTGGGCGACCCCGACCTTAGCGGAAGATGTCAGCATCGACAATTTCGTCTTCAAGCCTGTTGAGATCACCATCAAGGCGGGCTCCACGATCACCTGGACGAACCGTGACGACATTCCCCACACCATCACCGATGCCGCGCACCCACCCGTTTTTCACTCACCCGCGCTGGACACGGACGATCATTTCAGCGCCACTTTCACCACTCCGGGCACCTATCACTATTTCTGCTCGCTGCATCCGCACATGCAGGGCACGGTGATTGTGCGGTAATGGTTTGAGGGAATGTGGGTGTGTGGCGTGGCTGGCGGGCAGGACGCCGTATTGAAATGGAGGAGCGGGATCGTCGGGCGGTTCTGCTCCTGCGGCATCTCGATGCCGCCTATAATCTGGCACGCCATTTGATGCGCGATCCAACCCAGGCCGAGGACGTGGTGCAGGACGCCATGCTGAAAGCACTTGCGGGCGCTGCCACGTTTCGCGGCGGAGATCCGCGTGCCTGGCTGCTGCGGATCGTGCGCAACACCGCCTATGACACTCTGTCTGCCGGCAAACGGCGGGGAGAAGAGTTGCTGGAGGATGATCTGGCCGATCCCTCCGCCGACGCCGAAACCCTCCTCTCACAACGGCAGAACGTGGCGCTCGCGGCTGACGCTCTGGCAGCCCTGCCACTGGAGTGGCGCGAGGCGCTGGTTCTGAGGGAACTGGAAGGCCTGTCCTACCGCGAGATTGCCGAAATCACGCAAACACCCATCGGCACCGTAATGTCCCGCCTCTCCCGCGCCCGTCAAGCCATGCTCACCGCCCGAGATAGCACGCCATGACCGAGCCCTGTGCCGACAAAAGGTTGCTGCTCACTGCCGATCTGGACGGCGAACTTGATGCCGGGCGCTCGGCGGAGTTGCACAACCACATGCGCGGCTGCCCCGGTTGCGCCGCGCTGCGCGACGATTTGCTAAGCCTGCGCAGAACACTTGCCACTGACATCGCCTATCATCGCGTGCCCCATGCATTGCGGCAAAAATTGGCACCCTCCACCAAGCGTGAAACAGCCTGGCGTTTGCCCGCCGGGTTCGCCGGTGGAGCGCTGGCCGCAGGCATGGCCTTGCTGCTCTTGCCACACAGCCCCGACGCCGTCTCGACAAACGAGTTGCTTGCCAGTCATCTGCGGGCACTTCAACCCGGCCACCTGACCGACGTGGCGTCGAACGACCAACACAACGTCAAGCCCTGGTTTGATGGCAAGTTGGATTTCGCGCCACCCGTTCGTGACGTATCGGCACAGGGCTTCGTGCTCGATGGCGGCCGGCTCGATTATGTCGGCGGCAGAACCGTCGCTGTGCTGGTCTATCTGCGCCAGAAGCACGTGATCGATCTGTACGTTCGCCCCGATGCGCCCACAGCGGTGAGCAACACCGCCAACGGCTACAATATTGTGTCCTGGACGCAGAACGGCTTTGCGTTCACTGCAATTTCCGACCTGAATATCAACGAATTACAGCAATTCGCCGATGCTTTTCAGGCGCAGTCGTGATCGGGCCCATCATCAGACTTGACGCGGCGCACCACACTCGTCATTTTCCGCAGCCTTCCTAGGGATTCAGATTATGGCCAAGACGAACACCGTCCAGATCAAGCTCGTGTCGACCGCTGACACCGGGTATTTCTATGTCACCAAAAAGAATGCGCGTGCGCAGACCGGTAAGCTCGAGTTCAACAAGTATGACCCGGTGGCCCGCAAGCACGTCGTGTTCAAGGAAGCCAAGATCAAGTGATCTGCTGCTGAACCTGCGACGAGAATGGCAAAGGCCCTGGTCACCCAGGGCCTTTTCTCGTTTCTCATATTGGGCAGCCGGGAGGCTAACTCGGAATGGCGCTCATTACCCTATTCCGCCCGCCATGCTTGGCCTGATACATCGCGTGATCAGCCGCCTGCAGCAGTGTCTCCGGCGTAACATTCGGGCCACCGCTGAAAGCCACGCCGATGCTGACGGTGATGGGAACATTCAGGCCGGGCAGCGGACTGAACGGCATGCGCTCGATGGCGCTGCGCAGGCGCTCAGCAGCACTCAGCGCGTCATTGGCGCTCGCCCCCGGCATGACCACAACGAACTCCTCGCCACCGTAGCGCGCAACCGTGTCGAACACGCGGGTGCGGGTGCGCAGGGTCTCGGCAATCGACTTCAACGCGTGATCGCCCATTGGGTGGCCATACTGATCATTGATGGATTTGAAGTGATCAACGTCCAGCATCATCACCGAAATGCCCGGATTGTCGCCACTCGCAAGCAATCCGCGCAAATGTCTCATTAAGTATCGCTGATTATAAAACCCAGTGAGAGGATCGGTCAGCGCCATCTCCAGCGCCGATCCGAAATCAGCGCGCAGACGATCCTGATAAAATTTCCGCCGGATCTGATTTCGCGCCCGCGCCCGCAGCTCATGGCCATCGAGCGGACGCATCAGCCAGTCATTCGCCCCCAGATCAAACCCACGCAGAATCCGTGTGCGCTGCTCCGGCTCGGCAATCAGCAGCAACGGAATGTCATGCGTGATATCAGCGGCGCGCAGGCGGGAGGCCAGGCGCAACGGGTCATCCGTCGTCATCGACAGACTAAGTACGATCAGATCAAACGGGATTGCCGCCGTCAGCGCCAGCGCCTCGGCCTCGGTGGAGGCGCGGCCGGGAATAATCCCCTCACGCGACAATGTGTCCTGGATGGATTGCGCACCAATATCCCAATCATCGACCACCAGCGCCCGCGCACCGGAGATGGAGGGCAGCACCATGCCCTGGTCGCCCAAACCCAGCGCGCGCGCCGTCTCCCCTCTCGCCCGCAACTCATCGAGCAGCCGCTTCAGCCGAACCAGCGAACGGGTACGGGCCAGCAGCGTGTCGAACTCCACCGGCTTGGTCAGGAAGTCATCGGCACCCGCTTCAAGCCCGCGCAGCCGCTCCGACGGATCGCCAAGGGCTGTGATCATCACCACCGGGATATGCAGCGTCTGCGCATCCGCCTTCAACAGTCTGCAGGTTTCATACCCGTCCATCACCGGCATCATCACGTCGAGCATGATGAGGTCGGGCTGCCAGGAATGCGCCAGCCGCACGGCCTCATACCCATCCGTCGCGGTCGCAATTTGGTAATATTCGCCCGATAGCCGTGCTTCCAGCAGCCGGGAATTGGCAGGCACGTCGTCGACGATGAGAATGCGGGCTGTCATCGGCGACGGGTGACGCTTTCAAAAACTAGGCCAGGATGGCCAGGAAGCAGGAGCAATCATGCGCATCCGTGCGGACTCGCATGACATAACAGATGGCTTACCATAACCAACACGTCCAAGTCGTGAAAGGACTGAACCTTCAATACAATGCGCGCCAGATAGGGAAGTGCGGAACAATGCACGGGTGGCTTTCCCTCCCCACAGCTTTGCGCTAGCACGATCAGCGATACGTGGTGTTTCGAGCACGAGATTGGCAATTTAGATGACCCATGTGATGAAGTCCGCCGAATTGAAATCAGATCGGGCGGATCACGAGCTTGATGGTGGCGGGATGAGTGACGCACTGGCCCCAATAACAGTTTCCAACCCCTGGATGTTCTTCCGCAGGTGGATCGCAAACCCACTTCAAATGGGCTCGATCATTCCCTCGTCGCCCACGCTGTGCGGCAATGTCGCCAAACAGGTGCGCAGGACGGCAGAGGAGTTCGTGGTAGAGCTGGGTGCAGGCACCGGCGTGGTGTCGCGCGCCATGCTCAAAGCCGGCATTCCGCCGGAAAAGATTTATGTGGTGGAGATCGTGCCCACGATGGCCGAGCATCTCCGCCGCGTGCTGCCCGGCGTGAACGTCATCACCGGAGACGCGCTGGAACTGCCGAAGCTGCTGCCGGCGCATGTCCACGGCAACATCGGCACCATGATCTGTGGCATTCCGCTGGTGCTGCTGCCACTGACTCTGCAACGCCGCTTCATCGACGTCATGCAGTCCGTGGCCCCCGGTCGCGGGTTCCTGCATTTCAGCTACTGCGTCACCTCGCCGCTGCCTTACCAGAAGCATGGGCTGACGGCGAAGCGTGAAAGCTGGACGCCGAAGAACTTCCCACCCGCCTCCGTCTGGCGTTACGCGCCGCAGGGTTGAGCCCCGCGGCGCACATCGCTTCAGTTAGAGCACGTTTCGACCAGATGGAATCATCTGGTCGAAAGTTCGTGCTCTAGAAACATATGACTCTAGAGCAACTTAGCGCCGACCAGATTGCACCGGAACGGTTC
>CAIJTR010000166.1 GCA_903823665.1 uncultured Rhodospirillales bacterium
CCTCGCTGGTCGTGAACGGTGCCAATACGAAGTATATCAGTGCCTATTTGTATGATGGCTATGCCGGAAGTGGCTTTGTTACGGTTGAGGCTGGTGGTGCCATCAACATCACGTCTGACTCGAATGGCCTTACCCCGGTTATTGTGGGCTACACGGCGCATGCGTCGGGCGTGCTCGACGTGCTCAATGGCGGCACGTTCGCGTTCACGGCACCGCCGAGCAGCAATGTTGGTGTGGATGTCGGCTATTCAGGGGGCGCTTCCGGCACGGTTGACGTGGCGGGAGCAGGCTCACTTTTCAATCTGAACACCAATGCTTTGACCGTCGGCGATACCGGTAACGGTTTTTTCACCGTCGAAGCCGGTGCCACGGTTGAGGTGGGCACGACGAGCTCTGCCGTGACCGTGCCGCTGTTGGTTGGTTATCACGGCGGCAGCAATGGCTCGGTTTTGGTGACTGGTGCCGGATCGACCTTCATGTCCACGGGTGTGACCTCGATTGGACGAGGTGGCAACGGGTTGCTGACGATCACCAATGGCGGGACGTTTGACAATATCACCGATGCGATTGGCGATGGTGCATTCATAGTTGGAAGCGGCGGCTCCATCACCAATGGCGGGACCGGCACTGTTGAGGTGTCCGGCAATGGGCTGCTCCAGACCGGGCAGAACATGCTTGTCGGCTACAATGCCAGCAACGGCACGCTGTTTACCGATACGGGCGGGCAGGTGGTTGTGGCCAATCGCCTTGAGATCGGCGTGGTCGATGTGATCAATGGGGTGACGTTCAACGCGACGGGTAACGTCAATGTGGGTGCTGGCGGGACGATCAGCATTGGCGGCAATCTGATCACCGCGTCCGGCACCTCTGCTCTGCTTGTGGGCACGGCTGTCGGCTCGAACGGAACGCTCAATGTGTCCGGCGCCGGCGCGTTCGTGACCACCAATGGCCATTATGCCAACATCGGCAATGTTGGCACCGGCGTCGTCAATGTGACGCAGGGGGGCAGCATTCTGGTGGGGGTGCAGTTCGCGGCGGACGCGGCCACCGTGATCGGCAACAGTGGCGGCACCGGCAACCTTGTTGTGAGCGATAAGGGCTCGACCTATACGGCGGTGGGCGGGATCAATATCGGCAATTCCGGCACGGGCTCGCTGCTGGTGGAGAATGGCGGCACCGTCAACAGCGGCGGCAACACGGCCAACGACATCAATGAGGGTATCACACTGGGCCGCAACGCCGGTGGGTCTGGCACGCTGACGGTGACGGGCGTGGGCTCGGTGCTGACCAATTTGGGCCGGTTCGCGGTGGGTGGGACGAGCTATTACCAAAACTCGCCCGGCGGCCCTGGCAACGTTTCGATCCTGGCCGGGGGCGTGATCAACACGAGCCTGCCGGCGGCGTATACGAATGGTGCCAGCTCGACCAATCTGAACGGCTTCGTGCCGGCGGCGGCGGCGGAGATTGGGGCGTCTGGCGGTGGCTCTGGCTCCAGCGTGACGGTGGGTGGCACCGGGTCGCAATGGAACATCACCGGGGCGTTGTATGTGGGAGACGGCAGTTCTGGTTCGCTGACGGTGAACACGGGTGGCAAGGTCGCGGCCAGCAATGCCGATTTCGGGACGCTCGCCGGGGCCACGGCCACTGTCACGGTGGATGGCGCGGGCAGCGCGTTGGCCATCACCGGCGGGCTTACGGTGGGTGACAGCGGCGTGGGTGGGCTTTCGATCACCAACGGGGCGACCGTGACCGCCGTGGAAGGCGCGATTGGCTTCAGCACCGGTGGCAGCGGCACTGTGGATGTTGAAGGCAGCGGCAGCAAGCTTGCCATCACGGACAGCATCACCGTCGGCGGGGCCGGTCAGGCGGTGCTGACGGTGGGGCAGGGGGCGACGCTTTCGGTGGCCAACAACCTCAGCATTGCCGCTGGCGCCGTTTCGACCATTACCGGCGTGTTGGACCCGGTTACGGGCACGATCAATGGCACGCAGAATATTGGGGCGGGCGGCGCGGTCAATTACGGCACGCTGAGCCTCGGTGCGACAGGTTTGATCGAGGCGGTTGGCCAAGGTGCGATGCTGAATGTGGGCACCATCGTCTCGACTGGCAGCACCGGCGGCACGATTGAGATCGGGAGCGGTGCCTCGCTGACACTGAACGGCTATCAGGGCAGCACCGGGCCGGTGTTCAGCGGGGCTGCGACGCCGAGCGTGGTGTTTGCTGACGGCACCGGCAGCCTGACGCTGACGGATCTGCGTGATTTTTCTTCTGTGTTGATAAATGGGTTTGTAGCAGGCGATACAATCAAAATCGGTGCGTTTGACCATTTGTTGTATATCTCTACCGCAAATACGATTGCCGAATATCTCTACGTTTATGGCGACAGTGCCCAAACCAATTTAGAGGGCATCCTGAGCTTTGCGGCCGGCACCTCGGCACAGGCCATTGTGGCCGGTGTGCAGGTGTCGTGCTTCGCCTGGGGCACGCGCATCCGACGGCTTGACGGGGATGTGGCGGTGCAGGCTCTGGAGGTGGGGGATTGGGTGGTGACGCGTGACGGCACCGCGGCCCCGATCACGTGGATTGGCTCGCGCCGCATGCGCCACATGCGGCGGCACCCAAGGCCTGAGACGGTGCAGCCGATCCGCATCGAGGCTGATGCCATCGCTGATGGTGTGCCGTGCCGCGACTTGGTGCTGTCACCCGATCATGCACTGTATCTGGGTGGCCATCTGATCCCGGCGAAAGTGCTGATCAACGAGGCCAGCATCGCGCAACTCGATGTGGACGAGATCACTTATTACCACATCGAACTGGCCGACCACGCGGTGGTGCTGGCGGAGAACGCGCCGGCGGAGAGCTATCTGGACACCGGTGACCGCCACGGGTTTGCAGATGGCCCGACGGTGACGCTGCACCCGGAATTCGGCCAGGCCCGACGAGAGGCGGAGGGCTGTGCGCCGTTCGCGGTGGACGGTGCGGTTGTCGAACAACAGCGCGCTGCGATTTTGGCGCGGGCGGCGATTGCGACCACGGATGATCCTGATTTGCGTCTGGACGAAACGGCAGATGGCATTGTGATCCGCAGCCGAACCGCCATTCCCGGCCATATCAGCGCCGACCCGCGCGACCGCCGGGTGCTGGGCGTGAAGATCGCGGCGCTGCATGCGGGGGCGCGGCGGATTGCGCTCGATGATCTGAGGCTGGTGGAGGGTTGGCAGATCGTGGAGCCCGAGGGACGCTGGACCAACGGAGCCGCCCTGGTTCCGCGCGCGCTGCTGGAGGCGGGTGAGACGCTGCGGGTCACGCTGGCGGCGACGCTGCCGTATCGGCGCGCCGCATGAAGGGCTGGCGTTACAGCGCCTTCGCCTGATCGCGCAGGACGTATTTCTGGACTTTGCCGGTGCTGGTTTTCGGCAAGGAGCCGAAGACGACGGTGCGGGGGAGTTTGTAGCTGGCGAGGTGTTGGCGGCAGAAGGCGATAAGGTCGGCTTCGGTGGCCGCAGCGCCCTCGCGCAGCACGACGAAGGCGCAGGGGGTTTCGCCCCATTTCTCATCCGGGCGCGCGACCACGGCGGCCTCCAGCACGGCGGGGTGTTTGTAGAGCACGTCCTCCACCTCGATGGTGGAGATGTTCTCGCCGCCGGAGATGATGATGTCCTTGCTGCGGTCTTTGAGGTCGATGTAGCCGTCCTCGTGCCAGACGCCGAGATCGCCGGTGTGGAACCAGCCGCCGGCGAAGGCTTCGTTGGTGGCGGCCTCGTTGTGAAGGTAGCCCATCATCACCGCGTTGCCGCGCATGAACACCTCGCCCATCGTGGCGCCGTCTTTCGGCACGGGGACGAGGGTGTCGGGGTTGGCGACCATCAGGCCGCTCATGGCGAGGTTGGGCACACCCTGGCGGGATTTCATGCGGGCCAGCTCATCCGCCGGAAGTTCGCGCCAGTCCTCCTGGAAGGCGCAGACGGTGACGGGGCCGTAGACTTCGGTGAGGCCGTAGACATGGGTGATCTCCACGCCACGGCGTTCGATGGCCTCGATGATGGCGGCGGGCGGTGGGGCGGCGGCGGTCATCATGTGCAGCTTGCGACCGCCGAGGTCGGGCCATTGCGGCGCGTTGGCGAGCATGGAGGCGACGATGGGGGCACCGCAGAGATGCGTGACACCCTTGGTGGCGATGGCGTCGAGCATGGCGGCGGTTTCCACCCGGCGCAGGCAGACATGCGTTCCGGCCAGCGCCGTGATCGTCCAGGGGAAGCACCAGCCGTTGCAGTGAAACATCGGCAGTGTCCAGAGATAGACGGGGTGCGGCCCCATGCCCCAGCTGATGGCGTTGGCGAGGGCGTTCAGATGGGCGCCGCGATGATGGGTGACGACGCCCTTGGGGTTGCCGGTGGTGCCGGAGGTGTAGCACAGCGCGATGGCGGACCATTCGTCATCTGGCATGCGCCATTCGAAATTGGGGTCGCCTGAGGCGAGAAAGGCCTCGTATTCGATGGAGCCGATCAGTTGGCCGGGCGGGGCTGCGGCGTCGTCGATGTCGATGACGAAGGGGCGCTTGGCCTCGGGCAGCATGGCGAGGGCTGCTTGCATGACGGCCGCATATTCGCGGTCGGTGATAAGCACGCTGGCCCCGCCGTGCTGCAGGGTGAAGGCGAGGGTGGCGGCATCGAGGCGGTAGTTGAGCGCGTTGAGCACGGCCCCGGTCATGGGAACGCCGTGATGGGCCTCGAACATGGCGGGGATGTTGGGGGCCATGATCGCCACCGTGTCGCCAGGGCCGATGCCTCGGGCGGCCAGCGCTGAGGCAAGACGGCGGCAGCGGGCGTAGCTTTCGCGCCAGGTGATGCGCCATTCGCCGTGGATGACGGCGGTGCGATCCGGATAGACGGCGGCGGTGCGGGCGATGAAGCTCAGCGGCGTGAGGGCGACATGGTTGGCCGCGTTGTGCGCGATGTCATACCCGTTGGCGGATGCCTTGCTGACGTCCATGGCGCGCTCTCCCGATCTTGGTTTCACCGGAGGGTAGCATGGGAGGGGCGGCTAGGGCAGGGCCTCGATGAAGCGGAGGATGGGGGCGCTTGTAATGGCTAACTTGGCGGCACCGGGACGCCAAAACTGTCACGAAATCTATTGGAATAATCTCTGCGCTTGTCGAACGCCTCCATTGCAGGCCCATTTACCTTCCGGGTGATCTCTCTCAAATCCCACTGATCAGCCAGCGTAAGGCATCCATTGACCTTTAGGTACCAGCACCCCTCCTCGGCGGCACCTTTGGTGGTCAGGGCGTAAGCTGCCGCATTTTCGATGCTCATGCCCATAGCCGCAGCAAACTCGGCGTATTCCGTGCGCCCTGTGAGCTGGCATAGGCCAGCCCCACGAAAACGGTAACCATCGCCGGATGCGACATCGCCGTTGCCAAGACGGTTGGCGTAGACAAAATTGCCGATTGCCTCAGCACCGGCATGGGCTAACCGCTCAGCCGTCTGCTGGTCAGTGACCTCGCGTGGAAAAGTTTTTAATAACCCTTGGGGGGTGTAGTTCATGTTCTCTAGCAACTCATGAAAATTCTCCCCAGCTTCCGCCACGAACTGGCCCAGCGCCGCCGACATCCTCAAAGGGGTGTTGATCTCATATTTCTCAAAGCCCTCGGCAAGCAATGGTGCCCACGTGGCGACATCAAGCCTTGGCAAAACTTTGTGCAGCACGGATGCAAGATCAATGGCCGGCGCAGACGGCACAGCAGAAATCTGAAGTGCAATGGTGTTTACTTTATTTGTAAGCTTCTGCACCGCATCGGTTAAAGCTGGCACCGTGCTGTCAGGGACCTGAGGCGCTTGAGGTTGTGGGACCGGCGTTGCCTGTTTGGTATCAATCGACGGGAGCAATTTTGCGAACGTGCTCTCGATAAAATCGGTTCCAGCGTAACCGGCGGCGATCAAGCCCAAGATTGTGGTCTTCTCTGGTACGGCCGCATCGGGGTCGAGCAAGCCCAATCCCAACCCGGCCAAAACACCAGCAATGAAACCAATGACGAGACTAATCAGTAAATAGCTGGCGTTGAAGCTTGTTTGCTGTGTTGCAGATCCTGCATCTTTCAAATTACTTATACCAATGACTGCACGGACGCCCTGTCCGATGAGCCCGAGCAATCCACAAACGAGCACGGTAGTCAAAATATGATCCATGGTGTGTGATCCCTTACTAAAAATTATTGATGGCCGCTGTTTTGTTCTATTTTCACTTTTGGAGTAGAAGGTGGCGCATTGCCCATCAATCCAGCTTTTGAGAGTTGATCGGTCAGCATCTTGACCACGGCGCTTGCTAGCAAATTAGTGGTGAGAGGAACGGCAATGAATGCCATCACGGCCGCGAGCGGCCCCTTTAGATTATCGGCCTGTAACTGCTTCAGCACAGCGTCCAGACGTTGCCGGATTGGCTCCTGGAAATCATCGGGCGAGCAGGCTCCATCAGGCCAGGCCGGCAGGGGGGCTGAATCGGCGGCGGTCAGATCAGGTAAGATCGGCAACAAATATTGATCCGGTGCCAAATGCAAGATGTTCACTTTGTTGCCGCTTTTGTCGACTGCAAACTGATCTCGCTGGTGCTGGCTCCATTTGTCGAACAGCGAGTTATTTCCAGCCAATACGAATTCCGTTTCCAGAAATTTTTTCATATTTGCGCGACCGAGCAGAAAATCATGGACGCGGAACTCGCGCGCGAACCATCCCGCCAACGCCATGAGTGACGCGCCAGCGACCGCCTGCTCGCCAACCCTGCCGCCGGTCTGGGTTGGTACTAGCTGAAAGCGGCTGAACACGTCCGCATCACGAAATAAATCCATATCGGCGGTCAGGTATCGCCCGCCTTGGGTAAACAGTCCGGCCAGATCGCCCAGGACCCGCACCACACTTCGTCCGGATAGTGGGAGTTGGCTTGGCTGGTCGGCAAGCGGGTCGATCATCAGCATGGCACGGTTGGCCTCGCTTGCATCTTGTGGGTTCACGCCCACCATTCCGGCCAATGCCCGATGCACGAGCTTGACCGGATCATTGTTGAAACAGCCACCGTCGACGGCACTGAAGGTATAACTGCCCGCCGCAAGGACGTCCGGAAGTTCGGACCAATCTGGCGCTGGCGGGGGGTAGTCGATCGAATAGCCTGGTGGTGTCGCCACCGCGCGCACCGACGGACGGTAAAGATAATGTTCTGCCGGGCGCTGCAGGTAGCGGGCTGGCAGTCCAATGGGTAAGGAACCACTGGCGGCGGCAAATTCGCCGAGAACAGAGAAGTCCGCCTCGCCAACCCCAGGGTTTGATGAGAGCCAGAATTCATCTTCTCGTTTGTTGTCAGCAGGTGCGGCTCCATTTGGGAACGCAAACCATGCGAAATCATCGTGTTCTACGAAAGCCGAGCCGGTGAAGCCGCCATAGGGCTGCATGTTTTTGATTGTAAATGGGATTCCACGCAGGTTCGACAGTGTTACGGCCACGCGAAATGGCTGGGAAAACCCGGCACGAAGTACAGCTCCTGGCGCATTTGCCAACGCCACTGTTTTGTTCACGGCCTCATCGATCATCGCCACGTTGAGAAGCGATGGCACGTGCTGCACCGCTGACGCATCATCGGTTGTGCGCGCTGCTGGGACGGGGGGATGCTTTTTATCAACGTCTTGGTTTGGGTCGATATCGCTCGTATTGAGCATTTTGGTGATGTCGAAGCTGTTGACCCAAATGTCCCATAGCGGATTGCCAGTTGAAGCGGTGTCAGCAACCAAATTCTGCTGAGTGGCTGTTATATGGGCGACTTTGCGGCTTGTCAGGATTCCTAGCATTGCCGCACAGACGGCACCTCCTGAGCTTCCGGCCGCGTTCTTTATTGTTACTGAGTGTGGAGGCAAGCTTCCTGTCCACGCCTCCAACGCCTGTAGCAGAAAATCTAGAGCACCTGCAGTGTAGGCACCCACTGACACGGTGCCCCCAAGCACTAGCCCAAGTTCAAAGTTCTGTGGCGCAGGCACAGGTATCGTTGCGGGGAAAAGTGTATTGAACCGATCTTCGCTGGCGATTTTAGGGTATACCAAGACTAACCCCCATAATTCAGATTAAATCAACAAACATAATTCCAATATTCATCAACACAAAAATTGTATTGTGGAATTTGGTAACAGCTCCACAATAGACAATCAGCTTTTTCTGTCACGCGACGCCTTTTGCCCGTCTCGTGAAGCTACACCCTTAAGGTGATCGTAACATATAAAAGATAAAATGCAACGTCTCGTGCAATTAGATCGCATTGAAGAGCTGCTTTTTGGCCCTGTGAGCTTGCCTAAACCATCAAACGGTTATCTTGGCTGTAAAGATCAAGGCCATAGTCAATCCAACCGACCCGCCAGGATGTAATTGACTGACGTATCGCGGGTTTCGGTCCATTGGCCTTTGAGCGGGTTGAAGCTCATGCCGGCGACGTCGGTGGTGCGAAGGCCCGCTTGGCGCAGCATGGCGGCGAGTTCGGCGGGGGTGATGAATTGCTTCCAGCTGTGCGTGCCGATGGGGAGTAGGCGCAGGACGTATTCGGCACCGAATTTGGCGGTGAGCCAGGATCGTCTGGTTCGGTTCAACGTGGAGAGGATGAGCACGCCGCCGGGTTCCAAGAGGCCTGCGAGGCTGGCCAGGAAGGCTTGCGGGTCGGCGACGTGTTCGATCACTTCCAGGGCCGTGATGGCCTGGAATTTGGCACCTTCGGCAAGCAGGGCCTCGGCGGTTTGGCAGCGATAGGTGAGTGCTAGGTTCTGGCCCTCGGCGTGGGCAAGGGCTGCGTTGATGACCTCTGGGGCGGCGTCGATGCCCAAGACGGTATGGCCGAGTTTGGCCATGGCTTCGGAGGCGAGGCCGGCACCGCAGCCGATGTCGAGGAGGCGTGCGGGGCCGTCGAGGGCGTGGCGGATGTGGCGGTTGGCCCAGGCGGTGCGGAGCGGGTTCATGGCGTGCAGTGGGGCCATGGGGCCGCGTGGGTTCCACCATTGCTGGGCCAGCGCGTCGAACCTGCGGACCTCGTCTGCCACCACGCTGCTGCTCATTGACCTGCTCATGCTCCCCGCTTGGCGTGAGATGTGTGCTGGTGAGGGCGTCTGCACAAGACAAATATGGCATCTGCTCTTGCCGCACCGCTGCACGCTGGCTATTCAACACGCCCCAAAGTTGGGCAGCCACGCCATCGCGCAGGGCTTGCCGCGTCTCAAGGCCATCCATGTCTCGCATCGTGATGAAATTCGGCGGCACTTCAGTGGCCGACCTCGACCGTATCCGCAACGTCGCACGCCGGGTGAAGCGTGAGGTTGACGCAGGCCACGAGGTGGCCGTTGTCGTCTCTGCCATGGCGGGCACGACCAATCAGCTGGTGGCGTGGTGCCAGCAGCTTTCGCCGATGCATGATGCGCGGGAATATGATTCGGTGGTGGCCACCGGTGAGCTGGTGACAGCGGGGCTGATGGCGATTGCGTTGCAGGATATCGGCGTGGATGCGCGCTCGTGGCAGGGCTGGCAGATTCCGCTGCGCACCGATGGCGCACACGGCAAGGCGCGGATTGATGGCATTGACGGCGCATTGCTGATCGCGCGGATGCAGATGGGGCAGATCCCGGTCGTGGCGGGCTTTCAGGGCATCGGGCCGGATAATCGGGTGACGACGCTGGGCCGTGGCGGCTCGGACACCTCGGCGGTGGCGATTGCGGCGGCGATCAAGGCGGACCGGTGCGACATCTACACCGATGTTGATGGCATCTACACGACCGATCCGCGTATTGTGCCGCGCGCACGGAAATTGCCCCGAATCGCCTATGAGGAGATGCTGGAGTTGGCCTCCGTCGGTGCCAAGGTGCTGCAGACCCGCAGCGTGGAGCTGGCGATGAAGGAGCGCGTGCGGGTGCAGGTGCTTTCCAGTTTTGCAGACGCCGATGGCGGTGATCTGCCCGGCAGCTTGGTCGTGGATGAGGACGAAATCGTGGAAAAGGAAATCGTGGCGGGCATTGCGTATTCGCGGGACGAGGCGAAAGTCACCGTCAAGCGGGTGCCGGACCGTCCGGGCATCGCGGCGCACATCTTCGGGCCGCTGTCTGAGGCTGGCATCAACGTCGATATGATCGTGCAGAACATCTCTGACGACGCGACGACGGACATGACGTTCACGCTGAGCCGCACGGACCTGGCGCGGGCGCAGGCGGTGCTGGAGGCGCAGAAGGCGGAGATTGGCTTTACGACGCTGATTTCAGACTCGGCGGTGGCGAAAATCTCTGTGGTGGGCGTGGGGATGCGCAGCCATGCCGGTGTGGCGGCGACGATGTTCAAGACGTTGGCGGACAAGGCGATCAACATTCAGGTGATCTCCACCAGCGAGATCAAGGTGAGCGTGCTGATTGCGTCGGATTACACCGAGCTTGCGGTTCGTGCGCTGCACACCGCTTATGGCCTGGATGCCTGATCTCATCCCCCTTGCCGGCGCCAGCGCCGCTGCCCGCGTGAGGCTCGACCGGCTGTGGTCGCGCGGCACGGCGTTTCTGGGCTGCGAGGTGGCGATCATGGGTGGGGCGATGAGCTGGGTTTCCGAGCGCAACCTTGTCTCGGCGATTTCCAACGCTGGTGGGTTTGGGGTGATTGCGTGCGGCTCGATGTCGCCGGAGCAGCTGGATGCGGAGATTGCCGGCACGCGGACGCTGACCCGTGCGCCGTTCGGGGTCAATCTCATCACGATGCATCCGCAGCTGATGGAGCTGATTGCGACGTGCCATCGCCATCAGGTCAGCCATATTGTGTTGGCGGGCGGCCTTCCGCCGGGTGCCGCGGTGCGGGCGATCAAGGATGGCGGGGCAAAGCTGATCGGCTTTGCACCCGCGCTGGTGATGGCGCGGCGGCTGGTCAAAACCGGGGTGGATGCGCTGATCATTGAGGGGTCGGAGGCGGGCGGGCATATTGGGCCGGTGTCGCTGACGGTGCTGGCGCAGGAGATCTTGCCGCATATTCAGGACGTGCCAGTTTTCGTGGCTGGTGGGCTTGGGCGCGGTGAGGCGATTTTGTCGTATCTGGAGATGGGCGCAGCGGGTGCGCAGCTGGGCACCCGGTTCGCCACTGCGGCTGAGAGCGTGGCACATCCGAACTTCAAGAAGGCGTTCTTTGCCGCCAATGCACGCGATGCGCGGCCGTCGATCCAGTTGGACGATCATTTCCCGGTGATCCCGGTGCGCGGGCTGGTCAATGCGGGAACGCGGGCGTTTTTGCTGCATCAGGCGGACACCATCGCGCGGTTCAATGCGGGGCAGCTTTCCAAGGACGAGGCGCAGCTTTCCATCGAGCGGTTCTGGGCTGGTGCGCTGCGGCGCGCGGTGATTGAGGGCGATGTGGAGAATGGCTCGGTGATGGCCGGGCAATCCGTGGGCATGGTGGAGCGCGAGCAGCCGATGGCTGAGATTATTGCCGAATTGGTGGCGCAATCGGTGGCGGCGCTGGTGCAGCGGGCGGAAAGTGACGCCATCGGGCGGCTCGGCCATCGTTTTGCCATGCCGGCCTGAGAGAGCGGGGCGGAATGTCCACGCCCCGCCGCCTGCTCGCCCGCCTGCGCACCTTGATGGCCAATCGGGAGCAGCCGCCTGCTGCCGCTGATTTGCCGGCTTTGGCCCGGTTGGTGGCCAGCGAACTCGTGAGCGAAGTCTGCTCCGTCTATGTCGCGGGGGCGGGCGAGGATCTGCAACTTGTCGCCACTGAAGGCCTGCGCCAGGAGGCGGTGGGTCGGACGCGGCTGCGGGTGGGGGAGGGGCTGGTGGGCCTTTGTGCCGCGACCGGCGAGACGCTGAATTTGCCGGACGCGCAGAACCATCCGGCGTTTGCGTATCGGCCTGAGACCGGGGAGGACGCGTTTGCGTCGCTGCTCGCCGTGGCGGTGCGCCGGGCCGGGCGCACGTTGGGCGTGCTGGTGGTGCAGAACCGCACGCCACGTCGTTATGACCCTGACGAGGTTGAGGTTGTTGAAACCGTGGCGATGCTGCTTGCGGAGTTGCTGGCGTCTGGTCAGTCCGAACGGGCGGAGACCGGGCTTGCGGCGACCTTGCCGCGCCGGTTCAACGCGGTGGCGCTGGCACCGGGCATCGTGATCGGCCCGGTTGTGCTGCATTCCACCGGCCTCGCGCCCAGCCGTTTGCTGGCTGATGACCCCGACCGTGAGAGGGCTCGGCTGGAAGAGGCGTGGCAGGCGATGCAGCGGGGCATTGACCGGCTGATCAACGATCAGTTGCCTGATGTTGCGGGCAAGAAGGCTGCTGATGCGCATGCGTCGCGCGAAATCCTTGAGGCGTATCGTTTAATCGCTGCCGATGCTGGGTGGCTGAAGCGGGTGAACGAGGCCATTCAGGGTGGCCTGTCCGCTGAGGCCGCGGTGGCGCGTGTGGCCGGTGAACTGCGTGACCGGATGCGGCGCATCACTGACCCGTATTTGCGCGAGCGGCTTGGCGATCTGGAGGACATGGCGGCACGGCTGCTTGCCAATCTTGATGGGGCGCAGAACCAGATCACGGTGCCATCCGGTGCCATTCTGCTTGCGCGCCGTCTTGGTCCGGCGGAGTTGCTCGACTGGCACGCGCGTGGCATCGCCGGGGTGGTGATCGAGGAGGGCAGCCCGTCTGGTCACGCCGCCATTCTTGCCCGCGCGCTGGGCATCCCGGCGCTCGGCGGGGCGCGGGGCGTGGTGGAGAGTGCTGATCCTGGTGATGACGCTGTGCTTGATGGCGATGACGGGCTGATCTTCCTGCGGCCGGAACAGGAACTGCGCGTGGGTTACGTGCATGCCATTGAGGTGCTGACCGAACGCCAGGCGGGCTACGCGGCCATTCGTGACAAGCCCTCGGTGACGCTGGACGGCACGCAGGTGCGGCTGATGCTCAATGTGGGCCTGGCGATGGAGCTGGGGCAGTTGGCGGCGACGGGGGCTGAGGGCATCGGTCTATTTCGCACTGAGATTGCCATGCTGGCGCGGGGCGAGGTGTTGGACACGCCGGAGCAGTCCGCCGTGTATGGCCGGGTGCTCGACGCGGCTCGGGGAAGGCCAGTGCTGTTCCGCACGCTTGATCTGGGCGGCGACAAACTGCTGCCCGGCTTACCGCCGCCGGAGGAGGAGAACCCGGCGATGGGGTGGCGTTCGCTGCGCATTGGGCTTGATCGACCCGCGCTGTTGCGGCGTCAGCTTCGGGCGCTGTTGCTGGCGGGCGGGGGACGCAATTTGTCGGTGATGTTCCCGATGGTGGCGACGGTGGCGGAGTTTCGGGCCGCGAAGGCGCTGCTGATGGCGGAGGCGGCGCGGGTAAGGCCAGGGCCTTCCGCGTTGCAGATCGGCACGATGCTCGAAATTCCGGCGTTGATGTGGCAGCTGCCGGCGCTGCTGCGCGAGACGGATTTCATCTCGGTTGGCACCAATGATCTGATGCAGTTCCTGTTCGCCGCTGACCGGGGCAGCCCGCAGCTGGCGGGGCGGTATGACGTGCTGTCACCGCCGGTGCTGGATTTGTTGAGCGAGCTGGTCGCGCGCACGAATGAGGCGGGCGTCTCGTTGTCAATTTGCGGTGAGGCGGCGTCGCGTCCGTTGGAGGCGCTGACGTTTGTGGGGTTGGGTGTGACGAACCTGTCAATGCCGGCCTATGGCATTCTGCCGACCAAGGCGATGCTGGCGCGGGTTGATCTGGCGCGGTTCCGCCCATTCCTGGCCACGATCCGCCGCAGCGCCGCCGGGGCTGCGAGCCTGCGCGAGCCGATCACCACCTGGGCGCGCGAGCACGATCTGCCGATTTAGAGCAACGCCCGATCATATTGAACCGGTTCGGTTCAATATGATCGCGGCTAAGTTGCTCTAGAA